>NZ_JAEKGB010000005.1:0-511939 GCF_016918385.1 Pseudomonas sp. ICBG1301
TCCCTTGGGGAGGCTTGGACGGGGAATGACTCGCGTCCAAGCTTCAAATGTGTAAACGATGTCCCCGGTTTCAGATGTAAACGATGTCTACGGTTCTACACCCGCGCTGGGCGGCGCAGCCGCCCCAACAAGGACGCTGCGGTGTTTCAGAAAGACCGTGGTGTCTGAGTTTAGGGCGGCTTCGCCCCCCCCAGCGCGGGGCAAGCCCGCTCACTACAATAATCGAACTTCTCACGTCCCGGCCGCCTCCTACCTGATAAGCCCATTGCCCCCGGCACGTCCATGGACCTTGTCATCGCTCGCCCCGAGGGTCTTTACTGCCCCGCCGGAGACTTCTACATCGACCCCTGGCGCCCGGTAGAGCGCTGCGTGATCACCCACGCCCACGGCGACCACGCCCGCACCGGTAACCAGCATTATCTGGCGGCCGCACCCGGCGAAGGCATCCTGCGTTCGCGGCTGGGCCAGGACATCAACCTGCAAACCCTGGCCTACGGCGAGCCACTGGTGCACCACGGCGTGACCTTGAGTTTCCACCCGGCCGGTCATGTGCTCGGCTCGGCCCAGGTGCGGCTGGAATACCAGGGCGAAGTGTGGGTGGCGTCCGGCGACTACAAGGTCGAGCCCGATGGCACCTGTGCGCCGTTCGAGCCTGTGCGTTGTCACACCTTCATCACCGAATCGACCTTTGGATTGCCGATCTACCGCTGGCAGCCGCAGGCGCAGATTTTTGCCGGGATCAACCACTGGTGGCAGGGGAATATCGCGCAAGGCAAGGCCAGCGTGCTGTTCTGTTACTCCTTCGGCAAGGCCCAGCGCATTCTGCATGGCATCGACGCCAGCATCGGCCCCATCCTCAGCCATGGCGCGGTCGAACCGTTGAACCGGGTGTATCGCGAGGCCGGCATCTATATTCCTGAAACCCTGTATGCCGGCGATTTCAACAAGACCGATCCGCTGTTGCGTCAGGCCCTGATTATCGCTCCGCCCTCCGCAGGTGGCAGCAGTTGGATACGCCGCTTCGGCGACTACAGCGATGCATTCGCCAGCGGCTGGATGCGCCTGCGCGGTACCCGGCGGAGGCGCGGCGTCGACCGGGGCTTTGTATTATCGGACCACGCCGACTGGCCGGGCCTGCTGTGGGCCATCGAGCAAACCGGCGCCGAACGGGTGATGGTCACCCACGGCTCCGTCGACGTATTGGTGCGCCACCTGAGGGAAAAAGGCCTGGATGCCCAGGGTTTCACTACCGAATATGGCGATGATGAAGAAGAGGCCACGGCATGAAAGCCTTTGCCGAGCTGTACGCCAACCTCGACGCCACGACCTCCAGCAACGCCAAGCTCGCGGCGCTGCAAGCCTATTTTGTACAGGCATCGCCGGCAGACGCCGCCTGGGCCGTGTACTTTTTATCCGGCGGCCGGCCACGGCAACTGGTACCCACACGCTTGCTACGGGAAATGGCCACGCAAGCATCGGGGATCGAGCCCTGGCTATTCGAAGAGAGCTACCAGTCGGTGGGCGATCTGGCCGAGACGGTGTCCTTGCTATTACCGGAATCCGCCTACACCTCGGAGGATGGCCTGGCGACGTGGCTTGAAGACAAGCTCCTGCCTCTGCGCGGCTTATCGCCACAGGAACTGACCGAGCGCCTGCCCGCGTTGTGGGCGCAACTGGATCAACCGAGCTTGATGGTCTGCATCAAGTTGATCACCGGCAGCTTTCGTGTCGGCGTCTCCAAATTGCTGGTCACCCGGGCCCTCGCCGCCATGGCCGGCCTGGACAGTAAACGCGTGGCCCAGCGCCTGGTGGGCTACACCGACTTGTCCAACCGCCCGACCGCCGAGGGCTACCTCAAGCTGATCGCCGCCGAATCATCCGACGAACATGCGCAACGCGGCGGGCAGCCTTATCCATTTTTTCTCGCCCACGGGTTGACGCAACCGCTCGAGCAATTCGACGCGCTGCTTGGCTCACCCAGCGACTGGCAGGTGGAATGGAAGTGGGACGGCATCCGCGCGCAGTTGGTCAAGCGCGAGGGTCGGTTATGGGTCTGGTCACGCGGCGAAGAACTGGTCACCGAGCGCTTTCCCGAGCTCCACAGCCTGGCCGGTAGCCTGCCGGATGGCACGGTGATCGACGGCGAAATCGTGGTGTGGAAGGACACTGTGCAACCCTTTGCCCTGCTGCAACAGCGGATCGGCCGCAAAACCCTGAGCAAAAAAGTCCTCGAGGATGCGCCCGTCGCCGTGCTGGCTTACGACCTGCTGGAATACCAGGGCCACGACTGGCGCAACCACATCCAGGCCGAGCGGCGCAGCCAACTTGAGCAGGTCATTGCTCAGTGCAACAGCCCTGTGCTGTTGCCCTCGCCCTTGCTGACGGCCACTGATTGGGCGCAGTTGGCCGAGCAACGCGAAGATTCTCGCCGCCTCGGCGTGGAAGGCATGATGCTCAAGGCGCGTGATGGCCTGTACGGCGTGGGTCGCACCAAGGACATGGGCGTGTGGTGGAAATGGAAAGTCGACCCCTTCAGCGTCGACGCGGTGTTGATCTATGCCCAGCGCGGCCACGGGCGGCGCGCCAGCCTGTACAGCGACTACACCTTTGCGGTGTGGGACGGCCCGCCGGGCACGGAACGCACATTGGTGCCATTCGCCAAGGCTTATTCAGGGCTGACCGACGAAGAAATGCGCAAAGTCGATGCCATCGTGCGCAAAACTACAGTAGAGAAATTCGGTCCCGTCAGCAGCGTGACGCCGAGCATGGTGTTTGAGCTGGGGTTTGAGGGGATCGCTTTGTCCAAACGGCACAAGAGTGGCATCGCGGTGCGTTTTCCACGGATGTTGCGGTGGCGGCAGGATAAGTCGGTGGACGAGGCTGACACCTTGGTCATCCTACAAGACTTGCTGAGCTGACAGGTATTTCCAACCGCATGCGTTCCAAGATGGTGCATTGAAAATTCAATGCCCATTTTCGGGCATATCCTACACTCACAACTCCCTTATCCCACCTTTTAAACCGATCATCCGGAACTATGGTGCAGAAATTGCTACTTGTGATCCGTCTGACACCGTTCAGTAACAGTCCTAAACGCGCCACAAGCGCTTATCTTGGTTTCCAGGGAATACATAATGAAAAAAGCATTGCTGACCCTTTCTGCACTGGCTCTGTGCATGGCTGCTGGTACCGCGCTGGCCAAGGAATACAAGGAATTGCGTTTTGGTGTCGATCCGTCCTACGCACCATTCGAGTCCAAGGCCGCCGACGGCAGCCTGGTGGGCTTCGATATCGACCTGGGCAATGCGATCTGCGCCGAGCTGAAAGTGAAGTGCAAGTGGGTGGAAAGTGACTTCGACGGCATGATTCCAGGCCTCAACGCCAACAAGTTCGATGGCGTGATTTCCTCCATGACCGTGACTGAAGCCCGTGAAAAGGCGATCGATTTCTCCAGCGAACTGTTCTCTGGCCCGACCTCGCTGGTGTTCAAAAAAGGCGCGAACTTCTCCACGCCTGAATCCCTCAAGGGCAAATCCGTAGGCTACGAGCAAGGCACCATCCAGGAAGCCTACGCCAAGGCCGTACTGGATAAAGCCGGTGTGACCACCAAAGCCTACGCCAACCAGGACCAGGTCTACGCCGACCTGACCTCCGGGCGTCTCGACGCTTCGGTGCAAGACATGCTGCAAGCCGAACTGGGCTTCCTGAAGTCGCCGGCGGGCGCTGGCTACGAAGTCAGCAAGCCTATCGACGACCCATTGCTGCCGTCTAAAACTGCGGTCGGTATCAAAAAAGGTAACAAAGAGCTGAAGGCGCTTCTCGATAAAGGTATCAAAGCGTTACACGATGATGGCACCTACGCCACCATCCAGAAGAAACACTTCGGCGATCTGAACCTGTACAGCGGTAAATAACACCCTGGCGCCCACCGTTTTCAGGTGGGCGCTTTTTTATCGCCATAGGTCCTGAATTCATGTTTGAAGATCTTTTACAAACCCTGGGGCTCAGTGCCTTCAGTTTGAAGGGGTTCGGCCCGCTGTTGCTGCAAGGTACGTGGATGACCGTGAAACTGTCGGTCGCCTCCCTGGCCGTCAGTGTCCTGCTGGGCCTGCTCGGCGCCAGCGCCAAATTGTCCAGCGTGCGCCTGTTGCGCATTCCCGCCCAGCTCTACACCACCCTGATTCGCGGCGTGCCCGACCTGGTGCTGATGCTGCTGATTTTCTACAGCCTGCAAATCTGGCTGACCGGCTTTACCGACTTCATGGAATGGGACTACATCGAGATCGACCCATTCAGCGCCGGGGTCATTACCCTGGGCTTCATCTACGGTGCCTATTTTACCGAGACCTTTCGCGGCGCCATCCTCGCCGTGCCCCGTGGGCAGTTGGAAGCGGCGACCGCTTATGGCCTCAAGCGCGGGCAACGGTTTCGCTACGTGACCTTCCCGCAGATGATGCGCTTTGCCCTGCCGGGCATCGGCAATAACTGGATGGTGATGCTCAAGGCCACCGCGCTGGTCTCCATCATTGGCCTGGCGGACCTGGTCAAGGCGGCCCAGGATGCCGGCAAGAGTACCTATCAGCTGTTCTATTTCCTGGTGCTTGCCGCGTTGATCTACCTGCTGATTACCAGCGCTTCCAACTTCGTCCTGCGTCGGCTTGAACGTCGCTACTCCGCTGGGTCCCGGGAGGCCGTGCGATGATCGAACTTCTGCAGCAATACTGGCGGCCCTTCCTGTACAGCGACGGCCAGCACATCACCGGGCTCGCGATGACGATGTGGCTGCTGAGCCTGTCGCTGGTCTTCGGTTTTCTGGTGTCGATCCCGCTGTCCATCGCCCGCGTATCATCCAAGCGCTGGGTGCGCTGGCCGGTGCAGTTCTACACCTACCTGTTCCGCGGCACGCCGCTGTATATCCAGTTGCTGATTTGCTACACCGGCATCTACAGCATCGCGGCCGTGCGCGCGCAGCCGGTACTGGATGCATTTTTTCGCGATGCGATGAACTGCACCATCCTCGCCTTCGCCCTCAACACCTGCGCCTACACCACCGAGATTTTCGCCGGGGCGATCCGCAGCATGGCCCATGGCGAAGTCGAAGCGGCTAAAGCCTACGGCCTTACCGGCTGGAAGCTATATGCCTACGTGATCATGCCCTCGGCCCTGCGTCGCTCGTTGCCGTATTACAGCAATGAAGTGATCCTGATGCTGCACTCGACCACGGTGGCCTTCACTGCAACGGTGCCCGACATTCTCAAGGTGGCCCGGGATGCCAACTCGGCCACCTACATGACCTTTCAATCATTTGGTATCGCTGCACTGATCTACTTGACTGTGACCTTTGCCTTGGTGGGTCTGTTTCGTCTGGCGGAGCGCCGTTGGCTGGCTTTCCTGGGCCCCAGCCATTAAGCCGCTTTTCACGCGTAGGAGCAGTCATGCGACATCAGGTACATGATCTGATCGCACCGGTGCCAGGCACGGCGCGGCAGATTCACAGTTTTCACTTCGGCCCGGAACAGGCTGAAGGCAAGATCTACATCCAGTCATCGCTGCACGCCGATGAGCTGCCGGGCATGCTGGTGGCCTGGCACCTCAAGGCGCGCCTGGCGCAACTGGAAGCGGCCGGCCGCCTGCGCAGTGAGATCGCGCTGGTACCCATTGCCAACCCGGCGGGCCTGGAACAGGTGTTGATGGACACGCCCCTGGGTCGCTACGAACTGGAAAGCGGGCAGAACTTCAACCGCCGGTTTGTCGACCTCAGTGACGAAGTGGGCAACCAGATCGAGGAGCGGCTCGGGGATGACCCACAGCACAACCTCGAGCTGATCCGCAGCGCGCTGCGCGGCGCCCTCGCCGCGCAAACAGCCGACACCCAATTGCACTGCCAACGCCTGGTGCTGCAACGCCTGGCCTGCGATGCCGACATGGTGCTCGACCTGCATTGCGACTTCGAAGCCGTGGCGCACCTGTACACCACCCCGCAAGCCTGGCCGCAGGTGGAACCGCTGGCGCGCTATCTCGGCTCGGAAGCCAACCTGCTCGCCACCGACTCCGGTGGGCAGTCGTTCGATGAGTGTTTCACCCTGGTCTGGTGGCAGTTGCAGCAACGTTTTGGCGAGCGCTTCCCGATTCCCATGGGCAGCTTCTCGGTGACCGTCGAGTTGCGTGGCCAGGGCGACGTCAACCACGGCCTGGCGGCCCTCGACTGCCAGGCGATCATCGACTACTTGATTCACTTCGGTGCGATTGAAGGCGACATCGCGCCACTGCCCGAACTGCCCTACCCGGCCACTCCGCTGGCAGGTGTGGAGCCTGTGGCCACGCCGGTCGGCGGCCTGCTGGTGTTCAGCGCCCTGCCCGGTGAGTACCTGGAAGCCGGGCAACTGATCGCCGAAATCATCGACCCCATTACCGACCGCGTAACACCCGTGCAGTGTAAAAACGCCGGCCTGCTTTACGCCCGTTCGCTGCGGCGGATGGCCACTGCCGGGATGGTGATCAGCCATGTCGCCGGCATTGAGGCCTACCGCAGCGGCTACCTACTTTCGCCTTGAGGATGCACGCTCCATGTACAAATTGACTGTTGAAGGCCTGCATAAAAGCTATGGCGACAATGAAGTGCTCAAAGGTGTTTCGCTCAAGGCCAAGACCGGCGACGTGATCAGCCTGATCGGCGCCAGCGGCTCCGGCAAGAGTACCTTTTTACGCTGCATCAACTTCCTGGAGACGCCCAATGACGGCGCCATGACCCTGGATGGTCAACAGATCCGCATGGTCAGCGACCGCCACGGCATGCGCGTGGCCGATGACGCCGAACTGCAACGCTTGCGCACGCGCCTGGCGATGGTGTTCCAACACTTCAACCTGTGGAGCCACATGAGCGTGCTGGAAAACATCACCATGGCCCCGCGCCGGGTGCTGGGCTGCAGCAAGAAGGACGCCGAAGACCGCGCCCGTCGCTACCTGGACAAGGTGGGCTTGCCGGCACGAGTGGCCGACCAGTACCCGGCGTTCCTGTCCGGCGGCCAGCAGCAACGGGTGGCCATCGCCCGCGCCCTGGCCATGGAGCCTGAGGTGATGTTGTTCGACGAACCGACTTCGGCCCTCGACCCGGAACTGGTCGGTGAGGTGTTGAAGGTGATTCAGGGCCTGGCCGAAGAAGGTCGCACCATGATCATGGTGACCCACGAGATGAGTTTTGCGCGCAAGGTGTCGAGCCAGGTGTTGTTTCTGCACAAGGGCCTGGTCGAAGAGCAAGGTGCGCCGGAAGACGTGTTGGGCAACCCGAAGAGCGAACGCCTGCAGCAGTTCTTGAGTGGCAACTTGAAGTAAACCTTTGGGGCGCCTGGAGGGTCTTTGACTTAGAGCCTCCAGAGCACCTGCCCCATGGCAAAACCCCTCGACTTCGCCAAGACATGGTTTGCCACCCAGGGCTGGAAGCCGTTCACCTTCCAGAAAGACGTATGGGCTGCCGTCAAGGCCGGCCAATCGGGTTTGCTGCACGCCAGCACCGGCGCCGGTAAAACCTATGCGTTGTGGTTTGCCGCGCTCAATCGCTTCGCCGGCACGCGCCCGCCCGCGGCGGGTAAACGCAAAGTGCCGGCACCGCCGCTGACCGTGCTCTGGATCACGCCGATGCGCGCCTTGGCCGCCGATACGGCACGCGCCCTGGAAGCGCCGCTTGCGGCCTTGCAGATTCCCTGGAGTGTCGGCCTGCGTACCGGTGATACCAGCAGCAGCGAGCGCGCACGCCAGACCCGACGCCAGCCCACCGCGCTGGTGACCACCCCGGAAAGCCTGACCCTGATGCTCGCCCGCGCCGACAGCGAAACGAGCCTGGCGCACTTGCGCATGGTGGTGGTGGATGAGTGGCATGAACTGATCGGCAACAAGCGCGGCGTGCAGCTGCAACTGGCGCTGGCGCGGTTGCGCCGTTGGCATCCGGAATTAATGGTGTGGGGCATCTCCGCCACTTTGGGGAACCAGGCCCACGCGCTTGAGGTGTTGGTCCCACACGGCGACGGGATCAATGTGCAGGGGCAAACGGCCAAGCTACTGAAAATCGACACCCTGTTGCCCCCCATCGCCGAGCGCTTTCCCTGGGCCGGGCATATCGGCCTGAAAATGCTCCCGCAAGTGGTCGCCGAAGTCGACGCCAGCAGCAGTTGCCTGGTGTTTACCAATACGCGGGCGCAGTCGGAGATCTGGTATCAGGCGCTGCTGGACGCCCGCCCGGACTGGGCCGGTGTGATTGCCCTGCATCACGGCTCACTGTCCCGGGAGACCCGCGACTGGGTCGAGCGAGCCTTGAAAGACGGCCAGCTCAAGGCAGTGGTCTGCACCTCCAGCCTGGATCTGGGCGTGGACTTCCTGCCGGTGGAGCGTGTGCTGCAAATCGGTTCGGCCAAAGGCGTGGCGCGCCTGATGCAGCGCGCCGGACGTTCCGGCCACGCGCCCGGCCGCCCATCGCGGGTGACGCTGGTGCCCACCCATAGCCTGGAGCTGGTGGAAGCCGCCGCCGCCCAGGACGCAATCGCCCAGCGACGCATCGAAGCGCGCCAATCGCCTGAAAAGCCTTTGGACGTGCTGGTACAACATTTGGTGAGCATGGCCCTGGGCGGCGGCTTTACCCCGCAGGCCTTGTTGGCCGAAGTACAGGGAGCCTGGGCTTACCGCAACCTCACCGATGAGGATTGGGCCTGGGCCTTGGGCTTTGTGCGCCATGGCGGGCTGTCGCTGACGGCGTATCCGGATTACCGCCGCGTGGAGCCGGATGAGCACGGCATCTGGCGCGTTCCCGACGCGCGCCTGGCGCGGCGGCATCGCATGAGCGTGGGCACCATCGTCAGTGACGCGAGCATCCAGTTGAAGTTCTGGAGCAAGGGCGGCGGCGGCAAGCACCTGGGCAGCGTGGAAGAGGGTTTTATTGCTCGGCTCAAACCGGGGGATGGCTTCCTGTTTGCCGGGCGGCTGCTGGAGTTGGTGCGCGTGGAAAACATGACCGCCTATGTCAAACGCAGCACCGCCAAAAAAGCTGCGGTACCGCGCTGGAATGGCGGGCGCATGCCGCTTTCCAATGAACTGGCCCAGGCGGTGATCGAGCGTTTTGATGCGGCGGCGCACGGGCATTTCGACGGGCCGGAAATGCAAGCGGTACAACCCTTGTTGCAAACCCAGCTGCGCTGGTCGGGCCTGCCCACACGCAATCACCTGCTGGCAGAGGCGTTGAAGTCGCGCGAAGGCTGGCACCTGTTTCTCTATCCCTTTGCCGGGCGCCAAGTGCATTTGGGTTTGGCAAGCCTTCTGGCGTGGCGGGTCAGCCAACAGCAACCGGTGACATTCTCGATTGCGGTCAATGATTATGGGCTGGAACTGTTGAGTGCCACGCCTCTGGACTGGCCAGGTTTACTCTGCCCCGCATTGCTCAGCCCGCAAAACCTGCTGGCGGATGTGGCGGCCAGCCTGAACGCCGGGGAACTGGCCCTGCGCCGCTTTCGCGAGATCGCACGCATCGCCGGGCTGGTATTCGCCGGCTATCCCGGTGCGCCAAAAAGCACGCGCCAGGTGCAGGCCTCCAGTGGCTTGTTCTTCGAAGTGTTCAAGCAATATGACCCGCAGAACCTGCTGCTGAGCCAGGCCGGCGAAGAAGTCCTGCGTGATGAGTTGGATATTCATCGGCTGGAAGAGACGTTGCTGCATTTGTCCGCACTGCAACTTGACCTGCACCTTATCGAACGGCCGACGCCCCTGGCCTTTCCCCTGCTGGTTGAACGCATGCGCGAAAGCATGAGTTCGGAAAAACTCTCGGAGCGTATTGCGCGGATGGTCAAGGACCTGGAAAAGGTCGCGGATAACGGGAAGCGCTGATGGTTTGCTCGATAACCCTTGAGAAACAAGAATTGTGGCTGCTGCCTGACAAAGCGATCTACTGGCCTGCGCGCCGCTGCCTGTTGATTGCCGATGCGCATTTCGGCAAGGCGTCGGCTTATCGCAGCCTCGGCCAGCCGGTGCCACAAGGCACCACCCAAGAAAACCTGACGAAGCTGGACCAACTGCTGGCAGCCTTTGCCTGTGAACAGGTGATCTTTCTAGGAGATTTCCTGCATGGGCCGGGCTCACACGCCAGTGGCACCCTGGGCGCACTCAGGGCCTGGCGTGAGCGCCATCGCGGGTTGAGCCTGACGTTGATTCGGGGCAATCACGATAAGCGGGCGGGTGACCCTCCGGCCGACCTGCGCATCGAAGTGATCCCGGAGCCGCTGCTGATGGGTCCGTTTGCCCTGCAGCACGAACCGGACGCCCATGCCAGCCACCATGTATTGGCAGGGCACGTGCACCCGGTGTATCGCTTGCGCGGCAAAGGCCGGCAAAGTCTGCGCCTGGCGTGCTTCCAGATTGGCAGGCGGATCAGCCTGCTGCCGGCGTTTGGCGCTTTTACCGGCGGCTATCCGGTTTCGCCGAGTGACGATGAGCAGATCTTTGTCGTAGCCGATCAGGGAGTATGGCCAGTTCGCTGAGAACTGGCCACCCGGCTCATGCCACCGGCACAGGTGGCGGCTCATCGTGAGGTGGAACGCCAGCGGGCTCATTCGGCTCATCAGGCTGCGGAGAGTCTGGATCAGGTTGGCCAGGGATACCGCCCGCATAAGCAGGGTCGGCCATCAGGGACCAGGCTAGAACGCCAATCTGGTTGGGCTCCAGCCGGGCAAGTTCGGCGCTGATTCGCGGGTCGATCTTCATAAAGCACTCCTCAAGCATGGCCCGGCGTGTTTTACACACGCCGAGGCTGTACACCTAATAGAGTCACTTCCCGCAGACTAATTCCCTTTACGTGTAAGAGCTTTCGATCAAGCGCGTGGGAGAGTAACGCCACGCTGGCCCTGATACTTGCCCCCACGGTCCTTGTAAGACACTTCGCAGGCCTCGTCGGATTGCAGGAACAGCATCTGCGCCACGCCTTCGTTGGCGTAGATCTTCGCTGGCAAGGTGGTGGTGTTGGAGAACTCCAGGGTGACGTGCCCTTCCCACTCAGGCTCAAGCGGCGTCACGTTGACGATGATGCCGCAGCGGGCGTAGGTGCTTTTGCCCAGGCAGATGGTCAACACGTCGCGTGGGATGCGGAAGAACTCCACAGTACGCGCCAGGGCGAAGGAGTTCGGCGGGATGATGCACACGTCGCTCTTGATGTCGACGAAGCTTTTCTCGTCGAAGTTTTTCGGATCGACGGTCGCCGAATTGATGTTGGTGAACACCTTGAATTCGTCAGCGCAACGCACGTCGTAGCCGTAGCTGGAAACCCCGTACGAGATCAGGCGTTCGGCGCCTTCGCCACGCATCTGGCGCTCTACGAAGGGCTCGATCATGCCGTGCTCTTGCGCCATGCGGCGAATCCACTTGTCCGATTTGATGCTCATGGCGGGTGTCCTGAAATAACGAGGTGGAGAAATTCTGTGGGGCATCTTACCGGGGCCAGCCTTAGGGTTCAAAGGGCGTGGGGCTTTTCTTGATGATGCCTGCGCTTACCTGCAAGCCTGTATAAAGCCGCCGCCAGCGGGGCCGGGCCTCGGGTTGGCGCCGTTGGTGACGGTAAATACCACCGCCAGTCACGAAAATAGAGAAACCTACGGAAATATCATTGGCACGTTCCGGAAAAAGGGTTAAGGTGGCGCCACTGTGTTGCTTGTGTCACTGAGAATCTCTACACGATATGTTGAATTTCGATCCAACCATCTCCAAGAATTTTTCCTGCTCTTTGCACTCAGTCTCGGCCAGGGCTTTTCCTGAGTCGCAGTTAACTTTGTCCAAGGAGATACACCATGTCTAATCGCCAAACTGGTACCGTTAAGTGGTTCAACGATGAAAAAGGCTTCGGCTTCATCACTCCACAATCCGGTGACGACCTGTTCGTACACTTCAAAGCTATCCAGTCCGACGGCTTCAAAAGCCTGAAAGAAGGCCAACAGGTTTCTTTCATCGCTACCCGCGGTCAGAAAGGCATGCAAGCTGAAGAAGTTCAAGTTATCTAACTTGTACTGACTTAGTCGAAAAAACCCCGCTTTTAAAAGCGGGGTTTTTTTATGCCTGGGATTTGGTATTACCATCCTTTATGCCAGGCACAAAAATGCGCAAGGGGGCTTGCTCCCGATAGCGGCGCCTCAGTCAATGCATCCAGTGACCGATCTACCGCTATCGGGAGCAAGCCCCCTCTCACATGCAAGCTACGGCGTTATTGAAACAACGACTCACTCGACAAGCCATTCTTCTCAAGGATCTCACGCAAGCGCTTGAGCCCCTCCACCTGGATCTGCCGCACCCGCTCACGGGTCAGGCCAATTTCCAGGCCTACATCCTCCAGGGTGCTGCTCTCGTGGCCACGCAGGCCGAAGCGGCGAATCACCACCTCACGCTGCTTGTCCGTAAGCTCCGACAGCCACTGGTCAATGCTTTGGGAAAGATCATCGTCCTGCAACAGCTCACAAGGATCCGTCGGACGATCATCCGTCAGGGTGTCCAGCAGGGTTTTATCCGAATCCGGACCCAGCGAGACATCGACCGAAGACACGCGCTCGTTCAGGCCGAGCATACGCTTGACCTCCCCTACCGGTTTCTCCAGCAGGTTGGCGATTTCTTCAGGCGAAGGTTCATGATCGAGTTTTTGTGTCAGCTCACGCGCCGCCCGCAGGTAGACGTTGAGCTCCTTGACTACATGGATCGGCAAACGGATCGTGCGGGTCTGATTCATGATCGCCCGTTCGATGGTCTGGCGAATCCACCAGGTGGCGTAGGTGGAGAAGCGGAAACCCCGCTCCGGATCGAACTTCTCCACTGCCCGGATCAAGCCCAGGTTGCCTTCCTCGATCAGATCCAGCAGGGAAAGGCCACGATTGACGTAGCGTCGGGCGATTTTCACCACCAGGCGCAGGTTGCTTTCAATCATGCGCTTACGCCCAGCCGGATCACCCTTTTGCGACAAGCGCGCAAAATGGACTTCTTCTTCGGGAGTCAACAGAGGGGAAAAGCCGATTTCATTGAGGTACAGCTGGGTCGCATCGAGCGCCCGCGTGTAGTCAATGTACTTGTGTTGCTTTAACGCTGTGGAGTTCTTGGATTTGGTGCGAACTGAAGGTGGTGCGTTTCCTTCATGATTCGACATCGATGATTCCTTCTCGGTGAGAATCTCCATTTCAAGGAGAACCTCATCGTCGATGTCAAACTCCGGCGCTTCTTTACTGAGAGCCATTGTTATAGTCCTTTGGTGAGTTCGACCTCAAGCTCAAGCGACGCCTTTATCCTTGGCAACGCTGGAGCCTGTTCCTTCTACGTGAGGGAACAGGCTGTGCAACACATCAACGACGGGGCAGGAATTGCAGCGGATCTACAGGCTTCCCTTGACGGCGAATCTCAAAGTGCAGTTTCACCCGGTCTGTGCCAGTTGATCCCATTTCGGCAATTGTCTGTCCGACTTTGACTTGCTGCCCCTCCCGAACCAACAACCTGCGGTTATGACCGTAGGCACTGACGTAGGTGTCGCTGTGTTTGATGATGACCAGCTCGCCGTAGCCCCGTAAACCACTCCCGGCGTATACCACTGTCCCATCAGACGCAGCTAAAACAGGCTGTCCCAAATCCCCGGCGATATCAATGCCTTTATTCAAACTACCGTTTGAAGAGAATTTTCCAATCAACACACCGTTCGAGGGCCATCCCCAACCCGTTGGCGCAGGGCCCGCAGGTGGCAACGGCGCGGGTGCCGGCTTGCTCGCCGTCGAAGGCGCGGCGGTACCGGCAGGCCGCGTGATGATGGTGGTTTTGCTCGAAGACGATGGCGAAGATCCAGTGTTTGTCACAACTGTCGTAGGCGTGGAACCGGTGCGCCCATCGAAACGAATGGTCTGCCCCGGATGGATCGTATAGGGCACAGGAATACTGTTACGCGCAGCGAGCGCTTTGTAGTCCCAACCGTAACGAAAGGCGATCGAGAACAGCGTGTCGCCCTTTCGCACGACATACTGGCCGGTGGTAACCATGGGCTTTTGCGGGACTGAACTGGCGTTGCGATCGACAACCCGCGCGCCACTTGAGGGTGAGCTTGAACAGCCCGCCAATAAGGAACTCAAGACAAGGCCAAGCACCAGTCGCTGAAAACTTGTTTTACTCATACGCTGCGCAAGACCTGTGAGACTCACCCGCCGCTCCCTTTGTGGTGGCTGAACGTTAACGCCTGTACCAGGCCTGAAATATGACGCAAGTATAACTGGGCATTGGATTGATACCGGCACAGGGATGAAACGAAAAATCCACCCTGTTTAATTCCGGCTTCCGATCATGTTGACACGATAGACCCCGCCGTAAGACACATCGCCGCCAACAGAATTCACTGCCCGCGAATAAATGATCAAGCCAGCGGGCCATTGAGCAAGGGTACAAAACGCACTGCACCCAAGACATGCCGAGAAAAGCCTTCGTCTTCCCGGATAATGAGCATCAATTGTTGCACTTCGCCGGAACCCACGGGGATGACCAGGCGCCCGCCCGGCGCCAGTTGATCCAGCAAGGCTTGCGGCACATCGGTGGCCACCGCCGTGACAATAATGCCGTTATACGGAGCCAGGGCCGGCCAGCCCTCCCAACCATCGCCCCAGCGAAACACCACATTGCGCAGGTTCAACTCCACCAGGCGTTCCTTCGCGCGGTCCTGCAGCACCTTGATGCGCTCCACCGAGAACACCCGCTCCACCAGCTGCGACAGCACCGCCGTCTGGTAGCCGGAACCGGTGCCGATCTCCAGCACCTTGTCCAACGGCCCCGCCGCCAGCAACAGTTCGCTCATGCGCGCAACCATATAGGGCTGGGAGATAGTCTGGTTGTGGCCGATGGGCAACGCGGTATCTTCATAGGCACGGTGCGCCAGGGCTTCATCGACAAACAGGTGCCGAGGCGTACGCCGGATCACCTCCAGCACCTGGGCATTGGACAAGCCCTCTTCGTACAGGCGCTGGATCAAGCGCTCACGGGTACGCTGGGAAGTCATCCCGATGCCACGGCGCAACAGGTCGTCTTGTTCACGCGCCATCAACGCAGCCCCTCAAGCCAGCCATCGAGGCTACTGAAGGCATCACTGAAGGTGCGATCAAGTTGCAACGGGGTAATCGAAACATAACCTTGCATCACCGCATGAAAGTCCGTGCCGGGGCCACCGTCTTCGGCGTCGCCGGCGGCGGCAATCCAATACCCTTCCTTGCCACGCGGATCGACCACCTTCAAGGGCGCCGCCGCACGGGCACGATGGCCCAGGCGAGTGAGCTGGATGCCGCGAATATGATCGAGCGGTAAATTGGGCACGTTGACGTTGAGCACAGTACGCGGCGGCAACTCCAGCGACCCATGAGCCTCCACCAGCTTGCGTGCGAAGTAGGCGGCGGTCGACAGGTTATCCAGTTGCCGCGAGGCAAAGGAAAAAGCGAACGAAGTCCGACCGAGGAAACGCCCCTCAAGGGCCGCCGCCACGGTGCCGGAATACAGCACGTCATCCCCCAGGTTTGCACCGAGGTTGATGCCCGATACCACGAGATCCGGCTCTTGATCCAACAAACTGTTGATCGCCAGGTGCACGCAGTCGGTGGGAGTACCGTTTACGCTGATAAAGCCATTGGCCAGAACCTGCGGGTGCAGCGGACGGTCGAGCGTCAGCGAACTGCTGGCGCCGCTCTTGTCCTGATCCGGGGCGACCACCACGCACTCGGCGTAATCCTGCAGCGCACCATAGAGCGCGGCAAGACCGGGTGCGGTGGCACCGTCATCGTTTGATATCAGAATACGCATGGGTTGTCCGTCGGCCCCACCGGCACCAGATCAACAAGCTCGCGCACCAAGACAGTGGCGAAGCATCCGGCCGGCAGGACGAATTCCAATTGCAGAATGTCAGGTGCGGGATAATGCCACGTCAACCCGCCAATGGGCAGTCGCAGAATGCGACGTTCCTGGCTCATACCGGCATTCACCAGCCAGTCACGCAGATCGGCTTCCTCGGCGGCGACCGCCTGCTCCAAGGCAAAGGTCGCGCCCGTGGCGGGCGAGTCACCCTCGCCCCACTGCGGCCCGGTCGGGTGCAGGTCCAGAATGGCCAGGCGCGGATCGCTGCATTCAGCCTCCCCCGCCGGAAAAAAACTGCGACTGTCGGTAAACGCCAACAGGTCGCCCACTTGGGCACGCTGCCAGGAACCGTCCGCAACGCGCGCAGCCAACACCTTGTTGAACAGGAAGCTGCGCGCCGTGGACAGCAGCCGCGAGCGCACATTGCGCTGCTCCGGCAGGGCCTTGCGCGCCGCCCACTCACGAGCGTCCACTACGTTGCCGCCGTTATGGCCGAAACGCTGGGCACCGAAGTAGTTGGGAATGCCGTGCGACGCAATCAACTGCAAGCGCGCATCGATGGCGGCGGTATCGCCCTCCAGTTGTGTCAGGCGCAATGTGAAGCCGTTGGCCGAATGCGCGCCGCGCTGCAGCTTGCGCTTGTGGCGGGTCATCTTGAGAATCTTGAGGGTGTCGTTTTCAGCACCGCTCATATCCGGGTCGGCCTTACCCGGCAATTGCACGCTGAACCACTGGCGAGTCAACGCCTGACGGTCCTTGAGGCCAGCATAACTGACGGTGCGCAATGGCACGCCAGCCGCCTTGGCAATGCGTCGGGCCGCCTCCTCAGTATTCAGGCCGCGTTTTTCCACCCATAACCACAGGTGCTCGCCGTCACCCGTCAGCGGGATATCCAGCACTTCGTCGACCTGGAAGTCTTCAGCCGTCGCCTTCAGTACAGCGCGGCCCAACGCCTCGCCATAGGCCCGTGGGCCCAGCAATTTCAGGTCGTTCATGCGCGCAGCAACAACGCAACGGAGTGCACCGCAATGCCTTCTTCACGACCGGTAAACCCGAGTTTTTCGGTAGTGGTGGCTTTCACGTTCACTTGATCCAGTTCAATGTTCAGGTCAGCGGCGATCAACGCTCGCATCGATTCGATATGCGGGGCCATTTTCGGCGCCTGGGCCACGATGGTGTTGTCGACATTGCCGACCTTCCAGCCCTTGGCGTGGATCAGGCCGACCACATGGCGCAACAAAACACGGCTGTCCGCGCCCTTGAAAGTAGGGTCGGTGTCCGGGAAATGCTTGCCGATGTCACCCAGCGCCGCAGCCCCCAGCAACGCATCGCTCAAGGCATGCAGCAAGACATCGCCGTCGGAATGAGCCAGCAACCCATGGTGGTGCGCGATCCGCACGCCACCCAGGGTGATGAAATCGCCTTCGGCGAAACGGTGCACATCGTAGCCGTGGCCAATACGCATAAAAAAACGCCCCGATTTAATTCAGGGCGTGATTCTACCTACTTTTGCCTCACATTAACCGAGCAAAGCACGACCATGATGTCGCAAATGGTCTTCGATGAAGCTGGCGATGAAAAAGTAGCTATGGTCGTAGCCGGGCTGCAGGCGCAACTCCAGTGGGTGGTTGGCCAACTTCGCCGCCTGTATCAGGGCCTCAGGCTTGAGCTGCACAGCGAGAAAATCGTCGCGGTCGCCCTGATCCACCAGCAATGGCAGCTTTTGCACCGCTTCGCTGATCAGCACGCTGGCATCCCATTCACGCCATTTCGAGCGCTCCTCGCCCAGATAACGCGAGAAAGCCTTCTGCCCCCAAGGACAATCCATCGGATTGCTGATCGGAGAAAACGCTGACACCGACAGGTAACGTCCCGGGTTGCGCAACGCGCAGACCAACGCGCCATGCCCGCCCATGGAGTGCCCGCTGATGCCACGTTTATCCGATGCAGGGAAATGTGCTTCAACCAACGCCGGCAATTCCTGCACCACGTAGTCATGCATCCGATAGTGCTTGGCCCACGGTTCCTGGGTGGCATTGAGGTAGAAGCCTGCGCCCAGGCCGAAATCCCAGGCATTGTCCGGGTCACCGGGCACACCCGGCCCACGGGGGCTGGTGTCCGGCGCGACGATGATCAACCCCAGCTCGGCGGCCATGCGCTGGGCGCCGGCCTTCTGCATGAAGTTCTCGTCGGTACAGGTAAGCCCGGACAACCAGTACAACACCGGCAGCTTGCCGCCCTGCTCCGCTTGCGGCGGCAGGTAGACCGCGAACGTCATGTCGCAGCCGAGGACATCGGAATGATGCTTGTAGCGTTTATGCCAGCCGCCGAAGCTCTTCTGGCACGACAGGTTCTCCAGACTCATGGCCGACCTCAAAAGTGGATGACGGTACGAATGCTCTTGCCTTCATGCATCAGGTCAAACGCTTTGTTGATGTCTTCCAGACCCATGGTGTGAGTGATGAACGTATCCAGCGGGATCTCGCCGGTCTGAGCCATCTCCACGTAGCTTGGCAGCTCGCTACGGCCGCGCACGCCGCCGAAAGCCGAACCGCGCCAGACGCGTCCGGTGACCAGTTGGAATGGGCGGGTGGCGATTTCCTGGCCGGCACCGGCCACCCCGATGATCACCGACTCACCCCAGCCTTTGTGGCAGCACTCAAGGGCGGCGCGCATCAGTTGCACGTTGCCGATGCACTCGAAGGAAAAGTCCACACCGCCGTCGGTCAAGTCGACGATGACGTCCTGGATCGGGCGATCGTAGTCTTTCGGGTTGATGCAGTCGGTGGCGCCCAGTTGCTTGGCGATTTCGAATTTGGCCGGGTTGATGTCGATCGCAATGATACGACCCGCCTTGGCCTTGACCGCGCCAATCACCGCCGACAGGCCGATGCCACCCAGGCCGAAGATCGCCACGGTGTCACCCGGCTTGACCTTGGCGGTGTTGATCACCGCACCAATACCGGTGGTGACGCCGCAGCCCAGCAGGCAGACTTTTTCCAGCGGCGCTTCTTTTGGGATCTTGGCTACGGAGATTTCGGGCAACACGGTGTACTCGGAGAACGTCGAGGTACCCATGTAATGGAAAATCGGCTGGCCCTTGTAGGAAAAGCGTGTAGTGCCGTCGGGCATCAAGCCTTTGCCCTGGGTGGAGCGGATTGCCTGGCACAGGTTGGTCTTGCCCGACAGGCAGAACTTGCACTTGCCGCACTCCGGCGTGTACAGCGGGATCACATGGTCACCCACGGCCACCGAGGTCACGCCCTCGCCGATGGCTTCAACCACCGCACCGCCCTCATGGCCGAGGATCGACGGAAAGATACCTTCCGGGTCAGCGCCCGACAGGGTGTAGGCGTCGGTATGGCACACGCCGGACGCGACCACGCGCAGCAGCACCTCGCCCGCCTTGGGCATGGCCACATCCACTTCAACGATCTCAAGGGGCTTCTTGGCTTCAAAGGCTACGGCGGCGCGGGACTTGATCATCCGGGTTTCTCCATGGGTTAAAAACTGAGGCGGTGAGTGTAAAACATGGCCCGGTGATGAATAATCCAGACAAAAGCAAAACTTTATTGCTGTACAGGGATAATCAACATGTTGGAAAACCGTTGGGAAGGCATCGATGAATTTGTCGCCGTCGCCGAATGCAATCAGTTCACGGCAGCGGCCGAGCGCCTGGGCGTATCGTCATCCCATATCAGCCGGCAGGTGGCACGCCTGGAAGAACGGCTGCAAACGCGGTTGCTGTATCGCAGTACACGCAAGGTCACCCTGACCGAAGCCGGCCAGACCTTCCTGCAGCACTGCCAGCGCCTACAAGACGGTCGAGAAGAGGCCCTGCGCGCAGTGGGTGACCTCACCAGTGAACCCAAGGGCATGTTGCGCATGACCTGCGCGGTGGCTTACGGCGAACGGTTTATCGTGCCGCTGGTAACGCGATTCATGGCGCTGTACCCGCAATTGCGCGTGGATATTGAACTGACCAACCGCCAACTGGACCTGGTGCACGAAGGCCTCGACCTGGCGATTCGCCTGGGGCGCCTGCAAGACTCGCGCATGGTCGCCAGTCGGCTGGCCCCCCGACGCATGTACCTGTGCGCGTCGCCCTCCTACCTTGCAAGGTATGGTCGGCCACATAGCTTGTCGGAATTGAGTCGGCATAACTGCCTGATCGGCAGCTCGGATATTTGGCAATTGGCTCAGGACGGGCGCGAATTTTCTCAACGGGTGCAGGGTAACTGGCGTTGCAACAGTGGTCAGGCGGTACTGGATGCAACGCTGCAAGGGGTTGGGTTGTGCCAATTGCCGGACTATTACGTGCTTGAGCATTTGCACAGCGGCGCGCTGGTGTCATTGCTGGAGGCGCATCAGCCGCCGAATACGGCGGTGTGGGCTCTGTATCCACAGCAGCGGCACTTATCGCCGAAGGTGCGCAAGTTGGTCGATTTCTTGAAGGCGGGGCTGGCTGAAAGGCCGGAGTACATCAGTTGATCAATCAGTGATTGAACCTATCGCTATCGGAAACACGCCCCCTCCCACATTTGGAATGCATTTCAAATGTGGGAGGGGGCTTGCTCCCGATGGGGCCGCTGCAGGCCAGCGGCCTACCTGCGATTAGCCCAGCGTAAGCGCAACCACTCCAGATCCTCTGGCCGGGTCACCTTGATATTGTCCGAACGCCCTTCAATCAAGCGCGGCGCCTGGCCGGACCATTCCATGGCCGAGGCTTCGTCAGTGATCACGGCGTCGGCCACCAGGCTGTCGGCCAACGCACGGTGCAATGCCCCCAGGCGGAACATCTGCGGGGTATAGGCCTGCCAGATCAGGCTGCGGTCGACGGTTTCCATCACCCGCCCATGCTTGTCGACACGCTTGAGGGTATCGCGAGCCGGCACGGCCAGCAGCCCCCCGACCGGGTCATCCGCCAGTTCGCTCAAGAGTTTGTCGAGATCGTCGCGGCTCAGGTTTGGCCGCGCGGCATCGTGCACCAACACCCAATCGTCGTCGCTGGCGCCCAGGGCGTTGAGTTGCAAGAGTGCATTGAGCACCGACCCCGAGCGCTGCGAGCCACCGTCCGCACGATGGATACGCGCGTCGCCGGCACACGCCAGTTCAGGCCAATAAGGATCATCAGAAGCAAGACTGACCACCAGGCCCTTGAGCGATGGATGGTCGAGAAAACAGCCAAGGCTGTGTTCGAGAATGGTGCGCCCGCCCAGTTGCAGATACTGCTTGGGACGGTCAGCGGCCATACGGGCACCGACGCCCGCGGCAGGAATCACGGCCCAGAAGGCCGGTAGACGGTAACTCATTGGGCCAACTGGTAGAGGGTTTCACCCTCCTTGACCATGCCCAATTCATGACGAGCCCGCTCTTCAACGGTCTCCGTACCTTTTTTCAGCTCAAGCACTTCGGCGTCAAGGACGCGATTACGCTCCAGCAGGCGTTCGTTTTCGGCGTGCTGGTCGGCAATCTGCTGGGTCAGTTCTTCTACCTGCGCAAAGCTGCCATTACCGACCCATAGGCGGTACTGCAGGCCAGCCAGCAACAAGAGCAAGACGAGGAATAACCAATTGGGACTGCGCATCGAAATCCGGGTATCCAGTGAAAAAAGCCAGCCATGTAAAACTTTTGCAGCAACTGATAGCACGAAGCCTGGAAGGACCAGGCTTGTGCTAGATAGCCATCAGGTTAGCGTCGAAAAACACCCTATCGTGGTTTTTCCGACGCAATCCAACGACTTTTTACCATGCTTTACCATCAAGTAGCGATCAGCCGCGAAACTCACCGCGACCGTTGTACTTGGCTTTACCCGCCAGTTGCTCTTCGATACGCAGCAATTGGTTGTACTTGGAAACGCGGTCGGAACGGCACAGGGAACCGGTCTTGATCTGGCCCGCCGAGGTGCCCACAGCCAGGTCGGCAATGGTCGAGTCTTCGGTTTCGCCGGAGCGGTGGGAGATCACGGCGGTATAGCCTGCTGCCTTGGCCATCTGGATGGCTTCCAGGGTTTCGGTCAGGGTGCCGATCTGGTTGAACTTGATCAGGATCGAGTTGGCGATCTTTTTGTCGATGCCTTCTTTCAGGATCTTGGTGTTGGTCACGAACAGGTCGTCGCCCACCAGTTGGATTTTTTCGCCGATCTTGTCGGTGAGGACTTTCCAGCCGGCCCAGTCGGACTCATCCAGGCCGTCTTCGATCGAGATGATCGGATAGCGCTCGGTCAGACCTTTGAGGTAGTCGGCAAAACCTTCGGAAGTGAATACGTGGCCTTCACCCGACAGGTTGTATTTGCCGTCTTCATAGAACTCGCTGGCTGCGCAGTCCAGGGCCAGGGTCACGTCAGTGCCCAGCTTGTAGCCGGCGTTGGCCACGGCTTCGGAGATCACTTTCAGCGCATCTTCGTTGGACGCCAGGTTTGGCGCGAAACCGCCTTCGTCACCCACGGCAGTGCTCAGGCCACGAGCCTTCAGTACAGCCTTCAGGTGATGGAAAATCTCGGTGCCCATGCGCAGGCCATCGGAGAAAGTCTTGGCGCCAACCGGCTGCACCATGAATTCCTGGATGTCGACGTTGTTATCGGCATGCTCGCCACCGTTGATGATGTTCATCATCGGCACCGGCATCGAGTACACACCCGGAGTGCCATTCAGGTTGGCAATGTGAGCGTACAGCGGCAGGTCCTGGTCCTGGGCAGCAGCCTTGGCAGCGGCCAGGGACACGGCGAGGATGGCGTTAGCGCCCAGGTTGCCTTTGTTTTCGGTGCCGTCGAGCTTGATCATCGCGTGATCCAGGGCTTTCTGGTCCACCGGATCCTTGCCCAGCAACAGGTCACGGATCGGGCCGTTGATGTTGGCTACGGCCTTCAGTACACCTTTGCCCAGGTAACGGCTCTTGTCGCCATCACGCAGTTCCAGCGCTTCGCGCGAACCGGTGGAAGCACCGGACGGCGCGCAGGCGCTACCGATGATGCCGTTATCGAGAAGCACGTCGGCTTCGACGGTGGGGTTGCCACGGGAGTCGAGAACTTCACGACCTTTGATGTCGACGATTTTTGCCATTGTTGTAAACACTCCAAAGTTGACGAAAACGACGCAGCTGAAGGAAAACTTTTGACCGACCGCAAGGGTGGAACAACGGGGCAGGCTTGCAGGCGACAAGGCTCAGGCCCGCGGGCCTGAGCATAAAACGAGGGAAAGTCTACCGGAGAAACGGTGCTTACGCGGTTTCTACCGTCGGAAAACTCTTGACCAGTTCGTCCAACTGCTTGAGCTGGGCCAGGAACGGCTCCAGCTTGTCCAGGCGCAGGGCGCAAGGACCATCGCACTTGGCGTTGTCCGGGTCCGGGTGGGCTTCCAGGAACAGGCCGGCCAGGGACTGGCTCATGCCCGCCTTGGCCAGGTCGGTGACCTGGGCACGACGCCCACCGGCGGAGTCCGAGCGACCACCGGGCATTTGCAGCGCGTGGGTCACGTCGAAGAACACCGGGTATTCGAACTGTTTCATGATGCCGAAACCGAGCATGTCCACCACGAGGTTGTTGTAGCCGAAGCTCGAGCCACGCTCGCAGAGGATCAACTGGTCGTTACCCGCTTCCACGCACTTGTTCAGGATGTGCTTCATCTCCTGGGGCGCAAGGAACTGGGCTTTCTTGATATTGATCACCGCGCCGGTCTTGGCCATCGCCACGACCAGGTCGGTCTGGCGCGACAGGAAGGCCGGCAACTGGATGATGTCGCACACCTCGGCGACCACGGCAGCCTGTTCAGGCTCGTGGACGTCGGTGATGATGGGCACGCCGAAGGCTTGCTTGATGTCCTGGAAGATCCGCATGCCTTCTTCAAGGCCCGGGCCGCGATAGGAGGTCACGGACGAACGGTTGGCCTTGTCGAAGCTGGCCTTGAACACGTAGGGGATGCCCAGCTTCTGGGTGACCCGCACGTACTCTTCACAGACCTGCATCGCCATGTCGCGGCTTTCCAGCACGTTCATGCCGCCAAACAACACCATGGGCTTGTCGTTGGCAATCTCGATGTCGCCTACGCGAATGATCTTCTGGGCCATCAGGGTTACGCCTTCTTCTGATGTTGCGTCAGTGCTGCCTTGACGAAACCGCTGAACAACGGGTGACCGTCACGCGGAGTCGAGGTGAACTCAGGGTGGAACTGGCAAGCGACGAACCATGGGTGATCCGGTGCTTCGACCACTTCAACCAGCGCGCCGTCACCGGAGCGACCGGAGATTTTCAGGCCGGCTTCCTTGATCTGCGGCAGCAGGTTGTTGTTCACCTCGTAACGGTGACGGTGACGCTCGACGATCACGTCCTTGCCATAGCAATCGTGTACCAGCGAGCCCGGCTCCAGCAGGCAATCCTGCGCGCCAAGGCGCATGGTGCCGCCCAGGTCGGAGGTTTCGGTACGGGTTTCAACGGCGCCGGTGGCATCTTCCCACTCGGTGATCAGGCCCACGACCGGATGGCCGCTGCTGTGATCGAACTCGGTGGAGTTGGCGTCTTTCCAGCCCAGCACGTTACGGGCGAACTCGATAACGGCCACTTGCATGCCCAGGCAGATCCCCAGGTACGGCACCTTGTTCTCACGGGCGTACTGCACGGCAGTAATCTTGCCTTCCACGCCACGCAGGCCGAAACCGCCAGGAACGAGGATCGCATCGACACCTTCGAGCAGCGCGGTGCCCTGGTTCTCGATGTCTTCGGAATCGATGTAGCGCAGGTTGACCTTGGTACGGTTGCTGATACCGGCGTGGCTCATCGCTTCGATCAGCGACTTGTACGCGTCCAGCAGTTCCATGTACTTGCCGACCATTGCGATGGTGACTTCGTGCTCGGGGTTGAGCTTGGCGTCGACCACGGCATCCCATTCGGACAGGTCCGCGCCGCCACACTGCAAGCCGAAACGCTCGACCACAAAATCATCCAGGCCTTGCGAATGCAGGATGCCCGGGATCTTGTAGATGGTGTCGGCGTCTTCCAAGCCAATCACCGCACGCTCTTCAACGTTGGTGAATTGCGCGATCTTGCGGCGCGAGGAAATGTCGATAGGGTGATCGGAGCGGCACACCAGCACGTCCGGCTGCAGGCCGATGGAACGCAGTTCCTTGACCGAATGCTGGGTAGGCTTGGTTTTGGTTTCGCCGGCGGTGGCGATGTACGGCACCAGGGTCAGGTGCATCAGCATCGCGCGCTTGGCGCCGACTTCGAAACGCAGCTGGCGGATCGCCTCGAGGAACGGTTGGGATTCGATGTCACCCACGGTGCCACCGATCTCGACCATCGCCACGTCGGCATCGCCTGCACCCTTGATGATGCGGCGCTTGATTTCGTCGGTGATGTGCGGGATCACCTGGATGGTTGCACCCAGGTAGTCACCACGGCGCTCCTTGCGCAGCACGTGCTCGTAGACACGGCCGGTGGTGAAGTTGTTGTTCTGGGTCATGGTCGTGCGGATGAACCGCTCGTAGTGGCCCAGGTCCAGGTCGGTCTCGGCGCCGTCGTGGGTGACGAACACTTCACCGTGCTGGAACGGGCTCATGGTGCCCGGGTCGACGTTGATGTACGGGTCCAGCTTGAGCATGGTGACTTTAAGCCCCCGCGCCTCCAGGATGGCCGCCAATGAAGCGGAGGCAATGCCTTTCCCCAATGAAGAAACAACACCGCCCGTGACGAATATGTAGCGCGTCATGAAAAACCCTAGAAGTCTGCGTTAAAGCGGTCCGAGCCGCCGGGGAAAGCGAAGGAAGGCCGAAGCCCCCGATCACCTGCATTAATCACAGTGCACCTTTCAAAAAAACCGCCGCGTGGTGACAGACCAGCAATGAAACACCGGTACGTTGATCGCTACACATTTTTTGGAATCGCCCAGCAAAGACTGCTTGGTAATCGGCAACTGCTGCGATTCAGGAGAATCCACAGAAGTTGTATCAAGAAGGGAGCGTAGTCTACCGGAAAGGCTCTATCAGCTCAAACCTTGATCGCAGTTCTGTGGCAACCAATGCAATTGCCAATCTTCACTCGGTACTGCCCAGCGTCCAGCGACGCTGGGGCCACCCAGCAATTGCTCGCCCCGATACAGGAGCGGCAATCTGCCACGGACGAAGCCCGGCAGCGCGCTTTCGTTAAGCAGGCGCTTCAGATCACGGCGACCTCGCCCCGGCACCTCGAGCACTTCACCGCCCCGGCGATAACGAACCTCCAGAGGACCTTCGGGCGCCTTGCCGACCAACTCCAGCCGGCCATTGCCGGGTAACTCTAGTGGGTTTTGCGGATCGGGCCAGCTCAACGTTGCGTCGGAAAATTCCGCCCAGGCACCCGGCAACCACCAGATGCGCTCGCTGCAACGGTGCAACTCGCCATCGGCCATGCGCCACAGAGGTTGCGCATCCGGCTTGGCGTCGCGCAGGGAATGCCAACCGGCCCAGTGATCACTGTCGGGTAAACGGGTCAGCGGGGTCAGCCAATGACGCAAGGCGTTGCGCTGGCGAGCGTCGGAAAGCTCACGCAATGGTGCAAGGGCCAGTGACGGTAAAGGCAGCCAGGGGAATGGTGAAGGTTGGTCCGCGGCCTGCAAGTCCATCCGCGCCAAGTCGTCCAGCAGCCCCTGGGCCTCGCCGAGCTGCTCGGCGGTACGGGCCAGGCGGCTGGCGGCTTGCGGCCAGCGCTGCGTCAGTGTCGGGAAAACGCGATGGCGCAAGTAATTGCGCGAAAAATGCGGGTCGGCATTGGAAGGGTCTTCGACCCATAGCAATTGATGTTCATGGGCGTAGGCTTCCAGCTCAACGCGTGATACGTCGAGCAAGGGTCTCAGCAGATGGCCTCCAGCCAAAGGGCGATGGCTAGGCATTGCCGCCAAGCCACGCACCCCGGCCCCACGCAGCAGGCGAAACAACAGGGTTTCGGCCTGATCTTCGCGATGCTGGCCCGTCAGCAACACCCCCCCTGCCCCCGTGACTTCGGCAAACGCCTGATAACGTGCGTCGCGGGCGGCGCGCTCAAGGCTCGCTCCGGGCCGGACCTGCACACGCATGACGCACAAGGGCACGCCAAGGCTGTCGCACACCGACTGGCAATGACCGGGCCATGCGTCGGCGGCAGCTTGCAGGCCATGGTGGACATGCACGGCACTGAGCGTCGGGAACGTTTCGGTTTTTGCCAAAGAGACCAGAAGGTGCAGCAGCACGGTGGAATCCAGCCCACCTGAGAAAGCGACGTGCCAGGCCGGGGCATTGCGCCACGGGGCAAGGGCTTGAAGGAGTTTGGCGGCTAGCGCTGGCTTCATCGGAAAATACCGCCATCAAACTGGAATGCGACAACCCAGCATACACAAAGCAAATGTAGGAGGGGGCTTGCTCCCGATAGCAGTGGGTCAGTCACTGGATCCATTGACTGACACTCCGCAATCGGGAGCAAGCCCCCTCCCACATTGAGTATTGCGACGATCTTACAGGCCGTAGCTCATCAGGCGCTCATAACGACGGGTCAGCAGCGCTTCGTTATCCAACTTCTTGAGCATCGCCAGTTGCGAACCCAGTTCGGCGCGGATGGTCGCAGCAGCGGCAGCCGGGTCGCGGTGAGCACCGCCCAATGGCTCGGCGATCACTTTATCCACGATACCCAGGCCTTTGAGGCGATCGGCAGTAATGCCCATGGCTTCGGCAGCGTCCGGCGCCTTTTCTGCGGTTTTCCACAGGATCGAGGCGCAACCTTCCGGCGAGATCACCGCGTAGGTCGAATACTGCAGCATGTTCAATTGATCGCAAACGCCAATGGCCAATGCGCCGCCGGAGCCCCCTTCACCAATCACAGTCGCGATGATCGGGGTTTTCAGGCGAGCCATGACGCGCAGGTTCCAGGCAATCGCTTCGCTCTGGTTGCGCTCTTCAGCGTCGATACCCGGGTAGGCGCCCGGCGTGTCGATGAAGGTCAGGATCGGCATTTTGAAGCGCTCGGCCATTTCCATCAGGCGGCAAGCCTTGCGATAGCCTTCCGGACGCGGCATGCCAAAGTTGCGGCGCACCTTCTCGCGGACTTCACGGCCTTTCTGGTGACCGATCACCATGACCGGCTGGTCATCCAGGCGGGCGATACCACCAACGATGGCGGCGTCATCCGAGAAGTGGCGGTCGCCATGCAGCTCGTCGAATTCGGTGAAGATGTGCTGGATGTAGTCCAGGGTGTATGGGCGACGCGGATGGCGAGCCAGGCGTGCGATCTGCCAGCTGGTCAGCTTGCCGAAGATGTCTTCGGTCAGCGTCTTGCTCTTGTCTTGCAGGCGGGAGATTTCATCGCCGATATTCAGCGAATTGTCATTGCCGACCAGGCGCAGTTCTTCGATCTTGGCTTGCAGGTCAGCGATCGGCTGTTCGAAATCAAGAAAATTCGGGTTCATAAGCGTCCGTCTTGGGTCGACGGCCAAGGAGTGCCTGGCCAGCCGGTTGTCTATTCGCGCCCTACCTTAAGGGAGAGGCGCGTTTAGGTCGAGATTAAATGTTCAGCCGAGGTCAGGTGTGCTGACCATCAGCGGTATTGGAGGAAGACGTTGTCTCGCCCGAACTGGTCACGCAAAGCTTGAATCAAGCCATCCGCCGGATCAATTCGCCACGTCTCGCCAAATTGCAACATCGCCTTGGCGTCGTTGCCGGTGTATTCCATGGTCACAGGGCAAGCGCCACGGTGACGCTTGAGCAAATCACCCAACCAGCGTAGCTGATCGCCCTTGAGCGCTTCGGTCTTGACCTTCAAGCGCAGGCTTTCGGCCAGGTTGGTACGGGCATCTTCCATACTCATGACCCGCTTGATCCGCAGGCGCAGGCCACCGGAGAAGTCATCGTTACTGACCTCCCCTTCCACCACCACCATGGCATCGGTCTGCAGCAACGATTGTGCCGAGTGGAACGCATCGGCAAACAGCGACGCCTCGATTCGCCCCGAGCGGTCGTCGAGGGTGATAAAGCCCATCTTGTCGCCCTTCTTGTTCTTCATCACCCGCAGGGCGATGATCATGCCGGCGACGGTCTGGGTGTCGCGCGCCGGCTTCAGGTCGATGATGCGCTGACGGGCAAAACGACGGATTTCTCCTTCGTATTCGTCGATCGGGTGACCGGTAAGGTACAGACCCAAGGTGTCTTTCTCACCCTTGAGACGCTCCTTGAGGGTCAATTCCTTGGCCTTGCGGTGGTTCGCGTACACATCCGCATCGTCTTCGACGAACAGCCCCCCAAACAGGTCCGCATGGCCACTGTCGTGGGTGCGGGCAGTCTGTTCGGCAGCCTTGATCGCCTCTTCCATGGCGGCCAGCAGTACCGCCCGGTTGCGGTCGATATTGGCCTGGTAAGCCTTCGGCTCATCATGGAAATAGGGGCCGAGACGGTCAAGTGCGCCACTGCGGATCAGGCCATCGAGGGTGCGTTTGTTGATGCGCTTGAGGTCAACCCGGGCACAGAAGTCGAACAGATCCTTGAACGGCCCGTCCTGCCGCGCTTCGGTGATCGCTTCCACCGGGCCTTCGCCGACCCCCTTGATCGCGCCCAGGCCATAGATGATGCGGCCTTCGTCGTTCACCGTGAACTTGAACTCCGAGGCGTTAACGTCCGGCGCGTCGAGGCGCAGCTTCATGGTGCGCACTTCCTCGATCAAGGTCACGACCTTGTCGGTGTTGTGCATGTCCGCCGAGAGTACCGCAGCCATGAAGGGCGCCGGGTAGTGGGCTTTCAGCCAGGCGGTCTGGTACGACACCAGGCCGTAGGCGGCGGAGTGGGATTTGTTGAAGCCATAACCGGCGAATTTTTCCACCAGGTCGAAAATGTTACCGGCCAGGTCGGCGTCAATATTATTGGTGGCACACCCCTCAATGAAACCACCGCGCTGCTTGGCCATTTCCTCGGGTTTTTTCTTACCCATGGCGCGACGCAGCATGTCCGCACCACCCAGGGTGTAGCCCGCCATCACCTGGGCAATCTGCATCACCTGTTCCTGATACAGGATGATGCCGTAGGTCGGTGCCAGTACTGGCTTGAGGCCTTCGTACTGATAATCGGAGTGCGGATATGCCAGCTCGGCACGCCCGTGCTTACGGTTGATGAAGTCATCCACCATGCCCGATTGCAGAGGGCCCGGACGGAACAGGGCCACCAGTGCGATCAAGTCTTCCAGGCAGTCAGGCTTGAGCTTTTTGATCAGCTCCTTCATGCCCCGGGATTCAAGCTGGAATACTGCCGTGGTTTCGGCTTTTTGCAGCAACGAATAGGTCGGCTTGTCATCCAGCGGGATGAACGCGATATCCAGCGGCTCCTCGCCGGCCTTGGCGCGGTCGCGGTTGATCGTCTTGAGCGCCCAATCGATGATCGTCAGGGTCCGCAGGCCCAGGAAGTCGAACTTCACCAGGCCGGCGGCTTCCACGTCGTCCTTGTCGAACTGGGTAACCAGGCCGTCGCCTTCTTCATCGCAGTAGATCGGCGAAAAGTCGGTGAGTTTGGTCGGTGCGATAACCACGCCACCGGCATGTTTACCCACGTTACGCACCACACCTTCGAGCTTGCGGGCCATGTCCCAGATTTCGGCGGCCTCTTCATCAACCTTGATAAAGTCGCGCAGGATTTCTTCCTGCTCGTAGGCTTTTTCCAGCGTCATGCCGACTTCGAACGGGATCATCTTCGACAGGCGATCCGCCAGGCCGTACGACTTGCCCTGTACGCGCGCCACGTCACGGATTACCGCCTTCGCCGCCATGGAACCGAAAGTGATGATCTGGCTGACGGCGTTGCGGCCGTATTTCTCAGCCACGTACTCGATCACGCGGTCACGGCCATCCATGCAGAAGTCGACGTCGAAGTCGGGCATGGAAACCCGTTCCGGGTTCAGGAACCGCTCGAACAGCAGATCATACTCCAGCGGGTCAAGGTCGGTGATCTTCTGTACATAAGCCACCAGCGAGCCGGCGCCTGAGCCTCGACCCGGGCCAACAGGCACGCCGTTGTTCTTGGCCCACTGGATAAAGTCCATCACGATCAGGAAGTAACCGGGGAACCCCATCTGGATAATGATATCCAGCTCGAAATTCAGCCGATCCACGTAGACCTGGCGCTTGGCCTCGTAATCTTCGGTGGTGTCCTTGGGCAGCAGAACGGCCAACCGCTCTTCCAGGCCATCGAACGACACCTTGCGGAAGTACTCATCGATGGTCATGCCATCGGGAATCGGGAAGTTGGGCAGGAAGTGCTTGCCCAGTTTCACTTCAATGTTGCAGCGCTTGGCGATCTCGACGGAGTTTTCCAGGGCCTCGGGCAGGTCGCTGAACAGCTCGGCCATCTCCTCGGCACTTTTGAGATATTGCTCTTCGCTGTAGTTTTTCGAGCGGCGCGGGTCATCCAGCGCCCGGCCTTCACCGATGCACACACGGGTTTCGTGGGCCTCGAAGTCTTCTCGCTTGATGAAACGCACATCGTTGGTCGCCACCAGCGGTGCGCCCAACTTGTCGGCCAGCGCCACTGCGGCGTGCAGGTGTTCTTCATCGTTAGGCCGATTGGTACGCTGGACTTCCAGGTAAAAACGGTCGGGGAAGACCTGCATCCATTCGCGGGCCAGTACTTCGGCTTCCTGGGGGTTGCCACCGAGCAGCGCAATGCCGATTTCGCCTTCCTTGGCGGCGGACAGCATGATCAGCCCTTCGCTGGCCTCGGCCACCCACTCGCGCTCGATGATGATCGAGCCATTGCGCTGGCCGTCGATAAAACCACGGGAAATCAGTTCGGTGAGGTTGCGATAACCCACGCCGTTCATCGCCAGCAGGCTGATGCGGCTCAGGGGGTTATCCGGGTCTTTGTTGGACAGCCACAGGTCGGCGCCGCAAATCGGCTTGATGCCGGCGCCCATGGCGTTCTTGTAGAACTTGACCAGGGAACACATGTTGTTCTGGTCGGTCACCGCCACCGCAGGCATGTTCATGCCCACCAGGGTTTTGACCAGCGGTTTGATCCGTACCAGGCCATCGACCAGGGAGTATTCAGTGTGCAGGCGTAGGTGAACGAATGAAGCCGGCATAGTGATCCTGTCTAGATACGTGGAAACAACAAGGCCCGGATTGTACCGGGCCTTGAGCAAAACATCAGCCTCGCGACTACACCTCGCTGAGGCTCTCCCGCGCCTCGTAAGCCAGGCGCACCGGGGCGAACGAGCGGCGATGGATCGGCGTCGGGCCCAGACGAGCCAAGGCTTCCAGATGAACGGGCGTTGGGTAACCCTTATGCCCGCCGATGCCATAGCCGGGGTAGATCAATTCGAAAGCCGCCATTTCACGGTCTCGGCTGACCTTGGCCAGGATGGAAGCCGCCGCAATAGCAGGCACCTTGCTATCACCCTTCACCACCGCTTCCGACGGCATCGCCAGTTTCGGGCAGCGATTACCATCGATCATCGCCATCTTTGGCGTGATGTGCAGGCCCTCTACCGCACGCTGCATGGCAAGCATGGTGGCGTGCAGGATGTTCAGCTCATCGATTTCCTCGACCTCGGCCCGGGCGATATGCCAGCTCAGGGCTTTCTCACAGATCTCGTCGTAGAGCTTTTCGCGGCGCGCTTCGGTGAGTTTCTTCGAATCGTCAAGACCCAGGATCGGACGGTTCGGGTCAAGAATGACGGCCGCCGTAACGACGGCGCCGCACAGCGGCCCGCGCCCTACTTCATCAACGCCGGCCACCAGTTCATCGGCGTGGGCAACCAGGCTGAAATCCAGGCCCATTTGCGTCTTCATAGGGTGTCCTGTCGATGGCCGATCAAGGTGAGCACGGCATCCGCCGCCTGGTTCGACGCATCACGGCGCAACGTGCGGTGAATATCGTCAAAGCCACGGGTCTGCTCTTCGCCACCCTCTATCAAGGGAAGTACGGTCTGCGCCAGGGCTTCAGGGGTCGCGTCGTCCTGTAGCAACTCCGGCACCAACAGGCGCTGGGCCAGCAGATTGGGCAAGGAGATGTAGGGACTTTTGACCATGCGCTTGAGAATCCAGAACGTCAGTGGTGCAAGACGATAGGCCACTACCATCGGACGCTTGTACAACAACGCCTCGAGAGTAGCAGTGCCTGAAGCGATCAGCACCGCATCACAGGCCGCGAGCGCGAGGTGCGACTGACCATCCAGCAGCGTCAGCGGTAAGTTGCGACCGTCAAGCAAGGCCTCGATCTGCGTACGACGTTGCGGGCTGGCACACGGCAGCACGAAGCGCACACCCGGTTTCAAGACCATCAAGCGCTCGGCGGCATCAAAAAACAGCGCGCCCAACCGCCCGACTTCACCACCGCGGCTGCCCGGCATCAGTGCAACCAGCGGGCCATCGGCCAAGCCCAGCTCGGCACGCGCCGCTGCGCGATCGGCCTGCAGAGGGATGGTGTCGGCCAACGTGTGCCCCACAAAGCGCACCGGTACACCCTTCTCTTCATAGAATCGGGCTTCGAAGGGCAGCAAGGTCAGCATCAGGTCGCAGCCTTCGCGGATCTTCAGCACGCGCTTTTGCCGCCATGCCCACACGGACGGGCTGACGTAATGCACGGTCTTGATCCCGGCCTGGCGCAATTTGAGTTCGATGTTAAGGGTGAAGTCCGGCGCGTCGATTCCGATAAAGACGTCGGGCTTTTCTTCAATCAGTGTCTGGATCAGCAGTTTGCGGCGAGCCAGCAGCTCTCGCAGTCGCCCCAGCACTTCCACCAACCCCATGACGGACAGGCGTTCCATGGGAAAGTAGGACGTGAGGCCCTCGGCCTGCATCAACGGCCCACCCACCCCGATAAACTCGACGGCAGGATGCTGGGCCTTGAGTGCACGCATCAGGCCTGCCCCCAGAATATCGCCGGAAGCTTCCCCGGCCACCAACGCTATACGCAGATTGGCCATGATTAACGGGTGATGCCGCGAGTCGACGCCTGGATCGAGTCCCGGAACACGGCCACTTCCGGAAACTGTGCAGCCGACTCGGCCAGTTCGGTCAATGCCTGCTCAACCGTCAGCCCCTGGCGGTAGACCACCTTGTAGGCACGACGCAGGGCATGGATCTGGTCTTCGCTGAAACCACGACGGCGCATGCCTTCGAAGTTCATGCTGCGGGCTTCGGCCGGGTTGCCGAATACCGTGACGAATGCCGGAACATCCTTGCCGATTGCGGTCCCCATGCCGGAAAAGGCGTGGGCACCGATATGGCAGTACTGATGGACCAGGGTGAAGCCGGACAGAATTGCCCAGTCGTCAACGTGCACATGGCCTGCCAATGCAGTGTTGTTGACCAGGATGCAGTGGTTGCCGATCACGCTGTCATGGCCGATATGCGCATAGGCCATGATCAGGTTGTGATCACCCAAGGTGGTCTCGGCACGATCCTGCACGGTGCCACGATGAATGGTCACACCTTCACGGATGATGTTGTGGTCACCGATTACCAGGCGTGTTTCTTCACCCTTGTACTTCATGTCGGGGGTGTCTTCGCCTACCGAGGAAAACTGGTAGATACGATTATGCTTACCAATGCGCGTCGGGCCTTTGAGGATCACATGCGGCCCGATGACAGTCCCCTCGCCGATTTCAACACCTGCGCCGACGATCGACCAAGGGCCGACCTCAACGTCGGCGGCCAGTACGGCCGACGGATCGATGATTGCGCGAGGGTCAATCAAACTCATAGTTTGCGTTCCGCACAGATGATCTCAGCCGAGCACACCGGCTTGCCATCCACCGAGGCCTGGCATTCGAACTTCCAGATCTGGCGTTTGCAACTGATGAACTTGGCTTCCAGGATCAACTGGTCGCCCGGCGTGACCGGATTGCGGAAACGCAGTTTGTCGGAGCCCACGAAATAGTAGAGCGTGCCGTCGGCAGGCTTGAGGTCGAGCATTTTGAAACCAAGGATACCGGCAGCCTGGGCCATTGCTTCAATGATCAACACACCTGGCATGATGGGATGCGCGGGAAAGTGGCCGTTGAAGAACGGTTCGTTGATGCTGACATTCTTGTAGGCACGAATGCGCTTTTCCTCGACATTGAGGTCCACTACGCGATCCACCAGCAGGAACGGGTAACGGTGAGGCAGGTATTCGCGAATCTCGTTGATGTCCATCATTTCGGGGGGAAGCCTGTAATAAAGATTGGGGGCGGGCGAACTAAAAGCACGCCCCGCTAGCAAATCAAGGAAGCCGCCCAGCGGCTGTGCACACTTGATATGGAAATGGTATCAGCCTTCTGATGAAGCATTACCGCCAGGGGTCACGTCTCCAACACGCTTTTCAAGCTGTTTGAGGCGTCGGGCCATGTCGTCAAGCTGTCTCAAGCGCGCTGCACTTTTACGCCACTCAGCCGCCGGCTGCATGGCAGTACCGGAAGAGTAGGCCCCTGGCTCGGTGATCGAGTGGGTGACCATGGTCATGCCGGTGATGAAAACGTTGTCGCAAATATCGATATGCCCCACCAGCCCTACGCCACCGGCGAGCATGCAATGCTTGCCGATTTTGGTGCTGCCGGAGATACCGACACACGCCGCCATGGCGGTGTGGTCGCCGATCTGCACGTTGTGGGCGATCTGGATCTGGTTGTCGAGCTTCACGCCGTTACCGATTACGGTATCAGCCAGGGCGCCACGGTCCACGGCGGTGTTAACGCCGATTTCCACGTCATCCCCAATCAAGACACCGCCAACTTGGGCAATCTTGTGCCAAACGCCTTTGGAATTGGCAAAGCCGAAACCTTCACCGCCGATCACTGCGCCCGACTGAATAATCACGCGTTCACCGATACGCACATCGTGGTAAAGGGTGACCCGCGGAGCCAACCAGCCATCGGCGCCGATTTCACAGCGCGCCCCGATAAAACAATGGGCACCCACGGTGACGCCAGCGGCAATACGTGCGCCACTTTCGATCACGGCAAACGCACCAATGTTGGCAGCGGGGTCAACGTGGGCATCATCGGCAATCACCGCGCTCGGATGAATACCACCGGCGGCCTTGGGCTTTGGATCGAACAGGTGCGACGCTTTCGCGTACGACAGGTACGGGTCGGCCACCACCAGCGCATCCCCGGCGTAACCCTCGGCATCAGCAGCCTTCAGCAACACGGCTGCGGCTTGGCAACCGACGAGGTACTTACGGTATTGAGGATTTGCGAGGAAGCTCAACTGAGCTGGGCCAGCCTCCTGCAAGGTGGCTAGCCCAGTGATTTCCTTCTCCGGGGAGCCGTGCAAGACGGCCCCCAGGAACTCGGCCAACTCGCCGAGCTTGATAGTCGCGGTCATGGGTTACTTCAGCTGGTTCATGCGCTCGATCACCTGGCGGGTGATGTCGTATTGAGGCTTGACGTCGATTACGGCGCCACGCTCGAACACCAGGTCAAAGGCACCTTTCTTGATGACTTCTTCCACAGCGCTGTCGAGTTTCGGCTTGAGCTGCTTGAGCATTTCACGGTCAGCAACGGCCTTGGCTTCGTTCAGTTCCTTGGACTGGAACTGGTAGTCACGGGCCTTTTGCTTGAATTCAAGCTCCAGACGCTCGCGCTCGGGCTGCTGCATCTTGTCGCCACCGGCTACCAGGCGATCCTGGATGCCCTTGGCGCTGCTTTCTAGGGTCTTGAGCTTGGTCAGCTGCGGACCGAATTTTTTCTCGGCATCCACGGCGTATTTCTTGGCCGCATCGGATTCCAGCAGAGCCATCTGATAGTTCAGGACGGCGATTTTCATTTCGGCGAAGGCCGGGGTGGTTACCAGCACAGTTGCCAGCAGAACCAATTGAGTCAACTTACGCACGATGCACTCCTACAGAATCCGTTGTCGTTATCTTGGGTCAGACGCTTAGAACGTCTGGCCGAGGGAGAATTGGAAAATCTGGGTTTCAGCGTTATCCGGTTTCTTGACCGGCATGGCCAGAGCAAAGCTCAACGGGCCAAGCGCAGTTACCCACGTCACACCTACACCAACGGAGCTCGCCAGGTTGGACAGGCTAACATCATTGCACTGGGTGTTGGACTTCACGCCGCTCGGGTTGGTGATCTGCTCACACTTGGAGTCGAACACGTTACCCACATCCCAGAAGACCGAAGTACGCAGGGAACGCTGATCTTTGACAAACGGCAGCGGGAACAGGATTTCCGCACCACCCTGGATCAATACGTTGCCACCGAATGGCAATGGCTTGTCGTCCGAGTCAACAGTTGTGCCCTGGTTACCAGTCACACCCACACCACGGCTCGGCGTACCACGTGGGCCCAGGGTGCTGTCCTTGAAGCCGCGAACCGAGTTGAAACCACCTGCATAGTAGTTCTCGTAGAACGGTAGACCACTGGTGGAACCATAGCCATCGCCATAACCCAGCTCAGTGTGCAGGCGCATGGTGTAGTTATCGCTCAGCGGCTGGAACAACTGGCCACGGTAGTCGAGCTTGAAGAACGACAGGTCGCTGCCCGGCGTAGTGGCTTCCAGCGTCAAGCTCTGGGAGTGACCACGGGTCGCCAGCACACCTTTGTTCAGGGTCGACTCGGACCAGCCGGCCGACGCCTTGAAGTTCGTGAACTGATCGCCTTCCTTACGAACAAAGTCAAAGATCTCATCCACGGTGTACACACCGGTCTTGATCTTGTCCTGTTGCGCGGTCAGACCAAAGGTCAGACGCGAGGTCTCGCTGATCGGGTAACCAATGTTGGCACCCACACCCATGCTGTCGATTGCATAGCTTGCAACGTCGACGTCGAGGTCTTTGTAGTCAGTGGTGCGATAGAAGGCGTTGTAGCCCAGGCTCACACCGTCAGCAGTCCAGTAGGGATCGGTATAACTGAAGTTATAACGGCTCTGGTATTCGCTTCGGGTCAGGCCGACAGACACACGGTTACCCGTACCGAGGAAGTTGTTCTGTGTGATCGAGCCACCCAGAATCAGGCCCGCGCTCTGTGCGAAGCCGACGCTGGCGGTGATCGAACCCGAGGCTTGCTCTTCAACGGCGTAGTTCACGTCAACCTGGTCATCCACACCTGGGACGGCCGGGGTTTCGACGTTGACTTCCTTGAAGAAGCCCAGGCGTTCAAGACGGGTCTTGGACTGGTCGATCAAGTAGGTCGACGCCCAGCCACCTTCCATCTGGCGCATTTCACGGCGCAGCACTTCGTCCGCAGACTTGGTGTTGCCACGGAAGTTGATGCGGTTCACGTAGGCACGCTTGCCCGGGTCGACCACGAAGGTAATGTCCACGGTGTGGTCATCATCATGCGGGGTCGGTACGCCGTTGACGTTGGCGAAGGTATAGCCTTCGTTACCCAGGCGACGGGTGATCAACTCGGACGTGGTGGTCATCAGCTTGCGCGAGAACACCTGGTCCTTCTGCACCAGCAACAGCGACTTCACCTGGTCTTCAGGTACTTTCAGGTCGCCGCTGAGCTTGACGTCACGAACCTTGTACTTTTCGCCTTCGTTGACGTTGACGGTGATGTAGACGTGCTTCTTGTCCGGGGTGATGGACACCTGGGTCGAAGCGATGTCCATGTTGATATAGCCGCGGTCCAGGTAGTAGGAGCGCAGACGTTCCAGGTCACCGGACAGTTTTTCACGGGCGTACTTGTCATCGTTCTTGAAGAACGACAGCCAGTTGGTGGTCTTGAGTTCGAACAGGTCGATCAGGTCTTCATCAGCAAACTTGGTGTTACCCACCACGTTGATATGCTGAATGGCCGCTACCGTACCTTCGTTGATGTTGACCTTCAGGCCGACACGGTTACGCGGTTGGGGGACGACTTCGGTTTCCACGGTCGCGGAGTAGCGGCCCTGGGCAACGTACTGGCGTTGCAGTTCGTTACGCACACCCTCAAGGGTAGCGCGCTGGAAGATCTCGCCCTCGGCCAGGCCGGATTGCTTGAGGCCCTTCATCAGGTCTTCAGTGGAGATCGCCTTGTTGCCCTCGATCGTGATACTGGAGATCGAAGGCCGCTCAACGACCGTGATAACCAGGACGTTGCCTTCGCGACCCAGCTGGATATCTTGAAAGAACCCGGTTTTGAACAGCGCACGAGTGGATTCCACCAGGCGACGATCATCAGCCTGTTCCCCGACGTTCAACGGCAAGGCACCAAAGACGCTACCTGCGGAAACCCGCTGGAGGCCGTTGACGCGAATATCGGAGATAGTGAAGGACTCGGCGTGAACTTCGGCGATCATCAATACGGTGAGAACCGCAGTTAGCAGCAGACGTTTCATGAAGTCCTTTCTTATTCCAACTGGCAATAAACAAACTGCCGCAAAATGCGGCAGATTCGCAATTCAGCGAAGCGTTACAGACGTCCCAGATCGTTGACCAGAGCTAACAACATCACTCCAACCACCAAACTGATACCGATCTGTATCCCCCAACCCTGCACCCGATCCGACAAGGGGCGACCACGCACCCACTCGACCAGATAAAACAGCAGATGCCCCCCATCCAGTACTGGAATAGGCAGCAAATTCAGAACCCCAAGGCTGATACTCAGATAAGCCAGGAAATTCAGGAAATCCGCGACACCCGACTGGGCAGAAGCGCCCGCCACTTTAGCAATGGTTATCGGCCCACTCAAGTTTTTTACCGAGAGCTCGCCGAACAACATTTTTTTGAGGGATTCGAGGGTCAGCACGCTCATGGTCCAGGTGCGTTTCGCGCCCTCGCCAATCGCGGCCAGCGGCCCGAAGCTGACCTCTCGCACCATCGATGGCGGCCACTCGACACCCTTGACCCCCGCCCCCAGGTAACCCCCGGCGGCCTTGGCCTCCCCACGAACCGACAAGGTTACGGGGACGTCGATTTGAGCACCATCACGTTCAACTTTCAGCACAATTTTGGTATCGGGCCGTACACGTACCAGATCGACCACTTGCTGCCAGTCACCGAGCACCTGGCCATCCAGGGCCAACAGGCGATCACCGGTTTTCAGACCTGCGGCCTGGGCCGGGCCTTTCGGATCCAGCTCCGCCAGCACTGGCGGCAAAGCCGGTCGCCACGGACGAATCCCCAGGGACTTGATCGGATCAGGCTCATCCGCACCCTTGAGCCAATGATCCAAGGCCAGTTCGCGCGCGGTCTCAAGCGTGGAGTCCTGGTCGCGAACCACAACACTGACGGTACCGCTCTCGCCCAGACGCCGCACCAACTGCAAATTGACCGCCCCCCAACCGGTGGTTGGTTCGCCATCAATGGATACAATTTCCTGCCCCGCTACCAGGCCAGCCTTCGCCGCCATGCTGTCTGCGTCGACCGCGCCGATAACCGGACGCACCTGCTGACTGCCCAGCATGGCCAACACCCAGAAAAACACCATCGCCAACAGGAAGTTGGCGATCGGACCGGCGGCGACGATCGCGATACGCTGACGAACGGTCTTGCGATTGAAAGACTGGTCCAACTGGTCGGCCGGCACTTCACCTTCGCGCTCGTCGAGCATCTTGACGTAACCACCCAGTGGTATGGCGGCAATCACGAACTCGGTGCCACGACGGTCATGCCAACGCAACAAGGGCATGCCGAAACCGACTGAAAAGCGCAGTACTTTGACGCCGCAACGACGCGCCACCCAAAAGTGGCCGAATTCGTGGAAGGTCACCAACACACCCAGAGCAACCAGGGTGCCGACAATCATATAAAGCGCACTCATCTAATTTCTCCGCCTTTCAATCCAGTGCCTGCGGGCTCAACCGCACCTACAGGCTAACGCGCGTTGCGTTCCAACCATTGCTCGGCCAGGCCGCGGGCCTTCCTATCAGCTTCAAACACGGCGCTCAGGTCGTTGACAGCCACTACCGGCTCCCGAGCCAGGACATCCTCGATAATACTCGCGATCTGCGGAAAACGGATGCGCCGCTCAAGAAAGGCCGCGACCGCCACCTCATTGGCCGCATTAAGCATCGCCGGCGCGCTGTTACCCGCCTCCACCGCCTCACGCGCCAGGCGCAGACAAGGAAAACGCTGCTCGTCCGGCGCTTCGAAGTCCAGGCGCGCAATTGCAAACAAGTCCAACGGCGCCACACCGGAATCAATGCGTTCAGGCCAAGCCAGGGCGTTGGCGATGGGCGTACGCATGTCTGGGTTGCCCAACTGCGCCAGCACCGAGCCATCCACGTAATCGACCAGGGAATGAATCACACTTTGCGGGTGAACCACCACCTCGACCTGATCCGGCCGGGCATCAAACAGCCAGCAAGCCTCGATCAGCTCCAGCCCTTTGTTCATCATGCTCGCCGAATCCACGGAGATCTTGCGCCCCATGGACCAGTTGGGGTGTGCACAGGCCTGATCCGGAGACACATGCTCCAACTCAGCCAGAGGCGTCTGCCGAAACGGCCCACCGGAGGCGGTCAACAGAATCCGACGCACGCCAACCTGGCTCAAGCCACGGGAGAAATCACCCGGCATGCACTGGAAAATCGCGTTATGTTCGCTGTCGAGAGGCAGCAACACCGCGCCACTCTTGCGCACCGCCTGCATAAAGAGCGCGCCGGACATAACCAGCGCTTCTTTATTGGCCAGCAGAATCTTCTTGCCTGCATCGACCGCCGCCAGCGTCGGACGCAAACCCGCTGCGCCGACAATGGCAGCCACGACGGTGTCCACTTCGGCATCGGCCGCCACCTGGCACAACCCCGCCTCCCCCACCAATACCTGAGTGGCAAGGCCGGCAGCGCGCAGGTCATCCTGCAAACCACGCGCCACCGCCGCCTCGGGCACCACAGCAAAGCGTGGCGAGTGGCGAACGCAAAGGGCCAGCAACTCGCTCAGGCGGGTAAAACCAGTCAAGGCAAATACTTGATAGCGATCGGGATGACGCGCAATCACATCCAGGGTACTCAGCCCTACCGAACCGGTCGCCCCCAGTACGGTGACTTGCTGCAGACGGCTCACGAGGCAGTCATCCACAACAACACGGCAAAGATCGGAATCGCCGCGGTGAGACTGTCGATACGGTCCAATACACCGCCATGCCCCGGAAGCAGGTTGCTGCTGTCCTTGATACCGGCCTGGCGCTTGAACATGCTTTCGGTGAGGTCACCCACCACCGAAATGAACACGACAATGGCCGTACCCAACAGCGCCAGGAAGATTTCCTTCACCGACCAGTCGCGCACAACGCCGACAACCAGCGTGATCGCCAGCGTCAATGCGAGGCCGCCGTACACGCCTTCCCAGCTCTTGCCCGGACTGACCGCCGGCGCCAGCTTGCGCTTGCCGAACGCCCGACCGGAGAAATAGGCGCCGATATCCGCGCCCCAGACCAATACCATCACCGCCATGATCAACCAGTTGCCCATGGATGCATTCTTGATCTCCACCAGGCCTTGCCAGGCGGGCAGCAGGATCAACAAGCCAATCACCAGCTTGCATGCCACGCTGGACCACTGGCCACTGGTTCGTGGGTAGGTGAGCACCAGGTAGGTCGCCAGCGCCCACCACAGCACCGCCGCCCCCAACACCCAAGGCACGATGATGCTCGACAGGGTATGCATCAGGAACAGCGACAGCGCCACGAATGCCGCGTACGCCACACGTGGCGCCTGGGCATTGAAACCCGCCAGGCGCGCCCATTCCCAGGCCCCAAGTGTTACGACCAGGCCGATAAACAGCGCAAAGCCGGAACCGTCGAGCAGGAAAAAACCGCACAAGGCAATCGGCAGCAGGATCAGTGCCGTGATGATTCGTTGTTTAAGCATTTAAACCCGGGCTCCAGCTTCGATCTGCTCGCTCGTTTTACCAAAGCGACGCTGACGGGAAGCGAAATCGGCCAGCGCATTACGCATGGCATCGTGTTTGAAGTCCGGCCAGAACAGGTCGGAGAAGTACAACTCGGTGTAGGCCAACTGCCACAACAGGAAATTGCTGATGCGGTGCTCGCCACCGGTACGGATGCACAAGTCAGGCAACGGCAGGTCGCCGGTTACCAGGCAGGTTTGCAACAGTTCGGGCGTAATGTCTTCCGGCCGCAGATGCCCGGCCTGCACTTCGCGGGCCAGCCGTTGCGCAGCCTGGGCGATATCCCACTGGCCACCGTAGTTGGCTGCAATCTGCAGCACAAAACGGTTGGCGCCAGCAGTCATTGCCTCGGCTTCGCGCATGGCCGCTTGCAGTTCCGGATGGAACCGCGAGCGATCACCAATGATGCGCAGACTGATGTTGTTATCGTTGAGGCGCTTGGCCTCACGCCGCAGCGCCTTGAAGAACAGGTCCATCAAGGCACTGACTTCATCGGCGGGCCGCTGCCAGTTCTCGCTGGAGAAGGCAAACAGCGTCAACACTTCAACCTTGGCTTCGGCACACACCTCAATCACGGCGCGCACCGCATCGACACCCGCTTTATGCCCGGCAACACCCGGCATAAAGCGTTTTTTCGCCCAGCGATTATTCCCATCCATGATGATCGCGACATGGCGCGGTACCACGGAGGGCACAGTCTGCTTGGTCTTTTCCATGAAGGCGTCCTGACCCCTTATACGGCCATCAGGTCCTTTTCTTTTTCCTCGGTAGCCTTGGTGATCTGCGCCTCGGCGTCCTTGGTCAACTTGTCGATATCGGCGACGGCACGACGCTCTTCGTCTTCGCTGATTTCCTTGTCCTTGACCAGCTTCTTCAGGTCACCCAGCGCATCGCGACGGATATTGCGCACGGCAACACGCGCATCTTCGGCTGCGCTGCGGGCCTGCTTGGTGAAGCCCTTGCGGGTTTCTTCAGTCAGGGCCGGCATGGAGATCAACAGCAACTCACCCAGGTTGGTCGGGTTGAGGTTCAAGCCGGCGCTCTGGATGGCCTTGTCGACGGCGGCGAGCATGTTGCGCTCGAACGCCACGACTTGCAGGGTGCGCGAGTCCTTGACCGTCACGTTGGCCACGCCGCTCAGCGGAGTGTCAGCGCCGTAGTAAGGCACCATGACGCTGCCCAGAATGCTCGGGTGCGCCTTGCCGGTACGAATCTGGCCAAATGCGTGGCTCAGAGACTCCAGGGATTTCTGCATACGCGCTTGGGCGTCTTTCTTGATTTCGTTGATCATTGTTGGCCTTCCTCGATCAAAGTCCCTTCTGCGCCGCCGTGTACGATATTCAGCAGGGCGCCGGGCTTGTTCATGTTAAATACGCGCAGCGGCATCTGGTGGTCGCGGCACAGGCAAATAGCGGTCAGGTCCATCACGCCCAGCTTGCGATCCAGCACTTCATCGTAGGTCAGATGATCGAACTTCTCGGCATGCGGGTCTTTGAATGGGTCTGCGGTGTACACACCGTCCACCTTGGTCGCCTTGAGCACGACATCGGCATCGATCTCGATAGCGCGCAGGCACGCAGCCGAATCGGTCGTGAAGAACGGGTTGCCCGTGCCGGCAGCAAAGATCACCACTTCCTTGGAGTTCAGGTGACGCATGGCTTTACGACGATCATAGTGATCGGTCACGCCGACCATGGAAATAGCCGACATCACGATAGCCGAGATATTGGCACGCTCCAGGGCGTCACGCATGGCCAAGGCGTTCATCACAGTGGCCAGCATGCCCATGTGGTCGCCAGTGACCCGATCCATACCGGCGGCACTCAGCGCCGCACCACGGAACAGGTTACCACCACCGATCACCAGGCCAACCTGAACACCGATACCGACCAACTGGCCGACTTCAAGCGCCATGCGATCGAGCACCTTGGGATCGATCCCGAACTCTTCCGAGCCCATCAGGGCCTCGCCGCTAAGTTTGAGTAGAATGCGTTTATAGCGAGCCTGATAACCACTGCCCTGCTGAGCCATTGCGAATCTCTCCTGCGGCGTATTTTTTAAAAAATTCTTGGCGAGCCGTTTACGGCTTGCGTTCACTCTAGCTGGACGCTATCACAGCGCCATCGGAACACGGCTTTGTAAGCCAGTTCCGAAAGGAAACCAAATAAAATTGGCCTTCCCATTTGAAAAGAGGCTGCGCGCGTGAGCGGGCAGCCTCTTTCGGCGACAGTTGAAAACTGTCTTATTGCTTGGCGGCAGCCAGCTGGGCAGCAACTTCTTCAGCGAAGTTGTCGACCGGCTTCTCGATGCCTTCGCCTACTTTGAAGTAAGTGAAGGAAACGATTTCAGCACCGGCTTTCTTAGCCAGTTCGCCAACCTTGATTTCAGGGTTCTTGACGAACGCCTGCTCAACCAGGCTCGCTTCAGCCAGGAACTTGCTGATACGGCCTTTGACCATGTTCTCAACAATGTTTTCCGGCTTGCCGGCGATCTTGTCGGCGTTCAGGGTCAGGAACACGCCCTTCTCACGTTCGATCGCTTCAGCGGAAACTTCCGATGGCAGCAGGAACTCAGGGTTGGTTGCCGCTACGTGCATAGCGATGTCTTTGGCCAGCTCAACGTCGCCGCCCTTCAGAACAACGGCTACGCCGATCTTGTTGCCGTGCAGGTAGCCACCAACCACATCACCTTCTACGCGGGTCAGGCGACGGATGTTGACGTTTTCGCCAACCTTGCCGACCAGTACCAGGCGAGCTGCTTCTTGAGCTTCGATCAGAGGCTCAACGGTAGTCAGCTTGTCGGCAAACGCTTTTTCAACGCTTTCAGCAACGAATGCCTTGAAGTCGTCTTGCAGAGCCAGGAAGTCGGTCTGCGAGTTCACTTCCAGCAGCACTGCGGATTTACCGTCTTCTTTCAGCGCGATTGCGCCTTCAGCAGCCACGTTGCCTGCTTTCTTGGCAGCCTTGATGGCGCCGGAAGCACGCATGTCGTCGATGGCTTTTTCGATGTCGCCGCCAGCCTTGGTCAAGGCCTTTTTGCAATCCATCATGCCTTCGCCAGTACGCTCACGCAGTTCTTTAACCAACGCTGCAGTAATCTCTGCCATTTCAAAATCCTCTTGGATAGGTTTTCAACCATTCCACCCGATCAAACGGGCGTTCAATTCTTCCCGAATCTCCCTTGTAGGCCGCTGCACGTTACAGTTGCTATGTTGCACTGCCACAAGTGGGCGCCGACAAATGGTTTTCGAGGTGGCAAAAAGGGGGCCAAGCCCCCTTTTTGCTTACTGAGTCAACGCCAGGGCGTCAGTTACTCAGCGGCAGCTACCGGAGCTTCTTCAGCGAACTGCTCGGTACCGCCAGCAACGTGGTTGCGACCACGGATTACAGCGTCAGCCATCGAACCCATGTACAGCTGGATAGCGCGGATTGCGTCATCGTTGCCTGGGATGATGTAGTCAACGCCTTCCGGGCTGCTGTTGGTATCGACTACGCCGATAACCGGGATGCCCAGCTTGTTGGCTTCGGTGATCGCGATGCGCTCGTGATCAACGTCGATTACGAACAGTGCGTCAGGCAGACCGCCCATATCCTTGATACCACCCAGGGAACGATCGAGCTTTTCCAGGTCACGGGAGCGCATCAGCGCTTCTTTCTTGGTCAGCTTGGCGAAAGTACCGTCTTCGGCTTGTACTTCAAGGTCACGCAGACGCTTGATGGAAGCACGGATGGTCTTGAAGTTGGTCAGCATGCCGCCCAACCAGCGGTGATCGACGTACGGCGAACCGCAACGTGCTGCTTCTTCAGCAACGATCTTGCCAGCGGAACGCTTGGTGCCGACGAACAGGATCTTGTTTTTGCCCTGGGCCAGACGCTCTACGAAAGTCAGAGCTTCGTTGAACATTGGCAGGGTTTTTTCAAGGTTGATGATGTGGATCTTGTTACGCGCGCCGAAAATGTACTTACCCATTTTCGGGTTCCAGTAACGGGTCTGGTGACCGAAGTGCACACCGGCCTTCAGCATATCGCGCATGTTGACTTGGGACATGATAGTTCCTTAATAAGTCGGGTTTGGCCTCCACGTATCCCAATGACCAACCAGCGGCATCAAGGCCTCCGGCACCCAGGTCATCGTGTCGACACGTGTGTGGATTTAAGCTTCACGGGGCATCCCCGGAAAGCGGCGCATTTTATACCACACGCAGTCAAAAAACGAAACCCGCAATGACATTTGCCGCCTATCGCCTATACCTGAGCCTTTGAATCGCGCCGGCAAGGCCCAACCTTATAGAGAGAAGCGATCATCAGAGGCTCATGATTTGACACCATCGTCTGTTAGAATCGCGTTTCTTGGGGTTTGTGCGTTTTTTGTAACCTTTATTGCCGCACACCGTGAACCGTATTGATTTCAGCGCATCGCGCTAGAGAGAGCCTGTATGACCGTTACCTTGAAAACCGCCGAAGACATCGCAGGCATGCGCGTTGCCGGCAAACTGGCTGCCGACGTGCTGGAAATGATCGCCGAACACGTCAAGCCCGGCGTTACCACTGAGGCGCTGGACCGCATCTGCCACGACTATATTGTCAACGTCCAGAAGGCGATCCCGGCCCCACTGAACTACAAGGGCTTCCCCAAGTCGATCTGCACCTCGATCAACCACGTGGTCTGCCATGGCATTCCAGGCGACAAGCCGTTGAAAGACGGCGACACCCTGAACATCGACGTCACCGTGATCAAAGACGGCTACCACGGCGACACCAGCCGCATGTTCCACGTCGGCAATGTGCCGGTCTGGGCCGAACGCCTGTCCCAGGTCACCCAGGAATGCATGTACAAGGCCATCGAGATCGTCAAGCCCGGTTGCCGCCTGGGCGACATCGGCGAAGTGATCCAGAAGCACGCCGAAAAGAACGGCTTCTCGGTGGTTCGCGAGTTCTGCGGCCACGGCATCGGCAAGGTGTTCCACGAAGAGCCGCAGATACTGCACTACGGCCGCGCCGGCACCGGCATGGAGCTCAAGGCAGGCATGACCTTCACCATCGAGCCGATGATCAACCAGGGCAAGGCCGATACCAAGGTGCTGGGCGACGGCTGGACCGCAATCACCAAGGACCGCAAGCTTTCCGCCCAGTGGGAACACACCTTGCTGGTCACCGAAACCGGCTACGAGATCTTCACCCTGCGCTCGGACGACACGATCCCGCGCCTTTCGGCGTAAGGCCTGGTTTGGTTTTCCCAAACACTGTTGTGACTGACTGATAGATAGAAAGGAAAGCCAATCGATGCCCCAGGTGGACCCCGAACTCTTCGACCGTGGCCAGTTCCAGGCGGAGCTGGCACTGAAGGCAAGCCCCATCGCCGCCTTCAAGAAGGCTATCCGCCAGGCCCGCGAGGTGCTCGATGAGCGCTTTCGCAAAGGCCGGGACATCCGCCGGCTGATCGAGGACCGCGCCTGGTTCGTCGACAATATCCTGCAGAAAGCCTGGGAACAGTTCAGTTGGAGTGAAGACGCCGATATCGCCCTGGTGGCCGTTGGCGGCTACGGGCGCGGCGAATTGCACCCCTACTCCGACATCGATCTGTTGATCCTGATGGACGGCGCCGACCACGAGATCTTTCGCGACTCCATCGAGCGCTTTTTGACCTTGCTGTGGGACATCGGCCTGGAAGTCGGTCAGAGCGTGCGCTCGGTTGACGAATGCGCCGAAGAGGCCCGCGCCGACCTGACGGTAATCACCAACCTGATGGAAAGCCGCACCATCGCCGGCCCCGAACGTCTACGCCAGCGCATGCTGGAAGTCACCAGCACTGCACATATGTGGCCAAGCAAGGACTTCTTCCTGGCCAAGCGCGCCGAGCAGAAAGCCCGGCACCACAAGTACAACGACACCGAATACAACCTGGAGCCCAACGTCAAAGGCTCACCGGGCGGCTTGCGGGATATCCAGACCATTCTGTGGGTCGCCCGCCGCCAGTACGGCACCCTGAACCTGCGGGCACTGGCGGGTGAAGGCTTCCTCGTCGAGAGTGAGAACGCGCTGTTGGCGTCCTCCCAGGAATTCCTGTGGAAAGTACGTTACGCCCTGCACATGCTCGCCGGACGCGCCGAAGACCGTCTGCTGTTCGACCATCAACGCTCCATCGCCGCCCTGCTGGGCTTTGAAGGCGAAGACGCGAAGACCAGCATTGAAAGCTTCATGCAGCAGTACTACCGCGTCGTCATGAGCATTGCCCAGCTCAGCGACCTGATCATCCAGCACTTCGAAGAAGTGATCCTGGCTCCCGATGACGAAGCGCCGCCGCAACCGATCAATGCACGCTTCCAGCTGCACGATGGCTATATCGAGGCACGCAACGATTACGTGTTCCGTCGTACCCCGTTCGCGATGCTGGAGATTTTCGTACTGATGGCCCAGCAGCCGGAAATCAAAGGCGTGCGCGCCGACACTATTCGCCTGCTGCGAGAAAACCGTCACCTGATCGACGACGAGTTTCGCAACGACATCCGCAACACCAGCCTGTTTATCGAACTGTTCAAGTGCAAGATCGGCATCCACCGCAACCTGCGCCGGATGAACCGTTACGGCATTCTCGGGCGCTATCTGCCGGAGTTCGGTTTTATCGTCGGGCAGATGCAACATGACCTGTTCCACATATATACGGTAGACGCCCACACCCTGAACCTGATCAAGCACTTGCGTAAGCTGCAGTACACTCAGGTGTCGGAGAAATTCCCGCTGGCCAGCAAGCTCATGGCCAAGCTACCCAAGCCCGAGTTGATCTACCTGGCGGGCCTGTACCACGACATCGGCAAGGGCCGGCATGGCGATCACTCGGAAATCGGTGCAGTGGATGCCGAGGCTTTTTGCCAGCGCCACCAATTGCCGCTGTGGGACAGCCGCCTGATCGTCTGGCTGGTGCAGAACCACCTGGTCATGTCGACCACGGCCCAACGCAAGGACTTGTCCGACCCGCAGGTGATCCACGACTTCGCCGGCATCGTGGGTGATGAAACTCGCCTCGACTACCTCTATGTGCTGACCGTCTCCGACATCAATGCCACCAACCCCACACTGTGGAACTCGTGGCGCGCCAGCCTGCTGCGCCAGTTGTACACCGAGACCAAGCGCGCCCTGCGCCGTGGCCTGGAAAACCCGGTGGACCGCGAAGAACAGATCCGCCGCACCCAAAGCGCGGCCCTGGACATCCTGGTGCGCGGTGGCAACGACCCCGACGACGTCGAGCAGCTCTGGTCGCAACTGGGCGATGATTATTTCCTGCGCCACACCGCCGGTGATGTGGCCTGGCACACCGACGCCATCCTGCAGCAGCCGGCCGATGGCGGCCCGCTGGTGCTGATCAAGGAAACCACCCAGCGCGAATTCGAAGGCGGCACACAGATCTTCATCTATGCGCCGGACCAACACGACTTCTTCGCCGTGACGGTGGCCGCCATGGACCAGCTCAACCTGAACATCCATGACGCCCGGGTCATCACCTCCAGCAGCCAGTTCACCCTCGACACCTACATCGTGCTCGATACCGATGGCGACTCGATTGGCGACAACCCGGTGCGAGTGAAAAAGATCCGCGAAGGCCTGACCGAAGCCCTGCGCAACCCTGCCGACTACCCGACGATCATCCAGCGCCGGGTGCCGCGCCAGCTCAAGCACTTTGCCTTTGCGCCCCAGGTCACCATCTCCAACGACGCCCAGCGCCCGGTCACCGTACTGGAGCTCAGCGCGCCGGACCGTCCCGGTCTGCTGGCACGTATCGGCGGGATTTTCCTGGAGTTCGACCTGTCGCTGCAGAACGCCAAGATTGCGACCCTGGGCGAACGCGTGGAAGACGTGTTCTTCATCACCGATGCCGACAACCACCCGCTGTCCGACCCCGAGCTGTGCCTGCGCTTGCAGGAGGCCATCGTGCAGCAACTGAGCGTGACCCAGGAACCCGGTGTCGAACTGACACGCCTGACCTTTTGAATTTTTAACTTTGTGAACACTATCCCACAGGTCGGTGTTTACGGTGATTGAGGCTTACATGAACAACGCCCTGAACCAGTTGCAGCCCTACCCGTTCGAGAAACTGCGCGCCTTGCTGGGCAGCGTTACGCCGAACCCGGACAAGCGCCCGATTGCGTTGTCCATCGGTGAACCCAAGCACAAGTCCCCGGAATTCGTGGCCAAGGCCCTCTCTGACAACCTCGACCAGATGGCGGTCTACCCGACCACCCTGGGCATCCCGGCCCTGCGCGAGGCCATCGGCGCGTGGTGCGAGCGGCGCTTCAACGTGCCCAAGGGCTGGCTGGACCCGGCGCGCAATATCCTGCCGGTAAACGGTACCCGTGAAGCGCTGTTCGCCTTCACCCAAACCGTGGTCAACCGCGGTGACGACGCCCTGGTGGTCAGCCCGAACCCGTTCTACCAGATCTACGAAGGCGCTGCGTTCCTGGCCGGCGCCAAACCGCACTACCTGCCGTGCCTGGACGCCAACGGTTTCAATCCGGACTTCGATGCCGTGACGCCGGACATCTGGAAGCGCTGCCAGATCCTGTTCCTGTGCTCGCCCGGCAACCCGACTGGCGCGTTGATCCCCGTCGAAACCCTGAAAAAACTCATCGCCCTGGCCGACGAATACGACTTCGTCATCGCCGCAGACGAGTGCTACAGCGAACTGTACTTCGATGAACAAACCCCGCCGCCGGGCCTGCTGAGCGCCTGCGTCGAGCTGGGCCGCCAGGACTTCAAACGCTGCGTGGTGTTCCACAGCCTGTCCAAGCGCTCCAACCTGCCGGGCCTGCGTTCCGGTTTCGTGGCCGGCGACGCCGACATTCTCAAGGCCTTCCTGCTGTACCGTACCTACCACGGCTGCGCAATGCCGGTACAAACCCAGCTGGCGAGCATTGCCGCCTGGCAGGATGAAGCCCATGTGCAGGCCAACCGCGACCTGTATCGTGAGAAATTCGATGCCGTGCTGGCGATTCTCAAGCCGGTGCTGGACGTGCAAAGTCCGGATGGCGGTTTCTACCTGTGGCCGAACGTGAACGGCGACGATGCCGCATTCTGCCGTGACTTGTTCATGGAAGAACATGTGACCGTAGTACCGGGCTCCTACCTGTCACGCGAAGTGCAAGGCTTCAACCCCGGCGCCGGCCGTGTGCGCATGGCGCTGGTTGCGCCGTTGGCGGAGTGTGTGGAAGCCGCCGAGCGGATTCGCGCGTTCATCCAGCGTCGACGCTAAGCGCTTTCTGGGTCATTTCACATGGCCCAGGTTCGCCTCACTCATATCCAGATCCGCCAACACCTCCCTCAACACGTCATCACCTATCTGGTGATGACGGCTCAAGCTGTACAACTCCAACCGCTGCGCCCGCAAGGCCTTGAGCCGCAACTTGCGTTCCAGCAAGTCCATCTGCTGCGCCAACGCCTGGGCTTCGGCTGAGTCGTTGAAAACCTCCAACTGGTGGCGATATTCCGACATCAGCCGCGCCTTGAGCTCCGTAGCCAGTGCCGCCTGGGCAGCGTCGGGAGCCGCGGCTTCTGTCGGCTCCTCGGCTTCCAGGGCATGAATCGCCGCCACGGCGGTCTTCTTCCAAGCCTCACGCACTTCGCGATGGCGCTTTTCATCGGGACTCTGCTCGATGCCGCGCAGCAGCAACGGCAAGGCAATGCAGGCAGCGACCAATGAGAGCAGGATCACGCCGGCGGCGATAAAGATCAGCAGGTCACGCTCAGGGAAGTCTTGCCCCGGCGCCAGCAGTAAAGGCACCGACATCACACCGGCCAAGGTCACCGCACCGCGTACCCCACCGACGGTCAGCAACCAGCAGGAGCGGGCTGTAGGTACCAGGGTCAGTTCGCTTTTCCCACGCAGCCTGCGCAACAAGCCCGACAACCGCCAGATGCTCTGCACCCAGATGAATCGCAGGATCACCAGCACCAGAAAGATCGCGGCCACATCCAGGCAGCGATACAGCAACGTCGGCCATAGCGTCGGTTCATGGCTCACCACCGCCTTGATGATGTCCGGCAATTGCAGCCCCAGCAGCAGGAAGATCAAACCGTTGAAGGCAAATTCCAGCAGCGACCAGACACTGCGATTGAGCAAGCGGGTGCTGGTCTGGCGCGGCAACAGGTCGAGCCAGCTTTGCATCATGCCCGCCGCCACCGCCGACAAAATGCCCGACGCGCCTAGCCGCTCGGCCAGCACATAAGCTGCAAATGGCAGCAGCAACATGAACACCACGTGGGTGGCCGGGTCATCCCAGCCTCGCGCGATCATCCAGGCGCGCAGGCGCCCCACCAGCCAGCTCAACGCCACACCAATCGCCAGGCCACCCAAGGCCACCAGGACGAATGTCAGGCTGGCATCCGCCAGGGAAAACACCCCCGTCAATGCCGCCGCCAGGGCGAATTTGAACGTCACCAGACCCGAAGCATCATTCATCAAGGCTTCGCCCTGCAGCATGTGCATCAGCGGCTTGGGTAAACGGTTCTGGGCAATGGCCGACACCGCCACGGCATCCGTCGGCGACAATACGGCCGCCAGGGCAAAGGCCACCGGCAGCGGGATCGAAGGCAATAGCCAATGAATAAAGTATCCGGCACCCACCACGGTGAATAGCACCAGCCCCACCGCCAACGTGAGGATCGGGCCACGCAGCCGCCACAACTCACGCTTGGGCATGCGCCAGCCATCGGAGAACAACAACGGTGGCAGGAACAGAAACAGGAACAGCTCCGGGTCCAGTGCCACGTGCAACCCCAGCGTAGGCCAGGCCAGCAGGGCTCCGGCGGCAATCTGCACCAAGGGTAACGGCAGGGGAATGACACGCCCGACAAGACGCGAAACGCTGACCAGCATCAGCAGGATAAGAACGGTGTAGGCGGTTTGCATAACGCGGGGTTCCCGGACAATCGACTTGCAACGACACACATCAGGCAACAACTGGCCGTTGAAGTGCCATATTACCCCGCTATGGTACGCACCTATGCCGTCACCGGCATTTGCCCATAAGTCGCACGTCAGCACGACGAGGGGCACCAGAGACCGCTGGTCGTGGCATAATCCGTGACCTTCCGTTTTCACACGCTCAAAGGGGGCAATTCCTTGACCGTTTCAAGCAAAACGTTGCACCTTTTCGGCATCAAAGCCTGCGACACCATGAAAAAAGCGCGCACCTGGCTCGACGAGCACGGGGTGAGCTATGAGTTCCACGACTACAAAACGGCCGGTATCGACCGCGAACACTTGACCCAATGGTGCAACGAGCACGGTTGGCAGGTGGTTTTGAACCGTGCGGGCACCACCTTTCGCAAACTCGAAGACGAATGCAAAGCCGATCTCGATCAGTCGAAAGCCATTGAATTGATGCTCGCGCAACCCTCGATGATCAAGCGCCCGGTGCTGGATCTCGGAGACAGAACCCTGATTGGCTTCAAGCCAGATAGTTATTCGGCGGCCCTGAAGTAGGCCAGCCCTTCCATTTTTGTAGAGGTAACAGCATGTCCAATTCCCTGTTCAGCCTGGGCTTCGGCGTCGGCACTCAAAACCGTCAAGGCGCCTGGCTGGAAGTGTTTTACGCACAGCCACTGCTCAACCCATCGGCCGAAATCGTCGCCGCCATCAAACCGATCCTGGGTTACACCGGCGGCAACCAGGCGATCAGCTTCACCATCAGCCAAGCGCTGCAACTGGCCGATGCGCTGAAGAATGTCGATGCGACCCAAGCTGCGCTGCTCAACCGCCTGGCGGAAAGCCACACTCCGCTGGTTGCCACCCTGCTGGCCGAAGACGCTGCGCTGACCTCCACGCCTGAGGCATACCTAAAGCTGCACCTGCTGTCCCACCGTCTGGTCAAGCCGCATGGCCTGAGCCTGGCCGGCGTGTTCCCACAGCTGCCGAACGTGGCCTGGACCAGCCAGGGCGCCATCGACATCAACGAGCTGGCCGAACGCCAACTGGAAGCGCGCCTGCGTGGCGAGTTGCTGGAAGTGTTCTCGGTGGACAAGTTCCCGAAAATGACCGACTACGTGGTGCCGAGCGGCGTACGTATCGCTGACGCGGCACGCCTGCGCCTGGGCGCCTACGTGGGCGAAGGCACCACCGTGATGCATGAAGGTTTCGTCAACTTCAACGCCGGCACCGAAGGCCCGGGCATGATCGAAGGTCGCGTCTCGGCAGGCGTGTTCGTCGGCAAAGGCTCGGACCTGGGCGGCGGTTGCTCGACCATGGGCACCCTGTCGGGTGGCGGCAACATCGTGATCAAGGTCGGCGAAGGCTGCCTGATCGGTGCCAATGCCGGTATCGGCATCCCGTTGGGCGACCGCAACACCGTGGAGTCGGGCCTCTACGTGACCGCCGGGACCAAGGTTGCCCTGCTGGACGAGCACAACCAACTGGTCAAGGTGGTCAAGGCTCGCGAGCTGGCCGGCCAGCCGGACCTGTTGTTCCGTCGCAACTCCGAGACCGGTGCCGTGGAGTGCAAAACCCACAAATCGGCCATCGAACTGAACGAAGCGCTGCACGCTCACAACTAAGCAGCCACTCGATGCCACTAGCGGGCCGCGCCTTCGGGTTGCGGCTCGCTTATACGAGTCTTGAACACCATGCTTGTGCCCTCTCCCTGGCGCGCCGATTTCCCGGCCATCGCCACCCTGCAACGGCAAGACCAGACCTATCTGGACAACGCCGCCACCACACAAAAACCCCAGGCCTTGCTGGATGCCATCAGCCATTACTACGCCAACGGCGCAGCCAATGTGCATCGTGCCCAGCATTTGCCCGGCGCCCATGCGACGCAGGCTTTCGAAGACAGCCGCAGCAAAGTCGCACAGTGGTTGAACGCAGGTGACAGCGGGCAAATCGTGTTTACCCATGGCGCGACTGCTGCGCTGAACCTCCTGGCCTACGGCCTGGAGCACTTATTCAATGCGGGCGATGAGATAGTCATCAGCGCCCTGGAACATCACGCCAACCTGCTGCCTTGGCAGCAACTGGCCAAGCGCCGCGCACTCACGCTGGTGGTCCTGCCGCTGGACGATGATGGCGTGATCGACCTGCAAGCCGCCGCCGAACTGATCGGCCCACGCACGCGGCTGCTGGCGGTAAGCCAGCTGTCCAACGTGCTCGGCGCCTGGCAGCCACTGCAAGCCCTGCTGGCACTGGCCAACCCACACGGCGCACTGACCGTGGTGGATGGCGCCCAAGGGATCGTCCATGGCCGTCATGACGTGCAGGCACTGGGCTGCGACTTCTACGTTTTTTCCAGTCACAAGCTGTACGGCCCGGACGGTGTCGGGGTGTTGTTCGGGCGCAATGAAGCCCTGCATCACCTGCGCCACTGGCAGTTTGGCGGCGAGATGGTGCAACAGGCGGACTACCACAGCGCCAGCTTTCGCAGCGCACCGCTGGGGTTTGAAGCCGGCACGCCACCGATTGCCGGTGTGATCGGCCTGGGCGCCAGCCTGGATTACCTGAGCTCGCTGGATCAACCGGCAGTGCTCGCCCATGAAGCCGCGTTGCATGACTATCTGTTGCGCGGGCTGAAAGCGCGAAACGGCGTGCGCGTGCTCGGAGCACCGCAGGTCGCGCTGGTCAGCTTTGTCGTGGACGGCGTGCACAACGCCGACCTGGCGCACCTGCTGACCGAGCAGGGCATCGCCGTGCGCGCCGGGCACCACTGCGCGATGCCGCTGCTCAAGGCGATGCACTTGTCCGGGGCGATCCGTGTATCCCTGGCGCTTTACAACGACTCGGATGACCTGGAACGCTTTTTTGAAGCGTTGGACCAGGCGCTGGATATGTTGCGATGAGCATGCCGGTGGCAGCGCTGGCTGCGCTGGAAGCCTTTCAGTCGGTCGGCAGCTGGGAACAGCGCGCGCGGATGCTGATGCAATGGGGCGAACGGCTGCCCGCATTGGCAGATGAGGACAAGGTCGAGGCCAACCTGGTGCAGGGCTGTGAGAGCCTGGTGTGGTTGGTGGGACGCTTGGAGCATGGGCATTGGCAATTTGCCGCGAGCAGCGATGCGCGCATGATCCGTGGCTTGGTGGCCTTGCTGCTGGTGCGGGTCAATGGCTTGTCGGCGGCAGAGTTGCAAACGGTGGACCTGGCCGACTGGTTCAACCAGTTGGGGCTTTCCCGTCAACTTTCACCATCGCGCAGCAACGGCTTGAATGCGGTGTTGCAACGTATGCGCGAACTTTGTGGCAGGGGGCTTGCTGCTGATTGCTGAGTGTCAGTCACTCGATATATTGGCTGATCCACCGCTATCGGGAGCAAGCCCCCTCCCACACTGAACACTTTTTTAGCAGTGAACGCTAAGTGGGCTTGACCCGCTCGGAAGGCCGGCGCACCCCGGCCACAATCTTGTCCACTGCTTTGGTCGCCGCCACCATGCCGAACGTGGCCGTGACCATCATCACCGCGCCGAACCCACCGGCGCAGTCCAGCTTGACCCCATCCCCGACGAAGCTCTTCTGCAAACAGATGCTGCCATCCGGCTTGGGATAGCGCAGCTGCTCGGTGGAAAACACGCACGGCACGCTGTAATGGCGGGTCACGGTGCGCGAGAACCCGTAGTCGCGGCGCAAGGTGGAGCGTACTTTGGAGGCCAGCGGATCGTTGAACGTGCGGTTCAAATCGCATACCTGGATCAACGTCGGGTCGATCTGCCCGCCGGCGCCACCGGTGGTGATGATCTGGATCTTGCGGCGCTTGCACCAGGCAATGAGCGCAGCCTTGGCGTTGACGGCGTCGATGCAGTCGATCACGCAGTCGATATCCGGGGTGATGTACTCGGCCATGGTGTCGCGGGTCACGAAGTCGGCCACCGCATGAACCGTGCAGTGCGGGTTGATACCGCGCAGGCGCTCAGCCATTACCTCGACCTTGGGCTTGCCCACGGTGCTGTCCAGGGCATGCAACTGGCGGTTGCTGTTACTCACGCAGACATCGTCCAGGTCGAACAGCGATATTTCGCCCACCCCGCAGCGGGCCATGGCTTCCGCCGCCCAGGAGCCAACGCCGCCCACGCCGACAATGGCCACATGGGCCGCCTTCAAGCGTTCCAGGCCCTCAATGCCATACAAGCGGGCGACGCCTGCAAACCGCGGATCTTCTGTACTCATGACCATTACCCCAAAAACCGGCGCGCATTATGGACTACGCAGCGACAAGTTCGAAGCGACAAGCTACAAGTAAAGAACTTAGGAGGGCTTTCGCTGACTAACGTCCGGCTTTTCTCTGTCCGCTGTACGCTCAGGGAAGTGCCAGTGTAGGATGCGCGCCGTTCGGCGTTGGCCGACACCTCTTTTCGTTCCACAGCCTTTGGAACCCGAAACCGCCATGTCATCGCGTAAATTTGGACTCAACCTGGTGGTAGTGCTGGCAATTGCCGCGCTGTTCACCGGCTTCTGGGCGCTGATCAATCGCCCGGTCACTACCCCCAACTGGCCTGAACAGATCTCCGGGTTCTCTTACTCGCCGTTCCAGCAAGGCCAGTTCCCACAGAAAGACCAGTACCCGACCGACGATCAGATGCGCCAGGATCTGGCGATCATGAGCAAGCTGACGGACAACATCCGTACTTACTCGGTCGACGGCACCTTGGGCGACATCCCCAAACTGGCCGAAGAATTCGGCCTGCGCGTGACGTTGGGGATCTGGATCAGCCCGGACCTTGAGCGTAACGAACGCGAAATCCAGCGCGCCATCGAGATTGCCAACAGCTCGCGCAGTGTCGTGCGCGTAGTGGTCGGTAACGAGGCGTTGTTCCGCGAGGAAATCACCCCGCAAGCACTGATCGTGCTGCTGGACCGGGTGCGCGCCGCCGTGAAAGTGCCGGTGACCACCTCCGAGCAATGGCACATCTGGGAGAAGAACCCGCAACTGGCCAAGCACGTCGACCTGATCGCCGCGCACATCTTGCCGTTCTGGGAATTTATTCCGATGGACAAGGCTGGCCAGTACGTACTCGACCGTGCCCGGGACCTGAAGAAACTGTTCCCGAAAAAGCCGCTGCTGCTGTCGGAGGTTGGCTGGCCGAGTAACGGACGCATGCGCGGTGGCAACGAAACGTCCCCGGCGGACCAGGCCATCTACCTGCGCACCCTGGTGAACAAGCTGAACCGCCAAGGCTACAACTACTTCGTGATCGAGGCCTTCGATCAGCCGTGGAAAGTCAGCGACGAAGGTTCGGCGGGCGCCTATTGGGGCGTTTATAACGCGGCACGCCAGCAGAAATTCAATTTCGAAGGCCCGGTCGTGGCGATCCCGCAATGGCGCGTTCTGGCCATCGGCTCGGTGGTGCTTGCGCTGTTGTCCCTTACCCTGCTGATGATCGACGGCTCGGCCCTGCGCCAGCGTGGCCGTACCTTCCTGACCTTTATCGCGTTCCTGTGCGGTTCGGTGCTGGTATGGATCGGCTACGACTACAGCCAGCAATACAGCACCTGGTTCAGCGTGACCGTCGGTATCTTGCTGGCACTCGGTGCCCTCGGCGTGTTTATCGTGTTGCTGACCGAGGCCCACGAACTGGCCGAAGCGGTATGGACCCACAAGCGTCGGCGTGAATTCCTGCCGGTGGAAGGGGATTCGCACTACCGCCCGAAAGTATCGATCCACGTGCCGTGCTACAACGAGCCGCCGGAGATGGTCAAACAGACCCTCGACGCCCTGGCCGCCCTCGATTACCCGGACTACGAAGTCCTGATCATCGACAACAACACCAAGGACCCGGCGGTATGGGAGCCGGTGCGCGACTACTGCGAAACCCTGGGCCCGCGCTTCAAATTCTTCCATGTCTCGCCCCTGGCCGGTTTCAAGGGCGGCGCATTGAATTACCTGATCCCGCATACCGCCAAGGATGCCGAAGTGATCGCGGTGATCGACTCGGACTACTGCGTGTCGCCCAACTGGCTCAAGCACATGGTGCCGCACTTCGCCGACCCGAAAATCGCCGTGGTGCAGTCGCCGCAGGATTACCGCGACCAGAACGAAAGCACCTTCAAGAAGCTTTGCTATGCCGAATACAAGGGTTTCTTCCATATCGGCATGGTTACCCGCAACGACCGCGACGCGATCATCCAGCACGGCACCATGACCATGACCCGTCGCTCGGTGCTCGAAGAGCTGGGCTGGGCCGACTGGTGCATCTGTGAAGACGCCGAACTGGGCCTGCGGGTGTTCGAAAAAGGTCTGTCGGCCGCGTACTACCACGACAGCTACGGCAAAGGCTTGATGCCGGATACCTTTATCGACTTCAAGAAACAGCGTTTCCGCTGGGCCTATGGCGCGATCCAGATCATCAAGCGTCACACCGCCAGCCTGTTGCGCGGCAAGGATACCGAGCTGACCCGTGGCCAGCGGTACCACTTCCTCGCGGGCTGGTTGCCGTGGGTGGCGGATGGCATGAACATCTTCTTCACCGTCGGCGCGCTGTTGTGGTCGGCCGCGATGATCATCGTGCCGACGCGGGTCGACCCGCCGTTGCTGATTTTCGCGATCCCGCCATTGGCGTTGTTCGTGTTCAAGGTCGGCAAGATCATCTTCCTCTACCGCCGTGCGGTAGGCGTGAACCTCAAGGACGCGTTCTGCGCAGCCCTGGCCGGCCTGGCGTTGTCCCATACCATCGCCAAGGCGGTGCTGTATGGTTTCTTCACCAGCAGTATTCCGTTCTTCCGTACACCGAAAAACGCGGATAACCACGGCTTCTGGGTCGCGATCTCGGAAGCCCGTGAAGAGATGTTCATCATGCTGCTGTTGTGGGGCGCGGCGCTGGGGATCTACCTGGTGCAAGGCCTGCCGAGCAATGACATGCGCTTCTGGGTGGTGATGCTGCTGGTGCAATCGCTGCCGTATGTGGCGGCCTTGATCATGGCGTTCCTGTCTTCGTTGCCAAAACCTGCGCCGAAACCGGAACCCGTGCCGGCCGCGTAAAAACTTGCGCAATGCACTAAACGGCGGCCTCTGGCCGCCGTTTTGCTATAAGATAACGGCCGTTTTATGCGCCAGCCTTGCGCCAATGCTGTATGTGGGAGGGGGCTTGCTCCCGATAGCGGTGTACCGGTCAACATAGACAGTGACTGACACCCCTCAATCGGGAGCAAGTCGAATCGTCGCACCGCCCCCCCACACTGAATCGGTGCCGTATTTCACATTCGTTCTGCGCCACGACACGCTTCCGGAGTTTTCCCATGACGGCCCATGCCGACCTTTCGCCGACCCTTCAACTCGCAATCGACCTGATCCGTCGCCCCTCGGTCACACCGATCGATGCCGACTGCCAGAAGCTGATGATGCAGCGCCTGGGTGACGCCGGTTTCAAGCTTGAGCCGATGCGCATTGAAGACGTGGACAACTTCTGGGCCACCCATGGCAAGCACGACGGCCCGGTGCTGTGTTTCGCCGGCCACACCGATGTGGTGCCAACCGGCCCGGTGCAGGCCTGGCAAAATGACCCGTTCGATGCCCTGATCGACGAAGACGGCATGCTCTGCGGCCGTGGCGCGGCAGACATGAAAGGCAGCTTGGCGGCCATGCTCGTGGCCTCAGAGCGCTTCGTCACCGACTACCCGGACCACAAGGGCTCGGTGGCCTTCCTGATCACCAGCGATGAAGAAGGCCCGGCGCACCACGGCACCAAAGCCGTGATCGAACGTCTGGCGGCCCGCAAGGAACGCCTGGACTGGTGCATCGTCGGCGAACCGTCGAGCACCACGCTGGTGGGCGATGTGGTCAAGAACGGCCGTCGTGGTTCCCTCGGCGCCACCCTGACCGTGCGCGGCGTACAAGGTCACGTGGCTTACCCGCACCTGGCGAAGAACCCGATTCACCTGGCGGCTGCGGCCCTGGCCGAATTGGCTGCCGAGCACTGGGATGACGGCAATGCGTTTTTCCCGCCGACCAGCTTCCAGATTTCCAACCTCAATTCCGGCACCGGTGCCACCAACGTAATCCCAGGTGAGCTGAAGGCGGTGTTCAACTTCCGTTTCTCCACCGAGTCCACCGTCGAAGGCTTGCAACAACGCGTGGCGGCCATCCTCGACAAGCACGCGCTGGACTGGCATGTGGACTGGGCCTTGTCGGGCCTGCCGTTCCTGACCGAACCGGGTGCCCTGCTGGATGCGGTCTCCGCCAGCATCAAGGCGATCACCGGGCGCGACACCCAGGCGTCCACCAGCGGTGGTACATCGGACGGGCGCTTCATTGCAACGCTCGGCACTCAAGTCGTCGAACTCGGCCCGGTCAACGCGACCATTCACCAGGTCAACGAGCGCATCCTGGCCAGTGACCTCGACGTGCTGACCGAAATCTATTACCAGACCCTGATCAAGTTGCTCGCCTGATGCTCGCCTGCCCCATTTGCAGCGCACCGCTCAACGCGGTGGACAACGGCGTGGCATGCCCGGCCGGGCACCGCTTCGACCGTGCGCGCCAGGGTTACCTGAACCTGCTGCCGGTACAGCACAAGAACAGCCGCGACCCGGGCGACAACCTGGCCATGGTCGAGGCGCGCCGCAACTTCCTCAACGCCGGGCACTATGCGCCGGTCGCCAGGCGCCTGGCCGAGTTGGCCGCCGAACGGGCGCCGCAACGCTGGGTCGACATCGGTTGCGGCGAGGGTTACTACACCGCGCAGATCGCCGAGGCCCTGCCGCATGCCGACGGCTACGCGCTGGATATCTCCAAGGAAGCGGTCAAACGTGCCTGCAAGCGTAACCCGGCGCTGACCTGGTTGATCGCCAGCATGGCTCGCGTACCGCTGGCTGACGCCAGTTGCCAGTTCCTCGCCAGCGTGTTCAGCCCGTTGGACTGGCAGGAAGCCAAACGCCTGCTCAGCCCTGGCGGCGGCCTGATGAAGGTCGGCCCGACCAGCGGCCACTTGATGGAGCTGCGCGAGCGCCTGTATGACGAAGTGCGCGAGTACACCGACGACAAGCATCTGGCCCTGGTGCCGGACGGCATGCACCTGGCGCACAGCGAAACCCTGACGTTCACCCTGAGCCTGGCCAGGCCCGAAGACCGTGCCAACCTGCTGGCCATGACGCCACACGGCTGGCGCGCCAGCGCCGAGCGCCGTGCACAGGTGATCGAGGCCGCCGAGCCGCTGCGGGTGACCGTGTCAATGCGCTACGATTATTTCGTGCTTCAATAACCGACTTTTAAGTATCCGCGAATGGATTTTTAAAATCCCGCAACGAGGAACATCCATGCGCCAACCTGATATCGAGATTTACCTGAAGGACGCCGACGTCGACCACAAGGCCATTGCCGCCTGGCTGGGCGCCGCCCTGGGCCCGTGCACCGACTGGGTCCAGAAAGGTCAGACCTACAAGTGCAAAGCCGGCACCGTACCCGTGACCTGGCTGCCCAAAGCCGTGGGCAAATGGAACAGCCTGTACCTGGAAAGCGACCAGACGCCCTGGGACGACGACATCGCCTGCGCCCGCGCAGCCTTTGCCGCGCTGAACGTGGAAGTGCGTTGTGCACCGGGCACCTGGGTTGAGGAAGAAGGTGAGGAAAGCGCGGACACCTGGATTCGCATCAGCGCGGACGGTGAAGAGCAGATCACCTGGAAAACGGCCTGATCCGCCAGTGTGAACCGAATCAAAAAGTGGGAGGGGGCTTGCTCCCGATTGCAGTGGGTCAGTTGCACATTAAGCTGACTGGCCCATCGCTATCGGGAGCAAGCCCCCTCCCACAGTTGTTCAGTGGTGGGCTTAGAGGCCGACCACATCCTCCGCCTGCAAGCCTTTCTCGCCGCTCACGACGGCGTATTCCACCTGCTGGCCTTCAGCCAGGGAGCGGTGGCCTTCACCCCGAATGGCGCGGTAGTGCACAAACACATCCTTGCCATCTTCGCGTTGGATAAAACCATAGCCCTTGGCATCGTTGAACCACTTCACATTGCCGGTTTCGCGCGTTGTCATCTGTTTCTCCCACATGCTTTTTATTGTTGAGTGAGCCGCATTGAACTGCCGAGTATATGGCAGGCTCAAAAAGCTTCAACTCAAGTTTATTTAGCCGCTTTTTGCCGATTTTCGGCGAATACGGCACACTACCCGCCCGAGCATCTGCTCGGTTTTTCCCACTTGAAGCAGCACGCCTATGACCCGCTCCCCGTTCCGCCGTCTGGTGTTTGGCACCTTGCGCCGACTGTTGTACCTCTGGGTTCGCTCGGAGACGATCAACCAGTCGTCCCTAACCCTTAACCTCGACCGCAGCCGGCCAGTGTTCTATGTCCTGCAATCGCCTTCTCTCACCGAATTGGCCGTGGTCGATGCCGAATGCACCAAGGCCGGCCTGCCGCGCCCGGTGCTGCCGGTCTCGGTAGGCCCACTGATCGAACCCGCCGCGTTCTTCTACCTCACGCCGGACCCCGACTGGCTCGGCCGCCAGGACAAGCGCGGCGCACCGCCGACCCTGACCCGTCTGGTCAATACCCTGAGCGAACGCGCCGAGGAAGATGCACAAATCATTCCGGTCAGCGTGTTCTGGGGCCAATCGCCCGAGAGCGAGTCCAGCCCGTGGAAGCTGCTGTTTGCCGACAGTTGGGCCGTCACCGGGCGTCTGCGCCGGCTGCTGAGCATCCTGATCCTCGGTCGCAAGACCCGTGTGCAATTCTCCGCGCCAATCAACCTGCGTGAATTGATCGAGCACAATAAAGGTCACGAACGCACCGTGCGCATGGCTCAACGCATCCTGCGTGTGCACTTTCGTAACCTGAAGACCGCCGTGATCGGCCCCGATCTGTCCCACCGCCGTAACCTGGTGAAGGGTTTGGTCAATATGCCGCTGGTGCGCCAAGCCATTGCGGAAGAAGCCGAGCGGGAAAAAATCGCCCCGGAAAAAGCCAAGGCACTGGCCCTGCGCTATGGCAACGAAATCGCCTCGGACTACACCTACACCGCGATCCGCTTCCTGGAAGTGGTGCTCAGTTGGTTCTGGAACAAAATCTACGATGGCATCAAGGTCAACAACATCGAAGGCGTGCAAAAGGTTGCCCAGGGTTATGAGGTCATCTACGTGCCTTGCCACCGCAGCCATATCGACTATCTGCTGCTGTCGTACCTGCTGTTCAAGAACGGCCTGACGCCGCCGCACATCGCCGCCGGCATCAACCTGAACATGCCGGTGATCGGCAGCCTGCTGCGCCGTGGCGGTGCGTTTTTCATGCGCCGCACCTTCAAGGGCAACCCGCTGTACACCGCCGTGTTCAACGAATACCTGCATACCTTGTTTACCAAAGGCTTCCCGGTGGAATACTTCGTCGAAGGTGGACGTTCGCGTACGGGGCGCATGCTGCAACCGAAAACCGGGATGCTAGCGATCACCCTGCGCAGTTTCTTGCGTTCATCACGCACGCCGATCGTCTTCGTACCGGTGTACATCGGCTACGAACGCGTGCTCGAAGGCCGTACTTACCTGGGCGAACTGCGTGGGGCGAGCAAGAAAAAAGAGTCGATCTTCGATATTTTCAAAGTCGTCGGCGCGCTCAAGCAGCGTTTCGGCCAGGTCGCGGTCAACTTCGGCGAGCCGATCAAATTGGCCGAGTTCCTCGACGGCGAGCAACCGGACTGGCGCGCCCAGGAACTGGGCCCGAACTACAAACCGGCATGGCTCAATGAAACCACGCACAGCCTCGGTGAACAGGTAGCGCGCCATTTGAACGAAGCTGCGGCGGTGAATCCGGTGAACCTGGTGGCCCTGGCACTGCTGTCCACCACGCGCCTGGCCCTGGATGAGCAGGCCATGGCGCGCCAACTGGACCTGTACCTGGCGTTGCTGCGCAGCGTGCCCTACTCGCCCCACACTACCCTGCCCGAGGGCAACGGCCTGGCATTGATCAAGCACGTCAAGGACATGGCCCTGTTGTCGGAGCAGAGCGACGCCTTGGGCAAGATCCTGTATCTGGACGAACAGAACGCCGTCCTGATGACCTACTACCGCAATAACGTGCTGCACATCTTCGCCCTGCCGGCATTGCTGGCCAGCTTCTTCCAGAGCAGCTCGCGGATGAGCCGCGAACAGATCCTGCGCTACACCCGCGCGCTCTATCCGTACCTGCAATCGGAGCTGTTTATCCGCTGGTCACTGGAAGAGCTGGACGCCGTCGTCGATCAATGGCTGCAAGCGTTTGTGGAACAGGGCCTGCTGCGCTTCGAGAACGCCGTCTACCTGCGCCCGGCCCCGAGTTCACGGCACTTTGTGCTGCTGACACTGCTGTCCAAAAGCATTGCCCAGACCCTGCAGCGCTTCTACATGGCCATCTCGCTGCTGCTCAACAGCGGCCAGAACAGCATCAGCGCCGAAGAACTGGAAGACCTGTGCACGATCATGGCCCAGCGCCTGTCGATCCTGCATGGCCTGAACGCTCCGGAGTTCTTCGACAAAAGCCTTTTCCGACATTTCATCCAGACATTGCTGGAGCAAGATGTGCTTCGCCGTGATGAGGCCGGCAAGTTGAGTTACCACGACCTGCTCGGTGAGTTGGCCGAAGGCGCGGCGAAACGCGTGCTGCCGGCAGACATTCGCCTGTCGATCCGGCAAGTGGCCCTGCATCGGGTTGACGGCGCGGCCGAGACATCCGTCGACACGCCAGAAACCCGCTAGATTGAATCAGGCGCCGAGTGGTTTTCGGCGCCGTTGAAAAAGGAGCTGCACCATGAAAAAAATCATCCTCCTGGGCCTCACCGCCCTGCTCGGAGCCTGCCAGTCCATGACCCCAGCCCCCAAGGCCAGCCTCGACGGCGAAGTGTTCTACCTGCAACGCATTGCCTTGCCGCCAACGGCCACCTTGAGCGTGAGTCTGCAGGACGTGTCCCTGATGGACGCCCCGGCCGTGACGCTCGCCGAACAGAAAGGCCCGGTCAAAGGCCAGGTCCCGCTGCCCTTTCACCTGAGCTACGACCCTGCGCAAGTCAAGCCGGGCCACAGTTACTCGGTCAGCGCTCGCATCGAACTGGAGGGCAAGCTACTGTTTGTCACCACCGAGCGGCACGCCGTACAGCTCGACGGCCAGGCTCAACCACCGCTGCGCCTGCGTGTTGATGCCGTCGCCCACTGATTCACGAACTCAAGGAAGCGCCCATGCTCCGTAACTCCCTTCGCCTTACCGCCCTGTGTGCCGGCCTGCTGCTCGGTGCCAACGCCATGGCCCTGGACCTTGGCAGCCTGTCCCAGGGCGACGCCAACGGCGGCCTCAAGGACGCACTGACCCAGGGTGCACAGATCGCCGTGAAACAACTGGGCGTACCCGGTGGTTTCAGCAACAACCCTGAAGTCAGGATCGGCCTGCCCGGCAAGCTCGGCAAAGTCGCCGATAAGCTGAAGATGTTCGGCATGGGTGATCAGGTCACGCAACTGGAAACCAGCATGAACAAGGCGGCAGAAACCGCCGTGACCCAGGCGCAGCCGATCCTGGTCAATGCGGTGAAGAACATGAGCGTCACCGACGCCAAAGGCATCCTCACCGGCGGCCAGGATTCGGCGACTCAGTACCTGAACAAAAGCAGCCGTGACCAGATCCGTGCCAAGTTCCTGCCGATCGTCAAGGCCGCCACCGACAAGGTGGGCGTGGCCCAACAGTACAACGCCCTGGCCGGCAAGGCCGCGGCCTTCGGCGCGCTCGATGCCAAGAATGCCAACGTTGAAAACTACGTGACCGAGCAGGCGCTGGACGGGCTGTTCAAGATGATTGCGCAGCAGGAAGAAACCATCCGCAAGAACCCGGCGGCAGCGGCCACCAGTTTGGCGAAGAAGGTGTTCGGCGCGCTGTAACGTCCCCCTGGCTGCGCCCAGGCCGTTCCAACCGGCTGGGCGCAACTACCTTCAGCTACGCAAGCAGGTCAGGCATCCTTCCTGACTCGAAACCAAGCCGCGTAAAGGGCCGGCAGAAACAACAGTGTCAACGCCGTCGCCACTATCAACCCGCCCATGATCGCTACGGCCATTGGCCCGAAGAACACGCTGCGCGACAGCGGGATCATCGCCAGGACTGCCGCCAGCGCAGTCAGCACAATCGGGCGGAAGCGTCGCACGGTAGCTTCGATGATTGCCTGCCACGGCTCGAGACCCGCCTTGATGTCCTGTTCGATCTGGTCCACCAGGATCACCGAGTTACGCATGATCATCCCTGACAGGGCGATGGTGCCCAGCATGGCCACGAAGCCAAAGGGCTGGCGGAACACCAGCAGGAACAGCGTCACGCCGATCAAGCCCAGTGGCGCCGTCAGAAATACCATGGCGGTGCGTGAGAAACTGCGCAGCTGCAACATCAGCAAGGTCAGTACCACCACGATGAACAACGGCACGCCGGCCTTCACCGAGTTCTGGCCACGGGCGGAGTCTTCGACGGTGCCGCCCACTTCGAGCAGGTAACCATCCGGCAGTTCGGCACGCACACCCTCAAGGGTCGGCAGGATTTGCTGGACCAGGGTCGCCGGTTGTTCCTTGCCATAGATGTCGGCACGAATGGTCACGGTCGGCAGGCGGTTGCGGTGCCAGATGACGCCCTCTTCAAAGCCATATTCAAGGGTGGCGATCTGCGACAATGCTACGCTTTTGCCGTTGTCGGTCGGCACCGCCAGGCTGGGCAGCAACGACAGTTCGGTGCGTTCATGCACGGTGCCGCGCAGGAGGATTTCGATCAACTCGTTGTCCTCACGGTACTGGCTGACGGTGGAACCAGTCAGCGAACTCTGCAGGAACTTCGACAAGTTGGCGGTGCTGACACCGAGCGCACGGGCGCGGTCCTGATCGATGTTGAGGTAGACGATCTTGCTTGGCTCTTCCCAGTCCAGGTGCACATTGACCACGTGGGTGTTTTCGCGAACCTTGGCGGCGACTTTGCGCGCCAGGGCACGCACTTCTTCGATGTGCTCGCCCGTCACGCGAAACTGGACCGGGTACCCCACGGGCGGGCCGTTCTCCAGGCGTGTGACCCGCGAACGCAGCTCGGGGAATTGTTCGTTGAGGGTTTCGATCAGCCAGGTGCGCAGGGTTTCACGTTCTTCGATGGTGTTGGCCAACACCACAAATTGCGCAAAGCTGGCCGCCGGCAATTGCTGGTCCAGCGGCAGGTAGAAACGCGGCGAACCGGTGCCGATATAGGCCACATAGTTGTCGATGCCGGCGTGGTCCTTGAGCAAGGCTTCCAGGCGCTTGACCTGGTCGGCCGTGTTGCTCAGGGACGCGCCTTCGGCCAGTTTCAAGTCGACCATCAACTCCAGGCGACCCGAAGCCGGAAAGAACTGCTGCGGCACGAAGCGGAACAACGCAACCGAGCCGATAAACAGCAGCAAGGTCAGGACGATCACGGTTTTGCGCCGACGCACACACCACTCAACCAAACCTCTTACGCGTTGGTAGAAGGGTGTGCCGTAGGGATCAGGGCCATCGGCGCCGTGTTTGGCTGCGTGAATCTTTGCCAGGTCCGGCAGGAGCTTTTCCCCCAGGTACGGCACAAACACCACGGCGGCGACCCATGACGCCAACAGTGCGATGGTCACCACCTGGAAGATCGAGCGGGTGTATTCGCCAGTACTCGATTGCGCAGTGGCAATCGGCAGGAAGCCCGCCGCCGTGATCAACGTCCCCGTGAGCATCGGAAACGCCGTGCTGGTCCAGGCAAAGCTCGCCGCCTTGAGCCGGTCGTAGCCCTGCTCCATTTTGATCGCCATCATTTCCACGGCGATGATCGCGTCGTCCACCAGCAAGCCCAGCGCCAGTACCAGAGCGCCAAGGGAGATCTTGTGCAGGCCGATGCCGAGGTAATACATGGTGGCAAAGGTCATCGCCAACACCAGCGGAATCGCCAGGGCCACCACCATGCCGGTGCGCAGGCCAAGGGAGAAAAAGCTCACCAGCAATACAATGGCCAATGCCTCGGCCAACACCTGGACGAATTCGCCGACGCTGGTTTTCACCGCCGCCGGCTGGTCCGACACCTTGCGCAGTTCCATACCTGCGGGAAGGTTCTTCTGCAGGCGCGCGAACTCCCCTTCGAGGGCCTTGCCCAGTACCAGAATGTCGCCGCCGTCACGCATGGCCACGGCCAGGCCGATCGCGTCGGCGCCCATGTAGCGCATACGCGGCGCCGGTGGATCGTTGAAGCCGCGGTGGATGTCGGCCACGTCACCAATACGGAAGGTACGGTCACCGACGCGAATCGGAAAGTTGCGAATCTCCTCCACGGTCTTGAAGTTGCCTGACACCCGCAGCTGTACGCGCTCGGTCGGGGTTTCAAAGAAGCCCGCCGTGGAGACCGCATTCTGCTCCTGCAAGGCTTGCTGCACGGCCGCCAAGGGCAGGCCGAGGGTGGCGAGCTTGAGGTTGGACAGCTCGATCCAGATTTTCTCGTCCTGCAGGCCCAGCAGCTCGACCTTGCCCACATCCGGCACGCGTTGCAGTTGAATCTGGATACGGTCGGCGTAGTCCTTGAGCACGGCATAGTCGAAGCCGTCGCCGGTCAGCGCATAGATATTGCCGAAGGTGGTACCGAATTCATCGTTGAAAAACGGCCCCTGGATATCCGGCGGCAACGTCTGGCGAATGTCGCTGATCTTCTTGCGCACCTGGTACCACAACTCCGGAATCTGCGCGGAGTGCATCGAGTCGCGGGCCATAAAGGTGACCTGGGACTCGCCGGGGCGCGAGAACGAGACAATGCGCTCATAGTCGCCGGTCTCCATCAGTTTTTTCTCGATGCGCTCGGTGACCTGCCGCGAAACCTCCTGGGCCGTGGCCCCGGGCCAGTTGGTCTTGATCACCATGGCCTTGAAGGTAAACGGCGGGTCTTCGCTTTGCCCCAGCTTGGTGTAGGACAGGGTGCCGACCACCGCCAGCAGGATCATCAGGAACAGTACGATCTGGCGATTACGCAACGCCCATTCGGAAAGATTGAAACCCATCGGGGACTACTCCTTGGTCGCCAGATTCACAACGCGGTTGGAGCGGTCCACCGGGCGCACTTGCTGGCCCTCATGGAGCACATGCACGCCCGCCGCAATCACCCAATCGGTGGGCGCCAGGCCTTCCAGCACCGGTACGGTTTTTTCGCCGAAGGCACCGATGCGCACCGGAGTACGCTTAAGGGTGTTGTCGGGTTGCACGCGCCAGACGTAGGAGGCGCCATTCTCTGCACTGAGGGCCGACAACGGCACCGACAGCGCGACCGCGCCCTCGGTCTGGATGAAAACGCGAGCGCTCTGGCCCAGTTCGGCCGGGACTTTTCCGCCGGTGAAGGCAACACGGGCGGCGAAGGTCCGCGACTTGGGGTCTGCAGCGGGGGACAGTTCACGGATGTGCCCGGTGAAGCGTTGGTCCGGCTGGCTCCACAATTCGACCGACACCGGCTGACCGATCTTGAACCGGCCAAAGCCTTGTTCAGGCAGGCTGATCAACACTTCGCGCTCGCCATCGGTGGCCAGGGTGAACACGGTCTGGCCGGCTGACACCACTTGCCCGACTTCCACTGCACGCTTGGCGACCACACCGTCCTGCGGCGTGCGCAACACGGCGTAACCGGCCTGGTTACTGGACACGTCGAACTCGGCCTTGATCTGCTTGAGGCGCGCCTCACCGGATCGGTAGAGGTTTTCGGCATTGTCGTACTGGGAGCGGCTGACCATCTGACGATCCATCAGGGTCTTGTAGCGATCACGCTCGGCACGCACCAGGCTCAGGTTGGCCTCGGCGGCGGCCACCTGGGCGCGGGTGGCTTCCAGTTGCAGGCGCACGTCCTGGGGGTCGAGTTCGGCCAGGGGTTGATTGGCCTTGACCCGCTCACCCTCCTCCACCAGGCGTTTGCTGACTTTACCGCCGATGCGAAAGGCCAGGTCCGGCTCGTAACGGGCACGCACTTCACCCGGATAACTTTCCATCGCCTGTGCGGATGGCTGTGGTTGCACCACCATGGCCGGGCGGATGGTGGTTTGGGCCGCTTCCTCATGGCCGCAGGCGGCCAACAGGAAGGCCAGGCTGGCAGGCAACGCAAGGGGCAGGAAAGTGCTGCGCATGCTGAAGGACCTTTCGCAAATGAAGCTAGGAATAATTATACTGGCCAGTATGTTATTAATACCAAACTCGCCAGTCCAGTATTAAAGGTGAAAATGTCCGACAATCCTGTGAACACCAATAGCCCCGGGCGTCCCAAGGACATGGCAAAACGCCAGGCAATCCTCGAAGCAGCGAAAACCCTGTTTCTGAGCAATGGCTACACCAGTACCAGCATGGATGCCGTGGCTCTTGAGGCCGGCGTGTCAAAATTGACCGTGTACAGCCATTTCACCGACAAAGAAACCCTGTTCACCGCTGCCGTGGTGGCCACGTGCGAAGAACAGTTACCGGTGATGTATTTCGAACTCCCCGAAGGTGTGCCCGTGGAGACCGTGCTGCTGAATATCGCACGGGGCTTTCATCGGCTGATCAACAGCGCAGAATCGGTGAACCTGCACCGCCTGATGATGACCACCGGCAATCAGGACGTGAAACTCTCACAGATCTTCTTCGAAGCCGGCCCCATGCGCATGCTCCAGGGGATGGAGCGCCTGCTCGGCAAGATCGACCAGAGCGGCGCCCTGAGTATCGATAAGCCGTTTACGGCAGCCGAGCATTTCTTCTGCCTGCTCAAGGGCACGGCGAACTTCTGTTTGCTATACGGCTGCGGCGGACAACTGAGCGAGGAAGCCGCCGAAGCCCATGTGCAAGAAGTGGTGGGGTTGTTTATGCGGGCTTATCGGGCCTGAGCCCGGGTGTTATCCGGGTGGCCTCATCGGGGGCAGGCCCCCTCCCACATTTGATTTGTGAATACACTCAAGTGTGGGAGGGGGCTTGCTCCCGATGAGGCCCTCAAGGCCAATGAAGAGTCAGGGCTTGAGCGCTTTCTTCGGGTAAATATCATACCGGCTGGACTTGCCATCCAACGCATGGCTCGGCTTCGGCCCCTCGATGCAAGGCGCCTTGCGTGGGCGCTTGACCACCACACGGTGGCTGGCCAGGGCCAGTGCGGCCGCGAGCAACGCCGGCGCGTCCGGATCATCGCCCACCAAGGGGCGGAACAGGCGCATTTCTTTCTTTACCAGGGCAGTTTTCTCACGGTGGGGGAACATCGGGTCCAGGTAGATGACCTGGGGTGGCTCGCCTTGCCAATTGAGCATCACGTCAATGGAGTTGCCCTTGAGCAACTGCATGCGCGCCACGATCGGCGCCACCTCGAAATCATCCGCGCCGCGTGCCAGGCCATCTTCGAGCAAAGCGCCGATCAGCGGTTGACGCTCGATCAGGCTCATCTCGCAGCCCAGGCTCGCCAGTACGAACGCATCCTTGCCCAGCCCGGCCGTGGCATCCAGCACACGCGGGCGCACGCCCTGGGCGATGCCCACGGCCTTGGCGATCATCTGCCCGCTGCCACCGCCATATAAGCGCCGGTGCGCCGCGCCGCCTTCGACAAAATCCACACGCACCGGCCCCGGTGCGTCAGGCCCAAGCTGTTGCAGTTGCAGTCCCTGTTCCCCGACCTGCAGGGAAAAGTCCGCCGCCTCCAGCTGCAACGGCAGCCCAAGCTGCTCAGCCCATTGCTCGGCACGCGCCTGGAAACCTTCGGCCAAGGCCTCGACCCGAATGCGGCTGGCCGCTGGTTGTTCGCTCATCAATCGCTACGCTCAAAAATATTAAGGATCGGCCAACACTGGCCGATAAAACCAACAGTCAGGTATTTTGCCAGAGCTGAGCGTCGACCGAGAAAAATGTCAGACATTCTTCCCCTAACCATCGGTGTACTGCCGACCCACAACCATTACGGCCTGCGCAATACCCAAGCGCTGGCCGGGGTGAGTCATGTGTGGCAGGACTTCTTCGCCCGAGCGTTGGCCGAACAGCTTGGCGATTCACCGAACGCGCTGGCCATCAAGGCGCCTGCAACCCTGGACCCTGCGGTAGAACCCAGCGAAGGCGCCGATCTGTTGGCGCAGATCCTCACCCAGCGTGAATGCGACGTGATAGACACCGAAATCGCCCCACCTGAGCCGCTGTTCCTGCCGATCGCCGAATTCGAAACCGAGTTGCTGCCGCCCCCCGCCACGCCCTTTGCGCCAGAAGAAATTGTCGCCCAGCAGCGCCAACAGAATTTCGACAGCGGCTGGGTTCGCCCGCTCGTGCTGAACGCCGGCCAACCACTGCCTGAACCTGGCCCCACACCGCAACCGCGCCCACTGCACCTGCCGATTGCCGAGTTCGAACTGGACCTGCTGCCACCGCCAGCCACGCCGTATCCACCGCAAGAGCTGGAGGCGCAACAGAAGGCGCTGGACTTCGATTACCACTGGGCGCGCCCACTGATCCTCAACAACCTGCGCCTGGCGGCCTGATTCAACGCTTGAAAAACCCATTGGCCTGGCTGAACGGCATCTTGCGTTCGGTGAACTCGAACGTGCCCGACCCATACATTTCCTGCGCCGCCCGGTAGAACTCGCCATAGGCCGCCAGGGCCAAAGCCGAGCCGACGCTGATACGCCGCACTCCCATCTCGCTCAACTGCGCCACGCTCAATTTCAAGCCACCGGACATCAACACATTCACCGGCTTGGGCGCGACCGCCTTGACCACTGCCAACACCTCTTCGGCAGTGCGCAAAGCCGGGGCATACAACACATCGGCGCCGGCTTCGGCGTAGGCTTGCAGGCGGCGAATGGTGTCAGGCAGATCCAGGCGCCCGTGCAGGAGGTTTTCTGCGCGAGCCGTCAGCGTGAAGGCATAGGGCAAGCTGCGCGCAGCCGCGGCAGCCGCCTCAACACGCTCAACCGATAAATCGAATGGGTAGATCGGGTCGGCCGCGATGCCGGTGGCGTCTTCGATAGAGCCACCGACGATGCCCGTGGCCGCCGCCCGCAAAATGGTTTGGGCGCAGCCTTCGGGGGTGTCGCTGAAACCGTTTTCGAGGTCGGCCGCCACCGGCAGGGAAGTCGCCCGGACAATCATTGAAGCATTGCCCAAGGTGTCTTCCAACGATAGCGCGCCCTCGGCATCCGGCCGTCCCAGGCTGAACGCAAACCCGGCACTGGTCGTGGCCAAGGCTTCAAAACCCAGGCTGGCAAGCATGATGGCGGAACCGGCGTCCCACGGATTGGGCATGACGAAGGCGCGATCACGTTCATGCAGGGCCTTGAAGGTATCGGCGCGCAGGGCTTGTGCGTCCATGGCTCACTCCTGTCGGAAAAAGGAGCCTTAGAGTAACCCCAGTTGCTCCGCTGCGGGTTCTCGATGCAAGGTCGGCAAAGGCGGCAGGCCTGGCAGGCGCACCATCAATTTGGCGTGAAAACGCAGTGCCAGTTGCGCGGCCAGGCGATTATCCGACGTGTGCAGAAACACGTAGGGCGTGCGCCCTTCCTCGATCCAGCCGGCGATCTTTTCCAGCCAAGGGATGAGGAACGGGTCATTGGCTTCCAGTTCCGGATGGCCGATAAACCGCACTTGAGGAAACTGGGTGAGCGCCGCCGGGCGCGGTGGCACCTTGGGCTTTTTCGATTGGGCATGCAGCACCGCGGCCGAGGTGGAGGTGCAACTGAACAGGGCGCGGGGATCCAGGCAGATACGCTCGACACCACGGTCGCGCAACAAACGGTTGAGCATCCGCTCGGCATCACCCTTGGCGAAGAATTCCGGATGACGCACTTCCACCGCCAGCGGGCGCTCCAGGCCATCAATGAAGCCCGCCAGTTCACCCAGGCGCTGTGGCGAAAAGGTCGCCGGCAGCTGCAGCCACAACGGTGAAATGCGCTCGCCCAACGGGCTCATCAAGCCGACAAAGCTTTCCGCCGCCGGCAATTGCTCACGCAAGTCACCACCGTGGCTGATATCGCCGGGAAACTTGGCGGTGAAGCGAAAATCCGCAGGCATGATTTCAGCCCAGCGTTGCACCGTGGCGGCTGAGGGGCGGGCATAAAATGTGGTGTTGCCTTCAACGGCGTTGAAAACCTGGGAGTACAGCGCGAGGTAATCGCCGGAACGCGCATCGGCCGGGTACAGGTACTCGCGCCAGGCATTTTCGCTCCAGGAAGGGCAACCGATGTAGTAAGGCAGGCGCATCAGATGTGGATATCGAGACCCAGCACTTCCATATCCCATTCGACAAAGCCGGCGGTGGTCAGGTAGCTGGCCAGGGCGGTGGCGACGCTTTTGCTCATGGAGCGCGGGAAGACCATGTCTTGCTGGCGGGCAGGCAGACCGCCGATACGCGAGCCTGTGGAACCCTGGGCGTTAGAGAGCGAGTCGGACTGTAACTCAATGAAGTCCGGCGAATCTTCAACGGACTCGTCTACCGTCACGCTCGCCTTACGTGGCTTGCGCTTGATGGGGTAGGACTGTGAGGAAAATCCGTCTATACGCATACATGCAGACTCGGAATCGATGATGGCAATTTAGCGGCACTTTCCATGGCGCGCAAATGCTCTGGTGCTAACTAGAACACATAATTTGTAAAAGGTTTAGAAACCCGCGCAAATTCTGACGATTGGCGAAATTTGTCGGCCAAATCCCGCCTTTTTGACGTCAAATAATCCCGCGTTCGGCCTTGGTCTGCGCCACTTTATCGCGAAGATAAACCGGTGCCGCCTGATCGGCCGGGATGGCTTCGCCGCGCTCGAAAGCGAAACGCGCCAGGGTCAGCAAGTCTTGCGCATGGGGCAACATATCGGCGGCCTGGCCGACGGTCTTCACGCCAAGACGCTCACCGTAACCCCAGCCGGTGCCGGCACCGAACCAATCGCCTTGGGCGTCATCGGGCAATACGGACGCCTCTGGCGCCTGAACCACTTCACTCCCCACCAGACGCATTTCCCCGGCGGTTTCGCGATAGCATCCCCAATACACTTCATCCATGCGCGCATCAATGGCCGCCGCGACCTGGGTCGCACCGTGCTCACGCAGCGCGCGCTGGGCCAGCACCGCGAGATTGGAGACCGGCAACACCGGGCGCTCCAACGCAAACGCCAGGCCCTGTACCACGCCGATGGCAATACGCACGCCGGTGAATGCACCAGGGCCACGGCCGAAGGCGATGGCATCCACGGCAGCAAGCGTGGTGCCCGCCTCCTCAAGCAGCTGCTTGATCATCGGCAACAGCTTCTGCGCATGCAGGCGCGGGATCACCTCGTAGTGGCTCGTTACCTTGCCATCGTGCAGCAAGGCGACGGAGCAAGCTTCAGTCGCGGTGTCCAGGGCCAGCAGGGTGCTCATCGGTGTGGGTGTCCAAGTCGAAAAAAGTGCGCCAGTATAAACAACAACGGCCCGCAAGCGGGCCGTTGTAGATGAAGCTGATCAATGAATCAGCTCAGAGCCTGCAGCACCTTGGCGGTGATGGCTTCTACCGAACCGACGCCAGGGATGTGGCTGTACTTCGGCTTGCCCTGTGCAGCGGAAAGCTTCTGGTAGAAGTCCACCAGCGGTTTGGTCTGGGAATGGTAGACCGAGAGACGATGGCGCACGGTTTCTTCCGTATCGTCCTTGCGCTGCACCAGGTCTTCGCCGGTGACATCGTCCTTGCCTTCAACCTTGGGCGGGTTGTAAACGGTGTGGTACACGCGACCCGAGGCTTCGTGAACGCGACGACCGGCGATACGTTGCACGATCTCTTCGTCCTCGACGGCGATTTCAACCACCGCATCCAGCTCTACGCCGGCCTTCACCAAGGCTTCAGCCTGGGGAATGGTGCGCGGGAAGCCGTCGAACAGAAAACCGTTCTTGCAATCTTCCTGGCTGATGCGTTCCTTGACCAGGTTGATGATCAGGTCATCGGAGACCAGGCCGCCGCTGTCCATCACGCTCTTGGCGATCAGGCCCAGCTCGGTGCCGGCCTTGACGGCAGCACGCAGCATGTCGCCGGTGGAGATTTGTGGAATGCCGAACTTCTCAGTGATGAACTTCGCCTGAGTACCTTTACCGGCCCCGGGAGCTCCCAGCAGAATGACGCGCATCGATGTGCTCCTCAATTTTTTATAGAGATGGTGCCCGGATTCGCCGCGTGGGGGCAAATCTCGTAGAAATATGAAGCTTGAATATGTGGGTCCAGGCCGAATCAAACGGCCAAAGGCTGATCAAGATACACAGCGGGCCGTCACCATACAAGCCGCCAAAAGTCGCAGGAACCCGCGCCGGACATGCGTCATAGGTAGGGTATGCCTGAGTGCAACCCGCCGGCACAAACGCCGACCGCCCCTTTCCGGGCGGCCGTCGTGGTTTATCTGCAAGCCGTTGAGAACACTTGGAAAACTTCAGCCGGTGTTGCGCAATCCGGCGGCAATACCGGCCACGGACACCAGCAGCGCCTGTTCCAGAGGGCTGTCTTGCTCGGCTTCCTGTTGACGGGAGCGTGCCAGCAACTCGGCCTGCAGCAGGTGCAGAGGGTCGAGGTAGGTGTTACGCAGACGGATGAACTCCAGGGTGTCCGGGCTATGGGCCAGCAGTTGCGACTGACCGGTCAGGCCAAGTACCACGCTGCATGCCTGCGACAATAGGTCGCGTAAGTGCGCACCCAGCGGCAACAGGTCAGGCTGCACCAAACGCTCGTCATACAGGCGGGCAATGTCGGCGTCGGCCTTGGCCAGCACCATTTCCAGCATGTCGATGCGCGTGCGGAAGAACGGCCACTGTTCGCGCATCTGCCCCAGCAACTCACCTTCGCCGCGTTCCAGCGCCTTGCTCAAGGCGGCCTCCCAGCCCAGCCAGGCCGGCAACATCAGGCGGGTCTGGGTCCAGCCGAAGATCCACGGAATGGCGCGCAGGCTTTCAATGCCCCCCGCACGCCGTTTGGCCGGGCGACTGCCCAGTGGCAGACGCCCCAGCTCCTGCTCCGGCGTGGATTGGCGGAAGTACTCGACGAACTGCGGATTTTCCCGCACTACGGCGCGGTAGGCGCTGACACCGTCGGCGGCCAGTTCGTCCATCAAATCACGCCAGGCAGGCTCGGGTGGCGGCGGAGGCAGCAGGGTGGCTTCCAGTACGGCCGCCAGGTAAAGGTTGAGGTTTTGCTCGGCAATGTCGGGCAGGCCGAACTTGAAGCGGATCATTTCGCCTTGTTCAGTGGTGCGAAAGCGCCCCGCCACCGAACCCGGCGGCTGCGACAGAATCGCCTCGTGAGCCGGGCCGCCGCCACGGCCGACGGTGCCGCCGCGGCCATGGAACAACAGCAGTTCCACCTGTTGCTCGCGGCAGATATCCACCAGGCGTTCCTGCGCCCGGTACTGCGCCCAGGCAGCGGCTGTGGTGCCCGCGTCCTTGGCCGAGTCCGAGTAGCCGATCATCACTTCCTGCGGCCCTTGCAGGCGCGCCCTGTAGCCCGGCAACTGCAACAGCGTTGCCATCACCGGCCCGGCGTTATCCAGGTCGGCCAGGGTCTCAAACAGCGGCACCACACGCATCGGGCGTTGAACGCCCGACTCCTTGAGCAGCAATTGCACCGCCAGCACATCCGACGCGGCGCCCGCCATGGAGATGACATAGGAGCCCAGCGACGCCGCCGGGGCGGCAGCGATTTCCTTGCAGGTATTCAACACCTCAGCGGTCTCCGCAGAGGGTTTGAAGTAGCCCGGCAACAAGGGCCGGCGATTGGCCAACTCCTTCATCAGGAAGGCGATACGGGCCTCTTCGTCCCAGTCCTCATAGCGGCCGAGGCCAAGGTAATCGGTGATTTCGGTCATGGCCGACGAATGTCGACTGGAATCCTGACGCACATCGAGACGCACCAGGAACAAGCCGAATGTCACCGCACGGCGCAGGCAATCGAGCAGCGGCCCATCGGCGATAACGCCCATGCCGCACTCATGCAGCGACTGGTAGCACAGCTCCAACGGCTCCAGCAGCTCGCGGTTGTTTTGCAGCACTTCGGCGGTGGCCGGCGTGGCGGCCGTCAACGCGGTGTGCGCCCATTGGCGCGTGGCGCGCAGCCGTTCACGCAGTTGCTTGAGCAAGGCGCGATAGGGTTCGACGCTGTCACCGACCCTGGCTTGCAATGCCGGGCTGGCTTGTTGCATCGACAGCTCCGAGGCCAGGTGATCGACATCACGCAGATACAGGTCGGCCGCCATCCAGCGTGCCAGCAGCAGCACTTCACGGGTGACCGGTGCGGTGACGTTGGGGTTACCGTCGCGATCCCCGCCCATCCACGAGGCAAAACGAATCGGCGCCGCCTCCAGGGGCAGATGCAATCCGGTGGCGGCGAATAACGCCTTGTCGGCCTTGCGCAGATAATTGGGAATGGCGTGCCACAACGAATGCTCGATCACCGCAAAGCCCCATTTGGCTTCATCCACCGGGGTGGGCCGTACGCGGCGGATTTCTTCGGTGTGCCAGGCTTCAGCGATCAGCCGTTGCAGGCGCTCGCGGATCTGCTCGCGCTCGGCGGTGGTGAGATCACGGTGATCCTGCAGGGCCAGTTGCGCGGCAATCGCATCGTACTTCTGGATCAGGGTACGACGGGCGACTTCGGTGGGGTGAGCCGTGAGCACCAGTTCGATCTCCAGTCGCGCCAATTGGCGGGCCAGGGATTCGTTGCTGTGACCTTCGCGTTGCAGGCGGGCCAGCAATTGCGGGAGTACCCGGGACTCGAAGGGTGCCGGCTGCGACTCATCGCGTCGATGAATCAGCTGGTACTGCTCGGCGATGTTGGCCAGGTTAAGGAACTGGTTGAAGGCTCGCGCCACGGGCAGCAGTTCATTTTCCTGCAACTGGTTCAGGCTGGCGCTCAATTCATCGCCAGCCCCTCGCCGGTCAGCCTTGGCGCCTTTGCGGATCTGCTCGATCTTGTCGAGAAAATCATCACCGTACTGCTCTCGAATGGTGTTGCCCAACAGCTCACCCAGCAGGTGAACATCCTCGCGCAAGCGTGCATCGATATCACTCATCAGCCAATCTCCAGCCAGAAATCCGGGACGCGCAGGGGTTCAAGAGTGCCGCCGACGTCGGTTTCTGACAAGGCTTTAAACCTTATCAATTGCAGCTAGTCTCAACTATGAGTCGCCGTGTTATCCACATCGGCGACTGGTCACTCATCAGCGCCCGCAACCCGCGGGCATATTGAGGTAGCCATGAAAATTCGAGAACTGGCCCAGCATTGGGAAGAAACCGCCAAGGGTCGCATGACCAAAACCGAATACGCGATCCATCTGGATGTGGAGGCCGCCGCGAGGCTGGCCGCCATTGCCGAGATGTACCCCAAGCGCCACACCGAAGAACTGCTCGGCGAACTGATCGGCGCCGCCCTTGAAGAGCTCGAAGCCAGCTTTCCGTACATCAAGGGTCAACAGGTGATTGCCACCGATGAAGAGGGCGATCCGTTGTATGAGGACGTCGGCCCTACCCCACGTTTTCTCAGCCTGTCGCGGCGCTATCTGCATGATTTTTCAGCGAGTGCCGATAAACAGAAGCACTGACGAACCACTCTAAAAACCGGTAAACCCCTTGTATTCCGGGCCTTTCAGAGGCTCGGAGTACCGCTGCGCGCGACGAAAGTTCCCTCTTCAAAACGCTGACCAGTCAGTCAAATATTTTTTTAGGCAAATCGCCATCTTCTCTGAACTTTTGAAAAAAGCCTCAGGTCACAGCCAGTAAGCCATCAACTTGGAACGGCCGTTTGAAAGGGCATTTCGAGCTTTACCGCCGGGCCCCAACCGCTGACCAACGAAGTGGATTTTGATGTTTTTCAGGAGTTATCCAATGGAGTTGAAGACGATGAAAACCAGCACTGCCAAATCCTCGTTTAACCACCTGCGCGGGCTCAAATTGGCCGCGCTGGCGATCGGCACCAGCTTCGTACTGGCGGGTTGCGCAGGCAACCCTCCGACTGAGCAATATGCGGTGACTCAATCGGCTGTTAACAGCGCAGTCAGCGCTGGCGGTACCGAGTTCGCGGCTGTGGAAATGAAATCGGCCCAGGACAAGCTCAAAGAAGCCGAAATCGCCATGCACGACAAGAACTACGACAAAGCCCGTCAGTTGGCTGAACAAGCCGAATGGGACGCTCGCGTTGCAGAGCGCAAAGCCCAGGCCGCCAAAGCTCAACAAGCCGTGAAGGACTCCGAGAAAGCTGTTCAGGAGCTGCGTCAGGAAGGCATGCGCCCAGCTGTTATCAAGCAGCAATAAGCCGCCGCCCCTGATTGCAATGCACCCGAAATCGAATTGAAAGGACGACACGATTATGCGTAAACAACTGATGATCCCTGCCCTGTTGGCAATGAGCGTTGCTCTGGCGGCGTGCTCCACCCCACCGAACCAGAACCTGGAAAACGCCAAGACCAATTTCGCGGCTTTGCAGACCAACCCGCAAGCCACCAAGTTGGCGGCCCTGGAAACCAAGGACGCCAGCGATTGGTTGGACAAGGCTGAAAAAGCCTACCGTGACAAGGAAGATGAGAAGAAAGTCGACCAGTTGGCCTACCTGACCAACCAGCGCGTTGAAGTGGCCAAAGACACCATTGTGCTGCGTGAATCCGAAGCCAAGCTGAAAAACGCCGGTGACGAACGTGCCCGCGCCCTGCTGCAAGCCCGTGATGCGCAGATCAAGCAACTGCAAGACAGCCTGAACGCCAAGCAGACCGATCGTGGCACCCTGGTGACTTTCGGTGACGTGCTGTTCGCCACCAACAAGTCCGACCTGAAATCCAGCGGCCTGGTCAACATCACCAAACTGGCGCAGTTCCTGCGCGATAATCCGGACCGTAAAGTGATCGTCGAAGGCTACACCGACAGCACCGGTTCCGATTCGTACAACCAGAGCCTGTCCGAGCGTCGTGCCGCTTCGGTACAACGTGCACTGGCTCAACAAGGCGTGGATATCTCGCGCATCGTGACCCAGGGTTATGGCAAGGAATACCCGGTTGCCGACAACGGCAGCGCATCGGGCCGTGCCATGAACCGTCGCGTTGAAGTGACCATCTCCAACGACAACCAGCCAGTCAAGCCGCGCTCCAGCCTGGCTAACTGATTGATTGAAGCTGGATAAAAAAACCCACCGGAGACGGTGGGTTTTTTCGTTCAGTACTGGATCTGGGGTTTATTTTCGTCGGCGCCGAAAGGATCAAACTCCAGCTTGCGCTTCAGTTCATCTCGCTTCGCTTGGGGCGACTCAGCCTCGCACTCGCTGCACTCATCCAGAATCTGCTGCGCCCGGGCCATGTCCAACATCCTACTGATCGCACCGATATTCACCGTGACTTCCCCCCTGGCTGACTATTCGTAAGTTACCCGTCAGCACCGCTGACTGGGCATTGAGTGGCGTCTTACGGAATACGGTTCCAGATATTTCAGAAACGGTTAATTGGAGCGATTTACTGCTGAAGTTGCGGTGTTTCCTGGCCGAGGCAGCGCACAGCCTGTTTCTTGTTGTTGACCAGCACGCCGCTGAGGCCCTTCTGATCGGTGTCGAACATCACCAGCACACCGTCAACGCACTGCGCCACTTGCGCGGCCGGGGTCAGGGAGATTTTGTAATCCTCTCCCGGCACGGTCTTGAGCATCGTGAAATCGCTCAGAAGCAATGCGTCCTCCGGCTTGGCGAAATGCAGGTAGCCATAAAACCACAGGCAACCGACGGTACCGATGATGGTGCCGATACCGGTGAGGATCAGTGGAATCATGTTGCGTTCTTCACTCATTGCGGGCTCTCTGATGAATCAACTTTAGGAGTCGGATAATTCGGGATCTCGCCCAGGCGGCGCAGGCCGTTGAAGTGCTGCGGGTCGTCCAGATAACGCAGCATCACGGCCTGCCAGGTCGTGTCGGCAAAGGTCTGCACATGATCGCCACGGGTCAGTTGCAATACACGCGGCGGCGGCGCGGCCTGATACAAGCGGATACCGTTGGCCAGCGGCACAATCGGGTCATCCAGGCTATGGAACAGCAGCTTGGGGACACCGGTCAGCGCCGGCATGGCGTTGATCGCACTGTCGGCGTCGGGCACCAGCCAGGACAGCGGCACCTGGAATGGCCATGTTAACCAGGAAGTGCTCAAGGCGAATTGCCCTACGTCACGATAACTGGCGGGCACGCCATCCAGCACCAAGGCCTTCAGTTGGGGTTGACGCTCCGGGTGCGCGGCCAGGTAATGCACAGCCAGCGCACCGCCCAGGCTTTGCCCCAGGACAACCAGGGGTTGGCCCCGGGTTTCAGGCGCTTGGTCGAGCCATTGCCAGGCCGCATCGATATCCTGGTAAATCGCCGGCAATGACGGTTTACCCTCCGATAACCCGTAGCCACGGTAGTCGAGCATCAACACCTGATAGCCCTGCTCCGGCAACCACCAACTGCCACCGAGGTGCCAGGCCAGGTTGCCGCCATTGCCGTGCAGGTGAAGCACCGTGCCCTTGAGCGGCACGCCGGGCTTGGCCGGCAACCACCAGGCGTGAAGTTTTACCCCGTCAGCGGTCGTGAGGGTGACGTCACGGTAGTGCAGGTGCGCTTTTTCCGGCGTGAACGGCAGGCCGGGTTCGGGATAGAACAGCAGTGAACTGCAGCCGCTCAATGTCAGTAACAGGCACAGAATACCGAGGACTCTCATCCGTTAAAGCCTCCACAGGCCAATAACCTAAAGAATATTGGAGTAATCGGCCTCGATCCGGTCCAGGCTCAAGTGGTTGAGGAAGTTGGAAAAGCACATCCAGGCCGCCAACGCGTTCATGTCGCGAAACTGCTCGGGCAGGTATTTGGGCGGTACCACCAGGCCTTCGTCGACCAGTTGGCGCAAGGTGCGCATGTCTTCCAGGGTGGTCTTGCCGCAGAACAACAGCGGCACTTGTTCCAGCTTGCCTTTGCGCACGGCGAGCTGGATGTAGTTGTAGACCATGATAAAGCCCTTGAGGTAGGACAGATCCTTGGTAAACGGTAAGCCGGTCGGCACCGAACCTCGGAACACCCGGCTGGCATTGCCGTAGCTTTCAGCCATTTCAAAGCCCTGCTCGCGAAAGAACTCGAACACCTGCAGGAAGTCAGCGCCCTCTTCCACCATATGGATGGCGCGGGTGCGGTTGGTCAATTTACGCAAGCGGCTTGGGTAAGAGGCGAAGGTGATGATTTCCATCAGAATCGCCAAGCCTTCCTGGGTCACGGTGGACGACGGTGGGCCCTTGGACAGGAACGTGCAGATCGGCTGGTTCAGGCCGTTCAGGGTGGTGCCGACGTGGACCAGACCTTCATGCACCTCCAGGGCGCGCACATCGCGCTCGTTGAACATCGCGTCGGCGCGGATCTTGATGTAGTCGGCCCCCGCCGCAGCGTCAGCGACAATCCCATCGGACTCGAACACACGGATGGTTTCCTCGGCCTCGCCAAACACTTTATTCAAGCGGGTTTGCAGCAAGGCGACGGCATCCTTGGCCGTCAGGGTCTTGGCTTCGTCCTTGAGGTCGCCACGGCCGTCGATATTGTTCAGGTAGTCGGAGAGCATCAGGCCGAGGTCCGCCAGGGTCGGGTCGCCGGCATGGAACGCATCGGAGGCGGCGCCGTACAGCTCCTGGGAAATCAGGCCGAAATCCTCGGTGCCACGCGCTTCAAGCATGCGCACGACCATGCGGTACTCGCGGCACATGCGGCGCATGATCTGCCCGACCGGGCTGAACTGGCCGAGACGGCGGGTAATGTCCCGCTCGATGTTCTGGAACTCCAGCTTCACGGCGCTGGAATCGAACGACAACGGTCGGTTGAGGTAGTAATCACGATCCACGGCAGGCATGGCCTTGCCCTTGGCCTTGAGGAACCCCTGGCGAATATTTTCGTCCCACTTCACGGCGTCAAGGACGCGAATCGGTGTTTGCGCCAGCACAATGCGATCAGACAAGGTGCGTATCGTCTGCTGGTAATCGTCCACCTGGTGCTTCCTCTATAAACGTTATCGGCTCGCGCGCTGCAGGTGCAAGGTGAGTGTTACCTGGAGCGTAGTGTCAGACCGAGGCCAACACCAAATGCATGTATCGCTTGAGAATCGCGAGCATCTCTTCACCGGTCAGCGGCTCCAGACCGTCAAGCAGGCCCTGATACTCCATCCGACCGATAATCGCCGTCAACACTTTGGCATCCTGTTGCGGCTCGCGAGAGCCCAATACCTGGAAAAACTGCCCGGTACCCTGCAACAGAATCTGCTGGTGGGAACGCACCAGCTCGGCCAGGCGCGGGTTGAGCAGCGCTTCCTGACGAAACGCCTGCTCGGCCATCAGGTACTCGCGACGGTTGGTCAACTGGCGCAAGACGTAATCGGCGGTCAGCCGCGCAATATCATCGGCCAATTGCGAACGGGATTCGGGGCTGCCGTCACCATAAGCGACCATTTCGCGCAGCAGGCCCTCATTGCGCACCCACAGCTTGCCCATGTAGGCCGCGCTGCGTTCGACGTATTGGGCAAACGTGTCGGTGAGCAGATCATCGATATCCTTGAAGTAATAGGTGGTGGCCGACAACGGCACACCCGCCTCCGCCGCCACGGCGCGATGGCGCACGGCGCGCACGCCGTCACGCACCACGATGCGCATCGCCGCATCGAGAATGTCTTGCCGACGTTGCTCGCTGCCCCGGCGACTGGCCTTGCGGCCCTGGTACTGGACACTTTCAGCCACGGCAGCCGCAATGCCGGCGGCGCCTTCTTGAGCCATTACGCGGTTCACCACACACATCCTTGCATTGATCAAAATCTGGCGCTGTTCGCTTGACGCTTATAGACGCCGCATAAAAAAGCCGCCTTATATAAGGCGGCTTCGGATTACGCTACGGTCACGCTTGTGGCCGCATGTGCGGGAACAAGATCACATCGCGGATCGACGGTGAGTTGGTCAACAACATCACCAGGCGGTCGATGCCGATACCTTCGCCCGCCGTCGGCGGCATGCCGTACTCCAGGGCGCGGACGAAGTCGGCGTCGTAGTGCATGGCTTCGTCGTCGCCGGCGTCCTTGTCGGCCACTTGGGCCATGAAGCGCTCGGCCTGGTCTTGCGCGTCGTTAAGCTCGGAGTAAGCGTTGGCGATTTCGCGGCCGCCGATGAACAGCTCGAAACGGTCGGTGACGTTCGGGTTGTCGTCATTGCGACGGGCCAGCGGCGACACTTCGAACGGGTACTGGGTAATGAAGTGCGGCTGTTCGAGCTTGTGCTCCACCAGCTCTTCGAAAATCATCACCTGCAGTTTGCCCAGGCCTTCGAAACCCAGCACCTTGGCGCCGGCTTTCTTGGCAATGGCACGGGCCTTGTCGATGTCGTTCAGGTCGTCAGCGGTCAACTCAGGGTTGTACTTGAGGATCGAATCGAACACCGACAGGCGCACGAACGGCTCGCCGAAGTGGAACACCTTGTCGCCGTACGGTACGTCGGTGCTGCCCAGGACCAACTGCGCCAGCTCGCGGAACAGCTCTTCGGTCAGGTCCATGTTGTCTTCGTAGTCGGCGTAAGCCTGGTAGAACTCCAACATGGTGAATTCTGGGTTGTGACGAGTCGAAACGCCTTCGTTACGGAAGTTGCGGTTGATCTCGAAAACTTTCTCGAAGCCGCCCACCACCAGGCGCTTGAGGTACAGCTCGGGGGCAATACGCAGGAACATTTCCATGTCCAGCGCATTGTGGTGGGTTTCGAACGGCTTGGCTGCAGCGCCGCCAGGAATGGTCTGCAACATCGGCGTTTCGACTTCGAGGAAGTCGCGCTTCATCAGGAAGCTGCGGATGTGCGCGATGACTTGCGAACGCACGCGGAAGGTCTGGCGCACGTCTTCGTTGACGATCAGGTCAACGTAGCGCTGGCGGTAGCGCTGTTCGGTGTCGGTCAGGCCGTGGTGCTTGTCCGGCAGCGGGCGCAGGGATTTGGTCAGCAGGCGCACGCTGGTCATTTCGACGTACAGGTCACCCTTGCCGGAACGGGCCAGGGTGCCTTCGGCGGCGATGATGTCGCCCATGTCCCAGGTTTTCACCGCGGCCAGGGTTTCGGCAGGCAAGGTCTTGCGGTTGACGTAGACCTGGATACGCCCGGTCATGTCCTGGATCACCAGGAACGAACCACGGTCGAGCATGATGCGACCGGCAACCTTGACCGGGATTGCAGCCTCTGCCAGCTCTTCCTTGGTCTTGTCCGCGTACTGTTTCTGCAAGGCATCGCAGTAGTTGTCGCGGCGGAAGTCGTTGGGGAAGGCATTGCCCTTGGCGCGCTCGGCAGCAAGCTTTTCCTTGCGCAGGGCGATCAGGGAGTTTTCTTCCTGTTGCAGGGCTTGCGGGTCGAGTTGTTGGTCGCTCATGTCTTTAAATCTTCCATCAGGTTCGTTGTCCCCGGCCTGCGGCCGGGGATCGCCGGCAAGGGATTACAGGCCGGATTTCAGGCTGGCTTCCAGGTATTCGTCGATATCACCGTCGAGCACCTTGTCACAATCGCTGCGTTCGATGTTGGTGCGCAGATCCTTGATCCGCGACGCGTCGAGCACATAGGAGCGGATCTGGTGACCCCAGCCGATATCCGACTTGGTGTCTTCCAGCGCCTGGGAAGCGGCGTTGCGCTTCTGCATTTCCTGCTCGTACAACTTGGCCCGCAGCATTTTCATGGCGGTGTCCTTGTTCGCGTGCTGGGAACGTTCGTTCTGGCAGCTGACCACCGTGTTGGTCGGCACGTGGGTGATACGCACGGCCGAGTCGGTGGTGTTTACGTGCTGGCCACCGGCGCCGGAGGAGCGATAGGTGTCGATCCGCAGGTCGGCCGGGTTGATCTCGATTTCCACCTTGTCATCGATCTCCGGCGAGACGAACACCGCAGAGAACGAAGTATGGCGACGGTTGCCGGAGTCGAACGGGCTCTTGCGCACCAGGCGGTGCACGCCGATCTCGGTACGCAGCCAACCAAAGGCGTATTCGCCCTTGATATGCACGGTCGCGCCCTTGATACCGGCGACTTCACCGGCCGACAGTTCCATGATGGTGGCGTCGAAACCGCGTTTGTCGGCCCAGCGCAGGTACATGCGCAACAGGATGTTGGCCCAATCCTGGGCTTCGGTGCCGCCGGAACCGGCCTGGATATCCAGGTAGGCGTTGTTCGGGTCCATTTCGTGGCTGAACATGCGACGGAATTCAAGCTTGGCGAGGTTTTCCTCGAGACGGGCCAACTCGGCGACGACATCGCCCACTGCGCCTTCGTCGTTTTCTTCGACGGCCATGTCCAGCAGGTCACGGCAATCGGCCAGACCGGTATTCAATTCGTCGAGGGTGTCGACGATCTGCGCCAGCGCAGCGCGCTCGCGGCCCAGTTCCTGGGCGTATTCAGGTTTGTTCCAGACACTCGGATCTTCAAGCTCGCGATTGACTTCGGTCAGACGCTCATGCTTTTGATCGTAGTCAAAGATACCCCCGAATAGTTTCGGAGCGCTCGGACAGGTCCTTGATGGTGTTAAGGATCGGGTTGATTTCCATGGCGGGCAGCACTCGTTGGCGAACTTTTGAAAGCCGGCGAGTATAACGGCAATCGGGCTGAAACGGCAGCCCGCTTGGCGAAAAGGCGGGGGTTGCTCCCTGCCACCCGGTTATTCGATACCGACCTGATTGCGCCCGTTGTGCTTGGCCATATACAACCCCTTGTCCGCCGCCATGATCAACTGCCGATAATCCGTGCCCTGCTTGGGCGTCAGGGTCGACAGGCCGATGCTGATGGTCAGGCACGATCCCTCGGTCGGCGCGATGTGCGGGATTTTCAGGGCCGCCACCGCCATGCGCAGCTTTTCCGCGACCAGTCGGGCGCCGCCCGGCGAGGTGCTCGGCAGCACCAGGGCAAATTCTTCACCGCCATAACGCGCCGGCAAATCCGAAGGACGGCTGCTGGCCTCGCGAATGGTGGCAGCGACCTTGCGCAGGGCTTCGTCGCCTTCGACATGGCCGAAGTTGTCGTTGTAGCTCTTGAAAAAGTCCACGTCGATCATCAACAGCGAGAGCTGGGTCTGGTCACGCATGGCACGGCGCCACTCCAGCTCCAGGTATTCGTCGAAGTGGCGACGGTTGGACAGCCCGGTGAGGCCATCGGAGTTCATCAGGCGTTGCAGCACCAGGTTGGTGTCCAGCAACTGTTGCTGGCTGACCCGCAGCGCACGGTAGGCCGCATCCCGTTGCAGCAGCGTCATGTAGGAGCGCGAGTGATAGCGAATGCGCGCCACCAGCTCGATGTTGTCCGGCAGCTTCACCAGGTAGTCGTTGGCGCCCGCGGCAAAGGCAGCGCTCTTGATCAGCGGGTCTTCCTTGGTGGACAGCACGATGATCGGGATATTCGCGGTGGCCGGGTGGTTGCGGTATTCGCGAACCAGGGTCAGGCCGTCCAGCCCCGGCATCACCAGGTCTTGCAGGATCACCGTGGGCTTGATGCGAATCGCCTGGGCAATCGCCTGATGCGGATCGGCGCAGAAGTGGAAGTCGATGTTCTCTTCATGGGCCAGGCCGCGTCGCACGGCTTCGCCGATCATCGCCTGGTCGTCAACCAGCAACACCATGGCGGCATTTTCATCGGTCTTGAAGTCGTCGAGCTGTAAATCATTCATGTGCAGTCACCTGAATTACCACCTGCAAACCAGCAGCACGGGAGGTTTTGATCATTTTGCAAAGACCTCCAGCAATCGGGGCGCAATTCTATCCAGTGGGCGAATTTCAACAGCGGCATCAATCGCCGCCGCCGCTTTGGGCATGCCATACACCGCCGAACTCTGTTGGTCTTGGGCGATGGTCAAATATCCTTGTTCACGCAGTAATTTGAGCCCTTGGGCGCCATCGCGCCCCATGCCGGTCAGCAATACGCCGACGGCATCGCCATTCCAGTGGCTGGCGACGCTCTCGAAAAACACGTCGATGGAAGGTCGATAAATCTCGTTCACCGGCTCGGCGGTATAGGCCAGCGTGCCGTTTTTCAGCAGGCGGATGTGGTGATTGGTGCCGGCCAGCAAGACTACGCCGCTTTGTGGCGGTTCGCCTTCACGGGCCAGGCGCACCGGCAGGCCGGACGCACTGCTCAACCACTCGGCCATGCCGGCGGCGAACACCTGATCCACATGCTGCACCAGCACAATGGCGGCGGGAAAGTCGCCTGGCAAGCCCTTGAGCAGGGTTTCCAGGGCAGCCGGCCCTCCCGCCGACGAGCCAATCGCTACCAGGCTCTGACGCTTGCCGGTAGCACGTTGCGGCGTCGCGTCGGCGCGCACGCGGCTGCCGCGCTGACCAATCAGCCAGCCGATGTTAAGGATCTTGCGCAGCAGCGGCGCCGCTGCATCCTTGGGGTTGCCCACGCCCAGCGCCGGTGTGTCCACTACGTCCAGGGCACCATGGCCCATGGCTTCGAACACGCGGCTGACGTTGGCCTGGCGATCCACGGTGACGATCAGGATCGGACACGGAGTATCGGCCATGATCTGACGGGTGGCTTCCACGCCATCCATCACCGGCATGATCAAGTCCATCAGGATCAGGTCCGGGGTCAGTTCGGCGCAACGTTGCACGGCTTCCAGGCCGTTGCTGGCCACCCACACCACTTCGTGGGCAGGCTCGAAACTGAGTGCGCGGCGCAGCGCCTCCACCGCCAGGGACATGTCATTGACGATCGCAATCCTCATGCCCGGGCTCCTCCGATCAGTTCGACCACGGCGTCGAGCAAGGCGTCATCGTGAAAACTGGCTTTGGCTAAATAATAGTCGGCGCCGGCATCCAGTCCACGGCGGCGGTCTTCTTCGCGATCCTTGTACGACACCACCATCACCGGCAACGATTGCAGGCGACTGTCACGACGCAGAAGTGTGACCAATTCGATACCGTCCATGCGAGGCATATCAATGTCAGTGATAAGCAGGTCGAAGTCTTCGGAGCGCAAGGCATTCCAGCCGTCCATGCCGTCGACTGCAACGGCCACTTCATATCCGCGGTTTAACAGCAATTTGCGTTGCAGCTCACGTACGGTCAGCGAGTCATCCACGACCAGCACCCGTTTGCGCGCAGCTTCGGTGGCCTGCTGGCTGCGCCTCGCGATGCGCTCCAGGCGGCCGGTGTTGAGCAGCTTGTCCACCGAGCGCAGCATGTCTTCGACATCCACGATCAACACCACCGAACCATCATCCAGCAAGGCGCCGGCGGAGATGTCCTGGACCTTGCCCAAGCGATCATCCAGCGGCAACACCACCAGGGTGCGCTCGCCGATGAAACGCTCCACCGCAATGCCATACACCGCATCGCGTTCGCGGATGACCACGACCTTCAATGTCGCGTCATTGCTTTGCGCCGCCGGGCGCTGCAACAACTGGCTGGCGGCAACCAGACCGACATGCCGGCCCTCGTGCCAGAAATGCTGGCGGCCTTCCAACTGGACAATATCGTCCGGCGACAGGTCGCACATGCGCTCGATATGCGCCAGCGGAAAAGCATAGGCTTCACCGCCGACTTCCACCACGAGGCTGCGCACCACCGACAGGGTCAACGGCACTTCCAGATGGAAGCGACTGCCCTGCCCCGCCGCCTGCTCCAGCACCACCGCGCCGCGCAATTGCCGGACCATATGCTGCACCGCATCCAGGCCCACGCCGCGTCCGGACACTTCGGTAACTTTGTCGCGCAGGCTGAAACCGGGCAGGAACAGGAACGTCAGCAGTTCCTCCTCGCTCAAACGCAAGGCGGTTTCCGGCGGTGACAGGTGCCGGTCGACGATGGTCCCACGCAGGCGCTCAAGGTCGACGCCATTGCCGTCATCGCTCAGTTCCAGCACCAGCAACCCCGCCTGATGGGAAGCACGCAGACGGATCAGGCCCTCGGCCGGCTTGCCCGCCAGGATACGCTGCTCGGGCATTTCGATGCCGTGGTCGACGGCATTGCGCAGCAAATGAGTGAGCGGCGCCTCGAGCTTTTCCAACACGTCGCGATCGACCTGGGTCTTTTCGCCTTCGATTTCCAGGCGCACCTGCTTGCCCAGGCTGCGCCCGAGGTCGCGGACCATGCGCACCTGCCCGGCCAGTACATCGGCAAAGGGCCGCATGCGACAGGCCAGCGCGGTGTCGTAAAGCACCTGGGCACGCTGCCCGGCCTGCCAGCCGAACTCATCCAGCTCGACGATTTTTTCCGCCAGCAGGGCCTGGGCTTCGCTCAGCAAACGCCGGGTATCGGCCAGCGCTTCCTCGGCTTCGAGGTTCAAATCCAGCGCCCTGAGCTGGCCGTCCAGCGTATCCAGTGCGCGTGCGCCGTTACTTTGAATCCGCTTGAGGCGCTGCATGCTTGCCAGGTAAGGCTTGAGCCGCTGGGTTTCCACCAGGGACTTGCTGGACAGGTCCAACAGACTGTTCAAGCGCTCGGCGGTCACGCGCAGCACGCGCTCGCCACCCTCGGTCATCGGTTTGCTCTGGCGCGGCAACGCCGGCTCGGGCTCGGGTGCAGGCGCTTCAATGATCGGCGCCGGGGCAGGCTCGGGCGGTGGTGGCGGTGGCGCGACGTTGGCAGTCGGCTGCGACGGATCGAGCAGCCGTTCCATCAATGCCACATAGGCATCAATATCGGCCGCCCCCACATCATTGCCGGGGGTGGCAATGCGCATCAGCAAATCAGTGCCCTGCAGCAGAGCGTCGATATGCTCAGGTTGCAGGTACAGGCGGCTTTCCTGGGCACTGACCAGGCAGTCCTCCATGACGTGGGCCACGCTGACCCCGGCGTCCACACCGACGATGCGGGCCGCGCCCTTGAGCGAATGGGCGGCGCGCATGCAGGCCTCAAGCTGGTCGGCCTGGGTCGGGTTACGCTCCAGGGCCAGCAGGCCCGCGCTCAATACCTGGGTCTGCGCATCGGCTTCCAGGCTGAACAGTTCCAGCAACGAGGCATCGCGCATCTGGTCGGGGGTCATGTGAGGCTCCGGGTCACGGCGGACAGCAATTGCGCCTCGTCCAGCCAACGCAGGCTGCGGCCCTTCCACTGCAACACACCCTGGGTGAAGCGCGCGCTGGCCTGGGTGCCGGAGGCGGACGCGGCCTTCAAGGCGCGTTCATCGATGGCATGGATGCCGTCGACTTCGTCCACCGGCACCACCACCGGACCGTCCTGCGCGGCGATGATCAACATGCGCGGCATGATGCGCCCGCCCGTCGCGCCATGATCGGTGACGTCCAGGCCAAGCAGCTCGACCAGCGACAGGCACGCCACCAGCGCGCCGCGTACGTTGGCCACGCCGAGCAATGCCCGTGAGCGCTGATGCGGCAGGGAATGGATCGGTTGCAGCGGTGCCACTTCCACCAGGCAGCGGGTGGCGATGCCCAGCCATTCTTCGCCGAGGCGGAACATCAGCAGGGAACGGGTGGCCACGTTCTCGTCGACGGCGTCGGCGGCGATCGCGTGGCGATCGTCCTGCTGCAACGCATAGCGGTCGAGCAAGCGCGTGGCGGCGGCGGAATACACCGAGCAGTTGCGGCAGTGAATATGTTCGGCCAGCAACGGGCAGGATTTGTCGCCATGGATGCCGATACGGTTCCAGCAATCGTCGATGCGTTGGGTGTCGGTCAGGGTCAGGTCAAGACCCGCAGTGTCGAGCGCGTCGGAGGTACTCATCGTTTGGACTCACTGTCAGCTCGCTCGCTACGCGCGGCCCGCGCCTGCAAACGGCGCGCCCCCGCACTGTCGCCCTGGGACTCGAGCAACGCGGCCAGATGCATCAGGGCCTGCGGGTGCTGCGGTTCCAGGTATAGGGCTTTGCGGTAATACCCCTGGGCTTCCAAGGCGCTGCCGGCCACATCGCTGAGCAAGCCCAGCCAGTAAAACACTTGGGCGACGGGCGGGTGGTTGCTCAAATACTGTTCACAGGCAGCTCGGGCCTCAGCACTTTTGCCCTCATTGGCCAGGGTGGCGATCCGGCTGAGCAAATCACCCGCGTCCGTCTGCGGTGCCTTGAGCGGCAGCACCTGGGCGCTGACCGTGCTGAACGGGCGCGGTTTGGGCGGGATCGGTGCTGTGCTGCGCGCCGGCACGGGGGCCGGCATCGGCACGAAAACCGGCGCAGGCTTCACCGGTTCCACATGTCGGCTGAAGGCAAAGGACTGTGGCACGCCAATCGAGCGCATTCCATGGCGCCCCAGCAAACTGCCTTCGGCCGGGCCGATAAACAGCACACCATCGACATGGGTCAAGCCCTTGAGCACATCGAAGACTTGTTTCTGGGTCGGCTGGTCGAAGTAGATCAGCAGGTTGCGGCAGAACACGAAGTCATAGCTGGGCTCATTCGCCAGCAACGCTGGGTCCAGCAAGTTTCCGACTTGCAGGCGCACCTGCTCACGCACTCGATCGGCAATGTGGTAACCGTCGGCCTGCTCGGTGAAATGGCGCTGGCGAAACTCAAGGTCGCCACCGCGAAAGGAATTCTTCCCGTACACCCCGCGCCGCGCCCGCTCTACCGACAGCGGGCTGACGTCCATGCCCTGCACCTTGAACTGATGTGGGGCCAGGCCGGCATCGAGCAACGCCATGGCAATCGAATAGGGCTCTTCGCCGGTCGAACATGGCAGGCTGAGAATGCGCAAAGCGCGCAGTTGGTTGATCTCGGCCAGACGCGCCTTGGCCAGGCGCGCCAAGGTGGCAAAGGACTCCGGGTACCGGAAAAACCAGGTCTCGGGAACAATCACCGCCTCGATCAGCGCTTGCTGCTCGTCCTGCGAGCTTTGCAATCGCTGCCAATAGTGCTCCAGCGTCACCGCCTGCACGGCCTGGCTGCGCTGGCGCACGGCGCGCTCGATAATGGCCTCGCCCACCGATGCGACGTCCAGGCCAATGCGTTCTTTCAGGAAGGTAAAGAAACGGGGGTCGCTGTTCATAGGCTCAGCTCGGCAGAAAATAGCAAAGCGCGGGCTTCATCGGTCAATAACTCGGACACGCCGATCCACTGCATCAAGCCTTGGGCATCTTCACGCACCAGCCCCAGGTAAGGCGCTTGCCGATTGTCGAGGCCATAGGGTTGAAACTCGGTAGGGTAGCAACGCAAGGTGTCGGTAGCCTGCTCCAGGATCAGCCCGAGCCTGCGCGCCTCGATCCAGGGTTGCGGCTGGTAGTTGACCAGCACCAGACGAGTACTGGTACGCACTTGGGCGGCTGTGCCGAAGGTCAGCGCACTGAGGTCGATCACCGGTACCAACACCCCGCGATGGGCAAATATGCCTGCCACCCACGCCGGCGCATGAGCGATGGGTTTGAGGGGCAGGCGCGGCAGCACCTCGGCCACTTCCGTGGCCTTGAGCGCATAACGTTCGCCGCCGATGTGAAACACCAGGAACAACGTCTTTTTCGCTGCCGGGACGGCACCGCGTTTAGCCGCGAAGTCGCTCATCAGACTTTGAAACGCGATACGCCGCTGCGCAGACCGACCGCAACCTGGCTCAGTTCATCAATGGCAAAACTGGCCTGGCGCAGGGACTCCACGGTCTGGCTGCTGGCATCGCCCAGTTGCACCAACGCGTGGTTGATCTGCTCGGCGCCGGTGGCCTGGGCCTGCATGCCTTCGTTGACCATCAACACCCGAGGCGCCAGGGCCTGTACCTGGTGGATGATCTGCGACAGCTGCTCGCCGACTTGCTGCACTTCGAACATGCCACGGCGCACTTCTTCAGAAAACTTGTCCATGCCCATCACGCCAGCTGACACTGCCGACTGGATCTCGCGCACCATCTGCTCGATGTCATACGTGGCCACGGCGGTCTGGTCAGCCAAGCGACGCACTTCGGTGGCAACCACCGCAAAGCCGCGGCCGTATTCGCCGGCCTTCTCGGCTTCGATGGCCGCGTTGAGCGACAACAGGTTGGTCTGGTCGGCGACCTTGACGATGGTCACCACCACCTGGTTGATATTGCCGGCCTTCTCATTGAGGATCGCCAGCTTGGCGTTGACCAGGTCGGCGGCGCCCATCACCGAATGCATGGTTTCTTCCATGCGCGCCAGCCCTTGCTGACCGGAACCGGCGGCGACCGAAGCCTGGTCGGCGGCGGTGGACACCTCGGTCATGGTGCGGACCAAGTCCTTGGACGTTGCAGCAATTTCGCGGGAAGTAGCCCCGATTTCGGTGGTGGTTGCAGCCGTTTCGGTGGCGGTCGCCTGTTGCTGCTTGGAAGTCGCGGCGATCTCGGTCACCGAGGTGGTCACCTGCACCGACGAGCGTTGGGCCTGGGACACCAGCGCAGTCAGTTCGGTCATCATGTCGTTGAAGCCGGTTTCGACTGCGCCGAATTCGTCCTTGCGCTCCAGGTTCAAGCGCTTGCTCAGGTCACCGTCACGCATGGTGCCCAGGATCGACACAATGCGCTGCATCGGCGCCGTGATTGCGCGCATCAGTAGCAAACCGCAGAGGGCGGCCGCGAGGATGGCCAGGGCCAGGGATACGAACATACTGATTTTCGCGGCGGCTACGGCATCATCGATGGCCGTGGTGGCGCGGTCGGCGACACTTTTGTTCTCGGTAATGATGTCATTGAGCTTCATGCGGCCTGCGGTCCAGGCCGGTGTCATTTCGGTGTCGAACAATTTGCGCGCAGCGGCGACATCGTTGTTCTGCAAGCGATCCACCACCCCGGCCAGGGCCTTGTTGTAAATCTGGTGCTGGGCTTCGAATTTATCGAACTCGGCCTGATCGTCACCACCCTTGATGGTGGCCTGGTAGTTGGCCATCTGTTGCAGGATGCGCGCTTCGAAGGATTTGAATTCAGCCTTGTCGGTGTCGGCTAGCCCCTTGTTTTGACCCGAACCGATCAGTTCCAGGATATGCAGGTAACTGTCGACCCAGGCGCTACGAATCATCGAACTGAGGTAAACCCCCGGCACCGCGTCGTCACGCACCGCGACTTCACTGGTTTCGATCTTCAGCAACCGTGAATAGGAGACCACAACCATTAACAGCATGATGGCGATAATGACCGCAAAGCTAGCCAAAATCCTTTGGCGCAAGGTCCAGTTCTTCACAGTAATTCCTCGAAGGCCCATTCAAATGCTGGGGAGTATAGCTGAGCGGATGCCTGCATTTATCAACAGCTTTTGCCGGACCAGGCAGAGGACGCGAATAGTTGTGAGAGGGGGCTGGTTCCCGATAGCAGTGTGCCAGGCCACTTATACATAATTGACCCACCGCTATCGGGGGCAAGCCCTAATGCCAGTCAGTTAAATGGCGGGCTGTAGAACACATCATCTGTAGTGAGCGGGCTTGCCGCGCTGGGGGGCGTAGCCGCCCCAAACCCAGGCACCTCGGTCCTCCTGAAATACCGCGGCGTCTTTGTTGGGGCGGCTGCGCCCCCCAGCGCGGGGCAAGCCCGCTCACTACAGAGTTTGGTCGCGGCAGGTTCTCTTAACTGGCTAGCATTAGGGCACGCCCGCTCCCACATGGGTTATGCGTTCAACCGCACTTGCTTTTCCAGTTCTGCTTTCAGGCCGGGTTCGAGTTTGAGCTGGCGGGCCAGTTCGTCGAGGTAGGCTTTTTCCATGAAGTTTTCTTCGTCGACCAGCATCACGCTGGCGATGTACATCTCGGCGGCCATTTCCGGCGTGGCGGCAGCGCGGGCGACGTCGGTCGGATCGAGCGGTTTGTTGAGCTCGGCGTGCAGCCAGCGTTGTAGCTCGAGGTCGTTGTCCAGCTTGGTGAACTCCCCTTCGATCAGCGCCCGCTCACGCTCATCGACATGCCCGTCGGCCTTGGCGGCCGCCACGAGTGCCTTGAGGATGCCCTGGCTGTGCTGCTCGACCTGGGCCGGCGGCAGGCGGTCGATGGTTTGCGGTTCGCCTTGCGCTGCGCCGGCCTGTTGCGCCTGCCAGTTGCCGTAGGCCTTGTAGGCAATCACACCGAGTGCCGCCAACCCGCCGTAGGTCAGGGCCTTGCCGCCGAACTTGCGGGCTTTTTTGTTGCCCAGCAACAGGCCCATGGCTCCCGCCGCCAGGGCGCCGCCGCCCGCACCGCCGAGCAGGCTGCCCAGGCCACCAGCGCCAAGCAAGCCGCCCAGGGCACTTTTATCGTCCTGCTTACGTTGGTCACCAGCTTTGTTCTGCAACATATCCTGGCCAGACTTGAGCAACTGATCGAGTAATCCACGGGTATTCATTCACAGCCTCCAGACACTTGGGTTCATAGGACCAATAGGCCCCCAGCGTAAAACTAAGTGCTAAAAAACCCCGATCTAGAGTGCTTCCAGATGTAACTCCGGTGTAAGGCCAGAGATAACGACAGCGGGGCGGCGGAAATGCTTTGTTTCACATGCAAAGCCATCATGCCGCCATCAATCAATTTTCCTGGCTCATCGAACCGCTTAAGCTATCCAGCGTCTGTTTATTGTCCGTAGCGTTTGGCCGAAGGCATGTCCGAACCGTTATTTTTAATCCAGCACGCGCCAAGGCCGGCGCGGGATTTGCTCACGACAGGTTGTCTCTATGCACCGCAGGAATTTGCTCAAAGCATCCATGGCCATTGCGGCTTACACCGGTTTGTCGGCCAGCGGCCTGTTGGCCGCACAGGCTTGGGCCGGCAACCGCGCCGCCGATGGCAAGGCCGTGGCCTTCGATTTTGAGTCGCTGAAGGCCCAGGCCAAACAACTCGCCGGGACCGCATACAAGGACACCAAGCAGGTGCTGCCGCCGACCCTGGCGAACATGACACCGCAGAATTTCAACGCCATCGGCTACGACGGTAACCATTCGCTGTGGAAGGAATTGAACGGCCAACTGGACGTGCAGTTCTTCCACGTCGGCATGGGTTTCAAGACGCCCGTGCGCATGCACAGCGTCGACCCCAAGACCCGTGAGGCGCGCGAGGTGCATTTCCGCCCTTCGCTGTTCAACTATGCCAAAACCACCGTGGACACCCAGCAGTTGACCGGCGACCTGGGTTTCTCCGGGTTCAAGCTGTTCAAGGCGCCGGAACTGGATCGGCATGACGTGCTGTCGTTTCTCGGCGCCAGCTACTTCAGAGCCGTGGACTCCACTGGCCAATACGGCCTTTCCGCACGCGGCCTGGCGATAGATACCTACGCGAAAAAACGCGAGGAATTCCCTGACTTCACGCAGTTCTGGTTTGAAACGCCGGACAAGGACGCCACGCGCTTTGTGGTCTACGCCCTGCTCGACTCGCCGAGCGCCACCGGGGCTTACCGCTTCGATATCGACTGCCAGGCCAACCAAGTGGTGATGGCCATCGATGCGCATATCAATGCGCGCACCGCCATCGAACAGCTGGGCATCGCACCGATGACCAGCATGTTCAGTTGTGGTACTCACGAGCGTCGTATGTGCGACACCATTCACCCGCAAATCCACGACTCGGACCGCCTGGCGATGTGGCGCGGCAACGGTGAGTGGATCTGCCGCCCGCTGAACAACCCGGCCAAACTGCAGTTCAACGCCTTTGCCGATACCGATCCGAAAGGTTTCGGCCTGGTCCAGACCGACCATGAGTTTGCCAGTTACCAGGACACCGTCGACTGGTACAGCAAGCGTCCAAGCCTGTGGGTCGAACCGACGACCGCTTGGGGTGAAGGCTCCATTGACCTGTTGGAAATCCCCACCACCGGCGAAACCCTGGACAACATCGTGGCCTTCTGGACCCCGAAAAAGCCCGTGGCCGCCGGCGATTCGCTCAACTATGGCTACAAGCTTTACTGGAGTGCATTGCCGCCGGTCAGCACACCGTTGGCGCAGGTCGACGCCACACGCTCAGGCATGGGTGGCTTTACCGAAGGTTGGGCACCGGGCGAGCACTACCCTGAAGTGTGGGCGCGCCGGTTTGCCGTGGACTTCAAGGGCGGCGGCCTGGATCGCCTGCCGGCCGGCACCGGGATTGAGCCGGTCGTGACCTGCTCCCATGGCCAGGTGAAGGATTTCAGCGTGCTGGCGCTCGACAACATCAAGGGCTATCGCATTCTGTTCGATTGGTACCCCACCAGCGACAGCGTCGAGCCCGTGGAATTGCGGCTGTTTATCCGCACGCAGGACCGTACCCTGAGTGAAACCTGGCTGTATCAATACTTCCCGCCGGCACCGGAACAGCGCAAGTACACCTGACGCACCGGTTGCCATAATGTGGGAGGGGCATCGCGCCTCCCACATATCAAACGGGTGGTTCAGAACCGCGAAACACTCTTCATCGCCCCGATCAGATACCGCATCGCCACTTGATCGCTCTCGGTCAGGGCGCGGTACTGCGCCAGTAATTCGGCCTCATCCGAACTCAACCTTCGGCTACGCAAGAACACCCTGCGGGTCAGAAAAGACACCACCACACCCGCTACACCATAGGACTTGGCCATGGACTGCTTCTCCTGAAATCGATCAAATATTCCTCATGCCCATTACCCGCCTGCCGTGAAACGCAATGTCTTCAAGGACTCACAGCCTGATTCCCTGGGCCAGAAACCGGGCTTACCCTAAGCGTAGAAACTATCTCGCCATGCGTGGGATTTTTTTAGAGTATTCACTTAAAATTTTTCTTCGGTAACAAACACCTACAGGGCATTCTCACGAAGAGGACGATACAGCGGGCGTTCATAAGCCTGCGCGGACCTTTTAATACGCCTTCGACCTACATTGAGAAGTCCCTTTTCAGCGATCCAGGATCGACATGCCAGTTAAACGCAGGCAAGAAAAAACCCACCGTGCCAGGGTGGGTTTTGGCTGCGTGTGCAGGTGATCAGTCCCTGAGATCCGACTCGTGGATCGGCTGGTCGCGATGGGTCGCCCGTTGGTACTGCGCCGGCCAGATGGCTTTGCGCCCGCCCAGATCATCGTCGGCATGCAACGGCCAATAAGGGTCACGCAGCAGTTCACGAGCGAGGAAAATGATGTCCGCCTGGCAGGTACGCAGGATGTGTTCGGCCTGGGCCGGCTCCGTGATCATGCCGACAGTGCCGGTGGCAATACCGGACTCTTTGCGCACTCGCTCGGCAAAACGGGTCTGGTAGCCCGGGCCGGTGGGAATCTCGGCATTGGCGGCGGTGCCGCCGGAAGACACGTCGATCAAGTCCACGCCGAGGTCTTTGAGGCGGCGCGCCAGCTCCACGGTTTCATCGGGGTTCCAGCCATCTTCCACCCAGTCGGTGGCCGACACCCGCACAAACAACGGCAACTCCTGGGGCCACACCGCGCGGACGGCCTCGGTCACCTCCAGCACCAACCGGATGCGGTTTTCAAAGGAACCGCCATAGCGGTCCTGACGCTGATTGCTCAGGGGCGACAGGAATTGGTGCAGCAGGTAGCCGTGGGCGGCGTGGATTTCCACCACTTCGAACCCGGCGGTCAAGGCGCGCTTGGCGGCAGAGACAAAATCGGCAATCACCTGCTGGATCTGCCCCTCGTCCAGCGGCTTGGGTTGGGTATGGTTGGGATCAAAGGCGATCGGCGACGGCCCCACCGGCACCCAGCCGCCTTCTTGCGGCGTGACACTGCCGTGTTTGCCGATCCACGGCCGATGGGTGCTTGCCTTGCGCCCGGCATGGGCCAGCTGAATACCGGCCACTGCCCCCTGGGCCGCAATAAACCGCGTAATGCGCTGCAGGGGTTCGATCTGTTCGTCGTTCCACAGGCCCAGGTCCTGGGCAGTGATGCGGCCATCGGCAGTGACGGCGGTGGCTTCGGTAAATATCAGGCCGGCGCCCCCCACGGCACGGCTGCCGAGGTGCACCAGGTGCCAGTCATTGGCCAGGCCGTTTTCGCTGGAATACTGGCACATCGGCGACACCGCAATACGATTGAGCAGGGTCAATTGGCGCAGTGTGTAAGGTTCGAGCAGCTGACTCATGGCGCACCTCTTCTGGACTTTTTGGGCACTTTTTGCAGGAGCGCGCTTGCTCGCGAAAGCCTCACGGGCGCCGCGCTCATCCAGGATAAACGCGTTAACGTTGACGTTTTTCGTGGGCAAGCGCGCTCCTGCATAACAGTGCTTAGAGCCTAGTCGACAACGATGGATTGCACAGGGTTCAGAAACAAAGCGGGAGCCGATTGCCGGCTCCCGTGCTGCAAAAACTTACATCTCGACCTGGGTGCCCAGCTCGATCACCCGGTTTACCGGCAGCTTGAAGAAACGCAGGTTGCCGTTGGCGTTCTTCAACATGAAGGCAAACAAGCTTTCGCGCCACCGCGCCATGCCCTTGATACGCGAGGCGATCACCGTTTCGCGGCTGAGGAAGTAGGTGGTGCGCATCGGGCTGAAATCCAGGTCATCCAGATGGCACAGTTTCAAGGCTTCGGGCACGTCCGGCTCATCGGTAAAGCCGAAATGCAGGATCACCCGGAAGAACCCTTCCCCGTAGGCGTCCACTTCGAAGCGCCGTGAAGCGGGCACGCGCGGGATATCTTCGTAGACCACCGTCAGCATCACCACCTGCTCATGCAGCACCTGGTTATGCAACAGGTTGTGCAACAACGCATGGGGCACGGCGTCAGGCCGCGCGGTGAGGAACACAGCCGTGCCCTGCACGCGATGCGGCGGCTGCACGCGGATGCTGCTGATAAAAATCGGCAGCGGTAGCCCGCCTTCCTCAAGGCGGTCCATCAGCAGTTCCTTGCCGCGCTTCCAGGTGGTCATCAGGATAAACAGCACAATCCCCGCCAACACCGGGAAGGCGCCGCCCTGGACGATCTTGGGTACGTTGGCGGCGAAGAACAGGCCGTCCACCAGCAGGAAACCGATCAGGACCGGAATCGCCAGCACCGGTGGCCATTTCCACAGCAACAGCATCACCGCCGATACCAGGATGCTGGTGATCAGCATCGTGCCCGTCACCGCCACCCCGTAAGCCGAAGCCAAGGCGTTGGAGGATTCAAAACCCAGCACCAGCAGGATCACGCCGACCATCAGCGACCAGTTCACCGCGCCGATGTAGATCTGGCCTTGCTCGGCGCTGGAGGTGTGCTGGATGTGCATGCGCGGGATGTAACCCAGCTGGATCGCCTGGCGGGTCAGGGAAAACGCCCCGGAAATCACGGCCTGGGACGCAATCACCGTGGCCAGCGTCGACAGCGCGACCAGCGGGATCAATGCCCAGTCCGGTGCCAGCAGGTAGAACGGGTTACGCGCCGCCTCGGGGTTTTCCAGCAGCAAAGCACCTTGGCCGAAGTAGTTGAGCACCAGCGCCGGCAGTACCAGGGCAAACCAGGCACGGGCAATCGGCTTGCGCCCGAAGTGGCCCATGTCGGCATACAGGGCTTCGGCACCGGTCAGGGCCAGTACCACTGCGCCGAGAATCGCCACGCCCATGCCGGGATGGGACACGAAGAAACGCACGCCCCACGCCGGGTTCAGTGCATTGAGCACTTCCGGGTGTTGCAAAATGCCGTGGATGCCAAGCCCGGCCAACACCAGGAACCACACCACCATCACCGGCCCGAAGAGCTTGCCGATGCGGTCGGTGCCGTGCTTCTGGATCAGGAACAGCCCGACCAGTACCACCAGCGACAGCGGCACCACCCAGCGTTCGAGACCGTCAAAGGCCAGCTCCAGACCCTCGACCGCCGACAATACCGAGATCGCCGGGGTGATCATGCTGTCGCCGTAGAACAGCGCAGCGCCGATCAAGCCGAGGATCACCAGCACCGAACGCAGTTTGGGGTATGGCGACGCCGCCCGCCGCGCCAGCGCCGTCAGGGCCATGATGCCGCCCTCGCCCTGGTTATCGGCACGCAGAATGAACAGTACATATTTGATCGACACCACCCAGATCAGTGACCAGAAGATCAGCGCCAGAATGCCGAAGACCCCGTCATGGTTGACCTGAACCCCGTAACCACCTGTGAACACTTCTTTAAGGGTATAGAGCGGGCTGGTACCGATATCGCCGTAAACCACCCCGACCGCCGCCACCAGCATGCCAATCGGCTTTGCGTTGGAATGCTCGGCACCTGCTGCCTGACTACTTGCCTGACCCATCAACCACTCCTGCCCTTTGACCTGAGGTCTTATATAACCAGCGCATCTGAGCTGACCCTAGCATGCGCTGATTTACTTCTCGTAACAGACGTTTTATTGACCTCGGGGTTTTACCCGTGCGCAACGGCGCGAAGCATAGCGCAGCACTCGTCGTATTTCCCTGCTCAAGTGATTCGAGTGTCTTTTTTTGCGGTCTTTACATAGACGTCACTGCAGCTTGGAGCCTTTTTGCCTGCATTGATCACCTTAACGGCCAGCCGTATATTTTCGGCCCGGCTCAGTAGTGCTGCCTCAGTGGTCTAAGCGAAAACTTTTTGACCAACGTACCTGATCAATAAATCGTGATCCCGCATGGCACGCGCCGTCGATACAAAAAATTCAATCATCGACCTGTCTCTTTTAAGGTACATTCCTCATGTACGAAGTGAAACACGTACTGTCAGCCAATGGCGTGGATATCTATCAAGCTTGGCTAGACACCGTGCAAGACACGCGTTCAAAAGCGAGAATCACCACCAGAGTGGACCGGGCGTCCCTTGGCCACTTTGGCATTACCGAGCCCGTGGGTGATGGAGTTTTTGAGATGAAGCTCGATTTCGGACCAGGGTTTCGTGTGTATTACGCAATTCAGGATCGGAAGATTGTTTTCCTGTTGGGCGGTGGTTCCAAGACCAGACAGCAAAACGATATCGATCAGGCCAAGGCTCTCTGGAAATCTTACAAGGTGCAGCAAAAATGACCATTCGTACTCGCTCTCATGAAGACAGCGTTCTCGAAATGCTCCGAAACGACGAAGCCTTTGCTCTCGAGTATCTATCTGTAGCACTTGAGGAAATCGATGAGGCCGGGGGTGAGGACGCCTTCCTTGTCGCAATTCGTCGAGTGGCGGAGGCTCGTGGTGGGATGCTCAGCTTGTCGCAGAATACGGGGCTCAATAGAGCCAATCTCTATAGATCCATCGCTATCGGTGGCGACCCAAAGCTCTCCACGCTCTTGAAGGTGCTTCAAGCTTTAGGTGTGGGCATGTCTAAAGTTGTTTCACACCGCGCAGAGCATGACGCCCGGGCTTAAGAGCATGGTAAGGGCTGTACGGTTTCCCCAATACAGCACTCGTCGTATTTCCCTGTATAAAGCTGGTCAAGTGCGTTGCCCGTCGCTAGAATTGCGCACTTTTTGATCAGAGGCGCGCCAAGCGCCCGTCTACCGCCTTGTCGTGCCCGACTGGCGGCGTCATTCAATACCGAGGTTAGACATGTCCACCACTCCCGCGACGGCCAATCCCAAGGTCGGCTTTGTTTCCCTGGGTTGCCCGAAGGCGCTCGTAGACTCCGAGCGCATCCTGACGCAACTGCGCATGGAAGGCTATGACGTGGTGTCCACTTATCAGGACGCCGACGTAGTGGTGGTCAACACCTGCGGTTTCATCGACTCGGCCAAGGCCGAATCCCTGGAAGTGATCGGCGAAGCCATCAAGGAAAACGGCAAGGTCATCGTGACCGGCTGCATGGGCGTGGAAGAAGGCAACATCCGCAACGTGCACCCAAGCGTGCTGGCCGTGACCGGCCCGCAGCAGTACGAGCAGGTGGTCAATGCCGTGCACGAAGTGGTGCCGCCCAAGCAGGACCACAACCCGCTGATCGACCTGGTGCCGCCGCAAGGTATCAAGCTGACCCCGCGCCACTACGCGTACCTGAAGATTTCCGAGGGCTGCAACCATAGCTGCAGCTTCTGCATCATCCCCTCGATGCGCGGCAAGCTGGTCAGCCGCCCGGTGGGTGACGTCCTCGACGAAGCCCAGCGCCTGGTCAAATCCGGCGTGAAAGAGCTGTTGGTCATCTCCCAGGACACCAGCGCCTACGGTGTCGACGTGAAGTACCGCACCGGTTTCTGGAACGGCGCGCCGGTGAAAACCCGCATGACCGAACTGTGCGAAGCCCTCAGCAGCCTGGGCGTGTGGGTGCGCCTGCACTACGTTTACCCGTACCCGCACGTCGACGAACTGATCCCGTTGATGGCCGCCGGCAAGATCCTGCCGTACCTGGACATCCCGTTCCAGCACGCCAGCCCGAAAGTGCTCAAGGCCATGAAACGTCCGGCCTTCGAAGACAAGACCCTGGCGCGCATCAAGAACTGGCGCGAGATCTGCCCGGAATTGATCATCCGCTCCACCTTCATCGTCGGCTTCCCTGGCGAAACCGAAGAGGACTTCCAGTACCTGCTGGACTGGTTGACTGAGGCGCAGCTGGACCGCGTCGGATGCTTCCAGTACTCGCCGGTCGAAGGTGCCCCGGCCAACCTGCTGGACCTGGCCGTGGTGCCGGATGACGTCAAGCAGGACCGTTGGGAGCGTTTCATGGCGCACCAACAGGCCATCAGCTCGGCGCGCCTGCAACTGCGCATCGGCAAGGAAATCGAAGTGCTGATCGACGAAGTCGACGAGCAAGGCGCGGTGGGCCGCTGCTTCTTCGATGCGCCGGAGATCGACGGTAACGTGTTCATCGACGATGCCAGCGGCTTGAAGCCAGGCGACAAGGTCTGGTGCACCGTGACCGATGCCGACGAATACGATTTGTGGGCTGAAAAGCGCGACTGATCAGCGCCTTTGAAATATTTTAAAAAAGCCCTGCCTCTGGACAAGATGCGGGGCTTTTTTAGGTCTATCGTTTGCCCATCGTCGCCGATCATCGGCAAGGGGCAGCGGGCATGCGTCAGCATTCAGTTATCCATACACCCAAAAGCAGCGACTACACGCACCTGGCGCAGCTCTGGGAAGACTCGGTGCGGGCGACCCACAATTTCCTGCCGGACAGTTACGTCGTATTGCTTAAGGAACTGGTGCTGACGCGTTACCTGGACTCGGTGATGCTGATCTGCACCAAAGACCGGAACCAACGCATCACCGGGTTTGCCGGGGTAGCGGGCGGCAAGGTCGAGATGTTGTTTATCGCCCCCCAGCACCGTGGCCAGGGCCTGGGCCGCCAACTGTTGCGATACGCGATCGAGCACCTGAATGCCGATGAATTGGACGTCAACGAACAGAACCCGCAGGCCCTGGGCTTCTACTTCAAACAAGGGTTCGAGGTGATCGGACGCGCAGAGCAGGATGGCTTGGGCCAGCCGTATCCTCTGCTGCACATGCGTTTGCGCCAGGTGCAGCAACGAGCCCAACCCGGTTAAATGAAATGGAGCCGGGATTAACCGCGCCCACACAGGTACAATAGCTGCCCCCTTTTGTTACGGCCCTTGTCATGACTGATCCCATACGCCTCTCCAAACGTCTGATCGAACTGGTTGGCTGCTCCCGTCGGGAGGCTGAGCTGTTTATCGAAGGCGGCTGGGTCTCGGTGGACGGTGAAGTGATCGACGAACCGCAGTTCAAGGTCACCACCCAAAAAGTCGAACTCGACCCCGAGGCCAAGGCCACCGCGCCAGAGCCGGTGACCCTCCTGCTGCACGCGCCTGCCGGCGTGGATGCCGAGACCGCCATGGCCTCGATCAGCGCCGAAACCTTGTCGGATGAACACCGTTTCGGCAAGCGCCCGCTCAAGGGCCACTTCCTGCGCCTGACCGCCAGCGCCGACCTGCAAGCCAACGCCAGCGGCCTGCTGGTGTTTACCCAGGACTGGAAAATTCTGCGCAAGTTGACCGCTGACGCCGCCAAGATCGAGCAGGAATATGTGGTGGAGGTCGAAGGCGAGATGGTTGCCCATGGCCTGAACCGCCTGAACCACGGCCTGACTTACAAAGGCAAGGAACTGCCGGCGGTCAAAGCCAGCTGGCAGAACGAAAACCGCCTGCGTTTTGCGATGAAAAACCCGCAACCGGGCGTGATTGCCTTGTTCTGCGAAGCGGTCGGCTTGAAAGTCATCGCCATCCGGCGCATCCGCATTGGCGGCGTGTCCATCGGCAAAGTGCCGGTGGGCCAATGGCGCTACCTGTCCGCCAAAGAGAAATTCTAAGCCACTGCCCCTTTTTATCGACATCGCCCCATGACGGCGGTGTCCTCAGTTGAATACCAGGATTGCCTACCATGATTCACAACGACGTACTGCGCAGCGTGCGCTACATGCTCGACATCAGCGACAACAAGATGGTCGAAATCATCAAGCTCGGCGGCATGGACGTGACCAAGGACGATTTGCTGACCTACCTCAAGAAGGATGAGGAAGAAGGCTTTGTGTTCTGCCCGGACGAAGTCATGGCTCACTTCCTCGACGGCCTGGTGATCTTCAAGCGCGGCAAGGACGAAAGTCGTCCGCCGCAACCGATCGAAACCCCGGTGACCAACAACATCATCCTCAAGAAACTGCGTGTGGCCTTCGAACTGAAGGAAGACGACATGCACGCGATCCTCAAGGCCGCCGAGTTCCCAGTGTCCAAACCGGAACTGAGCGCACTGTTCCGCAAGTTCGGCCACACCAACTATCGCCCGTGCGGCGACCAGTTGCTGCGTAACTTCCTCAAGGGCCTCACCATGCGCGTTCGCCCCTGAACCATGGGTTACAACGTCTCCCCCGTCGGCTTTGTGCGCTCCTGCTTCAAGGAGAAATTCGCCATCCCGCGCCAGCCACAACTGGCGCCTGCCGCGCGTGGCGTGCTGGAACTGGTGGCGCCGTTTGACGGCGGTGAGGCGGTGCAGGGTCTGGAACAGGTCAGCCATGTGTGGCTGCTGTTCCTGTTTCATCAGGCCCTGGAAGACAAGCCCCGCCTGAAAGTGCGCCCACCGCGCCTGGGGGGCAACACGTCCATGGGCGTGTTTGCGACCCGCGCGACTCACCGACCGAACGGCATCGGCCAATCAGTGGTGAAGCTGGACAAGGTGGAACCCGGTCGGCTGTGGATTTCCGGAATTGACCTGCTCGATGGCACGCCAGTGTTGGATATCAAGCCCTATGTGCCCTACGCCGACATTATCGGCAGCGCCACCAACAGCATCGCCAGCAGTGCGCCACCGCTAATCCCGGTGCAATGGCTGAAGACCGCCCTGCATCAGGCACAAGGCCATGCGCACAGGCTGAATGAGCCGTTGGTGGAATTGATCGAGCAATGCCTGGCACAGGACCCGCGGCCGGCCTATCAGACGCCTGGGCCTGAGCGTGAATATGGCGCGCAGTTCTGGGATGTGGATGTGCGTTGGCACTATCCCGAGGCCGGAGTGATTTGCGTGCTGGAAGTGCTTGCCGCTGGATAAACCGCAAACCCGATATGGGAGGGGGCTTGCCCCCCTGCCACATTTTGACCGCGCTTACTTCTCGACGAACGCACGCTCAATCAGATAATCGCCCGGCTCACGCATGCGTGGCGAAACCTTCAGGCCGAAGCTGTTCAGCACTTCGCTGGTTTCGTCCAACATGCTTGGGCTACCGCACAACATGGCGCGGTCATCTTCAGGGTTGATCGGTGGCAGGCCGATATCGCGGAACAGCTTGCCGCTGCGCATCAGGTCGGTCAGGCGCCCTTCGTTTTCGAACGGCTCGCGGGTCACGGTCGGGTAGTAGATCAACTTGTCACGCAGCGCCTCACCGAAGAACTCGTTCTGCGGCAGGTGCTCGGTGATGAATTCGCGGTAGGCGACTTCGTTGACGTAACGCACGCCGTGGCACAGGATCACCTTTTCGAAACGCTCGTAGGTTTCCGGGTCCTGGATCACGCTCATGAACGGAGCCAGACCAGTACCGGTGCTGAGCAGGTACAGGTGTTTGCCCGGCTTCAAATCGTCGAGCACCAGGGTGCCTGTCGGTTTTTTGCTGATGATGATCTCGTCGCCTTCCTTCAAGTGCTGCAATTGGGAAGTCAGCGGGCCATCGGGCACCTTGATGCTGAAGAATTCCAGATGCTCTTCCCAGTTCGGGCTGGCAATAGAGTAAGCACGCATGAGCGGGCGGCCGTTGGGCTGTTGCAGGCCGATCATCACGAACTGACCGTTCTCGAAGCGCAGGCCCGGATCGCGGGTGCACTTGAAGCTGAACAGAGTGTCGTTCCAGTGATGAACACTGAGGACACGCTCGTGGTTCATGTTGCTCATGTACGGGGGACTCCTGGAAATGGGTCTGCGCCAGAAATATAGGTGCGCAATTGCAGCGTATTCTAATGGCGGCGACAATATCTGTTAACTGGATTATTAAGATAAGGGTTATCGGTTATATCGATATGCGATTTACTCTCCGTCAACTGCAAGTTTTCGTCGCCGTCGCCCAGCAGGAAAGCGTCTCGCGCGCTGCTGGCCTTCTGGCCTTATCTCAATCCGCCGCCAGCACCTCGATCACCGAGCTGGAGCGTCAATCCAGTTGCCAACTGTTCGACCGCGCCGGCAAGCGCCTGAGTCTCAACGCCCTCGGGCATCAACTATTGCCCCAGGCCGTCGCGCTTCTAGACCAGGCCAAAGAGATCGAAGACCTGCTCAACGGCAAGTCCGGCTTCGGCTCGCTGGCGGTCGGCGCAACGCTGACCATCGGCAACTACCTGGCCACGCTGCTGATCGGCAGTTTCATGCAACAGCACCCGGAGAGCCAGGTGAAGCTGCATGTGCAGAACACTGCACATATCGTGCACCAGGTGGCGCACTACGAAATTGACCTGGGTCTAATCGAAGGCGACTGCAGCCACCCGGACATCGAGGTGCAAACCTGGGTAGAAGATGAGCTGGTGGTGTTCTGCGCACCGCAACATCCCCTGGCCAAGCGCGGCGTGGCGAGCATGGAAGAGTTGACCCATGAGGCGTGGATCTTGCGGGAACAAGGTTCGGGCACGCGCCTGACGTTTGACCAAGCCATGCGCCATCACCGCAGCGCGCTGAATATCCGCCTGGAACTGGAACATACCGAGGCGATCAAGCGCGCGGTGGAGTCCGGGCTGGGCATCGGCTGCATCTCCCGGCTTGCGCTGAGGGATGCATTCCGCCGTGGCAGCCTGGTGCCGGTTGAAACCCCGGACCTGGACCTGGCCCGGCAGTTCTACTTCATCTGGCATAAACAGAAGTACCAGACCTCCGCCATGCGCGAGTTCCTGGAACTATGCCGCGCTTTCACCGCAGGGGTTCAGCGCAGCGACGAAATCGTACTGCCGAACATTGCCTGATCCTCAGATCAGGATCACGGCCCATACCAGGGTGATCATGGTCAGCGCCACCAGTTGCGCGGCGCTGCCCATGTCCTTGGCGTTTTTCGACAAGGGATGACGGTCCAGGGAAATGCGGTCAATGGCGGCCTCTACCGCCGAGTTGAGCAATTCGACGATCAACGCCAGCAGGCACACGGCGATCAGCAAGGCGCGCTCAACCCGGCTGACCTGCAGGAAAAAGCTCAACGGAATCAGGATGACGTTCAGCAACACCAGTTGGCGAAACGCCGCCTCGCCGGTGAAAGCTGCACGCAGGCCATCCAGGGAATAGCCACCTGCGTTGAAGATACGTTTGATACCGGTTTGACCCTTGAAAGGCGACATAGAGATAGGCAACTGAACCAAAGAAGTGGGGAAACTAGATCACGCAAAGTCAAAAAAGCGTGAATGCGTTGCAGCTTAATGCTGTGAAATTGACTCAAGTTGTTGCAAGAGTAACGCGGCCTGGGTGCGCGTACGCACGCCCAACTTGCGAAAGATCGCGGTGACATGAGCCTTGATGGTCGCTTCCGACACACTCAACTCGTAGGCAATCTGCTTGTTCAACAAGCCTTCGCACACCATGGTCAGCACCCGGAACTGCTGGGGGGTCAGGCTGGCCAAACCGTCACGGGCGGCTTTGGCTTCGTCGGATACGTTGACCTCTTCGAATGCCTGCGGCGGCCAGGACACATCGCCATCAAGCACCTTGCGCACGGCGTTCTGGATATCCTCCATGGCACTGGACTTGGGAATGAAACCGCTGGCACCAAACTCCTTGGAACGCACCACCACGTCGGCCTCTTCCTGGGCGGACACCATGACCACCGGGATCTGCGGGTATTGCCCGCGCAGCAATACCAAACCCGAAAAACCATAGGCACCGGGCATGTTCAGGTCGAGCAGCACCAGGTCCCAGTCGGATTTTTCGGTGAGGCGGACCTCCAGTTCGGCGATGCTGGCCACCTCGACCAACCGGACATCGGGGCCAAGGCCCAGGGTTACGGCCTGATGCAGTGCACTGCGAAACAGCGGATGGTCATCGGCTATCAGGATTTCGTATGTGGCCATTGATTAAATGATCCTGTTTTTTGGGGTGCCCGAGGAGGCATTTTAGCGGGGGATTCGGCTACGGTGCCATCATGCAAACGTCGTCTGGTGATACCGTCGCAATGTAGGGCGTCAGGCGCCTATGGACGCTATCCCCCAGGTCCAGGGGCATCTGGAACTTGGCAGCCAGGTAATGAGTGCTGAATACATCGAGGTAAGCATCCAGCACTTCGCTCGCCGCCTGATCGGCAGCCAACTCCAGGCACAGCGCCGCGACTTCTGCGGTACAGAAATGATCATCGCGCTTGGAGCGACGCAGCTTGTACCGCGACAGCTGTTCCGGTGCAAGGCTCAGCACCGGCAAGTGCTCCAGGTACGGACTTTTGCGAAACATCTTACGCGCCTCGCTCCAAGTGCCATCCAGCAAGATAAAGAGTGGACGCTTGCTCTCCTCCACCCTGACTTCGCTGACAACCCGTTCAGGCGCGACGAACTCGCCGGGAAACACGATATACGGTTGCCATTGCGGATCAGCCAGCAACGTGAGCAGTTGGGGATCGACTTCGGTGCGTGACCAGGCGAACGCAGTGGTGTCAGCGATCACATCGGCAATCAACCAGCCAGTGTTACTCGGTTTCATTGGCTCCACATCGTGCATCAGCAGGCACATCGCCGACCGGGCCTGCACCTGGGGTCGCCAGGCGCACAGGCAATACTGGGGAATAACCCGGCAGCCTGGGCATCGCTCAGCACGCGAACCCCGATTGAGGAATGGCCTGACAGCACGTGCCAGACGCTCGGAACGCAGGCGGGAGACGGCGTGGCTCATGGAATACGCCGCAAGGAGGGATAAATCGACACAGGAGAACTCGATGAAGGCTTAAGTGGCAGCAGTTTACCAGCGATACGCCTGGCTGTAGTGGCAAGGGGTCACCTATAATTGCGCGCCACTGAACGCACAGCGCAGTGGCTGGTCTATGCACCAGTAACCGAATCAGGAGAGTTTCATGCTGCGTTCCATGCTGCGTCTTGTCGCCCCATCCGTCGCCCTTGCGTTGGTCATACCCGCAGGCGCCCATGCGGCCTCGCTGCTGGAGGCCCAATTGAACAGGAAGCTGCAAAGCGTCGCGGCCGAGAGCAACAAGGACCTGCCCCGGGAAATCGATGAAAAAACCCTGGAAGTGGCCTACACCGTTGAAGGCATGCAGCTGATCGACCACCTGAGCGTGCAGCCTGATCGAGCGCAGCAAATGCGTGACAATCCGAAAGCCGTCTATTTCCAGTTGGGGCAAAGCGTATGCCTGAACCAGGGCTACCGCGAACTGATGGCCAAGGGTGCGGTGATGCGTTATGAAATCACCGAGAACAAGACCAATCGCCCAGTGGCGTCGGTCAAATTCGTAGAATCCGATTGCCCGGCACCGGCTGCGGCCAAGAAGAAAAAGTAACCTTTGCTCGTTCCCCGCGCGCTGCTGTCCAGCGGTGCGCTCTTGCCCCAGCTTGCGTTCCCGCCCCCGCTAAACTTCATGCTGAATGACCAATAAGCGGTTGCCAGCCATGGGTTTTTCGGCACATGATCAAGCCATCCCCTTATCGTCGCTCACAGCCGTTTCACCTGCTGTTCTGTAACATTTTCAGGGCAAAAGAGGCCTGCCTTACTGCGGCACGCCATGACACATGCAGTGTCGTGGCCACCGACGATGCGTTCGTCGACTACCCAGGCCCTGCAAGAAAAGGAGACGTTGAATGCCTTACGAATCGAATGATCGCCTGCTTCGCCATTTTGAAGAACACGGGGCTGACCTCACACAGCAGGTCGACGCGCAGCTCCAGCTGATAGCCGCCAACAGCCCGAATATCCCCCTTTATCGCGACATGATTCTCACCGTTTTGCGCATGGCTCAAGACGACCGTAACCGCTGGAACGCCAAAATCACCCTGCAGGCGATCCGTGAGCTGGATAACGCCTTCCGTGTACTGGAACAATTCAAGGACCGGCGCAAGGTGACCGTGTTCGGCTCGGCCCGCACCCCCGTCGAAAGCCCGCTATATGCCTTGGCGCGGGAAGTCGGCGCGATGCTGGCACAGTCAGACTTGATGGTGATCACCGGCGGCGGCGGCGGCATCATGGCGGCAGCGCACGAAGGCGCAGGCCTGGAACACAGCCTCGGTTTCAATATCACCCTGCCGTTTGAACAGCACGCCAACCCCACCATCGATGGCACCGATAACCTGTTGTCATTCCACTTCTTCTTCACCCGCAAGCTGTTCTTCGTCAAGGAAGCGAACGCGTTGGTGCTCTGTCCGGGAGGCTTCGGCACCTTGGACGAAGCGCTGGAAGTATTGACGCTGATCCAGACCGGCAAGAGCCCACTGGTACCGGTGGTGCTGCTGGATGCACCGGGGGGCGGGTTCTGGCAAGGCGCCTTGGACTTTATCCGCAGCCAGCTGGAAGCCAATCGCTACATCCTGCCCACCGACCTTAAATTGGTGCGCCTGGTGTACAGCGCCGAAGAAGCAGTAGAAGAGATCAACCGGTTCTATGCCAACTTCCACTCCACGCGCTGGCTGAAACGCGAGTTTGTGGTGCGCATGAATCATCCGCTGAGTGATCGTGCACTGGCCCACTTGCAGAGCGAATTTGCCAGCCTGCGCCTGAGTGGTGAGTTCCAGCAGCTTGCCTACACGGGCGAAGACCACGACGAGCCGAGGTTCAGCCATTTGACACGGCTGGTGTTCAACTTCAATGGACGGGATCAAGGCCGGCTGCGGGAGTTGGTGGACTACATCAACTTGCCGGAGAACTGGGCACCGGCCCAGGGTAAGACCCAACAGCGGGTGGAGCCGGAGACGGCTTGATTTTTGAGCAAAAAAAAAGGCCCACTATTTTCATAGTGGGCCTTTTTGGTGTTCTTGGTATAGCAACTGCTGTGCAGCCCTGCCGCCTTTAACCGATGAGATGAGAACGGGTCATCTGTAGTGAGCGGGCTTGCCCCGCGCTGGGTGGCGAAGCCGCCCCAAATCCAGGCACCTCGTTTTTCCTGAAATACCGTGGCGTCCTTGTTGGGGCTGCTGCGCAGCCCAGCGCGGGGCAAGCCCGCTCACTACAACAGCTCGTCCATATCTCGGCCGCTTAATAAGCGGCTGATCATTTCCATCGGAAACCCGCGATAACTCAGGAAACGCCCCTGCTTCGCACGCTCTTTGGCATCAACCGGCAGATGCCCGGAGAACTTACGCCGCCAGGTGTCTTCCAACTGCGCCTGCCAACTGATACCGCACTCACGCAGGGCGAGGTCAATATCAGCACGTTGCAAGCCACGCTGGCCCAACTCTTCGCGAATTCGCGCAGGGCCGTAACCAGAACGGGCTCGATAAGAAATAAAGCTTTCTAGGTAACGGGATTCGGAAAGCAGCCCCTCTTCCGTCAAACGGTCAAGGGTGGTTTCGATCATCTCAGGTTCTGCGCCGCGCTGACGCAGTTTACGCGTCAGCTCGACTCGACCATGCTCGCGGCGAGCGAGCAGGTCCATTGCAGTGCGCCGAACGGCGACGAGTGTATCCAGTACAACAGTCATCGTTTGCTTCAGATGTCAGTGTCGGCTTCTTCCATCTCGTCAACCGGTTCGCGGTTGGCGGCAGCTTTCACGTCAGGCGCTGCAGACAGCAGCTTGTCGCGGATCTGCTTCTCAAGCGTGGCTGCGATATCCGGGTTATCCGCCAGGAACTTGGCCGAGTTGGCCTTACCCTGACCGATCTTGCTGCCGTTGTAGGCATACCAGGCACCGGACTTCTCGACGAAGCCGTGCAGCACGCCCAGGTCGATCATCTCGCCGTTCAGGTAGATACCCTTGCCGTAGAGAATCTGGAACTCAGCCTGACGGAATGGCGGAGCCACCTTGTTCTTCACGACTTTAACGCGGGTTTCGCTACCGACAACCTCGTCACCTTCCTTCACCGCGCCAGTACGACGGATATCCAGACGGACCGAAGCGTAGAACTTCAGCGCGTTACCACCGGTGGTGGTTTCCGGGCTGCCGAACATCACGCCGATCTTCATACGGATCTGGTTGATGAAGATCACCAGGCAGTTCGCGTTCTTGATGTTACCGGTGATTTTACGCAGCGCCTGGGACATCAGACGGGCTTGCAGGCCCACGTGCATGTCGCCCATTTCGCCTTCGATTTCAGCCTTGGGTACCAGGGCCGCCACGGAGTCGACCACAATCACGTCGATGGCGTTGGAGCGCACCAGCATGTCGGTGATTTCCAGGGCCTGCTCACCGGTGTCCGGCTGGGAAACCAGCAGGTCGTCAACGTTGACGCCCAGTTTGCCGGCGTATTCAGGGTCCAGGGCGTGCTCGGCGTCGACGAACGCGCAGGTAGCGCCCATTTTTTGCGCCTGGGCAATCACCGACAGAGTCAGGGTGGTTTTACCGGAAGATTCAGGACCGTAGATTTCAACGATACGACCTTTTGGCAGACCGCCAATGCCGAGCGCGATGTCCAGACCCAGAGAGCCAGTGGAAATAGCCGGGATCGCCTGACGGTCGTGATCGCCCATACGCATTACGGCACCCTTGCCGAATTGACGTTCGATCTGACCCAGGGCCGCAGCCAAGGCTTTCTTCTTGTTGTCGTCCATTAAAGTCCTCACGTAATCAATAAGGCCTGGCGGCCAACACCTGTATAAGTAGACAGTATTGTTCCACAAAGATCCGAGATCGCCTACCCCTGATTTTCTATTTCTGCTGCAGCTCGTCGCATCAAGCCCTCCAGCGCGGCCTTTACCGTCTGTCGGCGGACCTCATCCCGGTTACCGGGGAAGTGCGCCAGCTCGCTCGTTACTTCATCGCCCACACCGAACGCCAGCCACACCGTGCCCACCGGCTTGTCCGGCGAGCCGCCATCCGGCCCCGCCACCCCGCTGACCGCCACCGCAAAGCGCGCCAGGCTTTTTTCCTGGGCACCCCGGACCATCGCCTCCACCACTTCCTGGCTGACGGCGCCAACCTTGCGGAACAGTGCTTCCGGCACATTCAACTGCCGGGTCTTCTGTCGATTGGAATAAGTGACATAACCCGCCTCGAACCAGGCCGAACTGCCCGGTATCCGCGTGATGGCTTCGGCGATGCCGCCACCGGTGCAGGACTCGGCGGTGGTGACGTGGGCATTGAGCAACTGCAAGCGGCGGCCCAGTTCAGCAGCCAGTTGAGTGATTTCCTTCACGGTCGTCTCCAGGGATGGGCGAGGGGTTCGCCTACCCTACAGGAGCCCATCGGCCATGCAAGTTACAGCGTGCATCAAGAAACTACCGGGCGACGGCCTGCACATACGCCTGACAGGCACGCAAGGCAATCAGGGCGTTATCACCGTCGTCGGTGATGCCAATAATTCTTTGAGCATGCGCTGGGTCAAGTCGGGCTCGCGGGGCTGCATGAACCACGCCGCCGGAGGTGGCGGTGGCCGGCATTGTGCAACCGTTGGCGGGGTCGCTGGCGTCGAGAAGGACTGACAACCGCACATCAGCAGTGGCCAGGCGGTCACGCAGAGCAGTCTGGTTGCGTTGGGCATCGCTTAACTCCCGGGTGTGTTGTTGGTCGCTGGCGTTGAGTTGTTGCTCCAGGGCCAGACGTTGCTCCTGCGCCATCATTAACTGGTGCGCAGCGGCCTGGCTTTGCTGGTTGAGCGCACTGGCATGCAGCTCCTCCTGATGCTCAAGCTGCTCACCGTAGCGCCAAGCCTGCACTTGCCATACGACCAGCATCAGCAGGCAGACGCCGGTCAGGCGCACGATAGTCAAGTAATGCATAACACCGCCTTCGCCCGCGCCCACAATTGCAGGCGGTCCTCCATGCCGTTGACCCCGCCATTGATGCGCCGGGTGATGGTGTCGAAGAGGTCTTTGTCGGCCAGCTCGTTCAAACCGTTGCTTTGCCAGAACCAGGCAGCGGATTCACACGCCCATTGGGGCTGCTCCAGCAGTTCAGGTTGTTGCAGCAGTCGATCATCGCCAAACAGTGCCTGGCTGCACGCCAGGTAATTGCGCCGGCCGGTAATCTGGATCAGGCCCCGCCCACGATACTTCTGGCCATCGCCATCCGCTTCGGGCGTGTTACCCAAACGGGCGGCCAGGGAGCCGGTGTCGTATTTGCTCAGGTATTGGTCGCTGCCCAGTTCGCGAACGTAGCGCAGTTGCGCGGACTCGTGGCCGATTTGCGCGAGAAACGCAGCGACGCGTTTGGGGCTGGCGATCTCAAATCTGGCGATGGCGGTGTTCAGCCCGGACAAAAAAAGGCCCGCTCTTGAGCGGGCTGCGGGCAACACTTGAATAAGCTGCGAAAGTGTTATCGACACTGACATGCGCTCGACTCTTCGGAAAATGTTTGAAATAGGTCGGCCCCGCAGCACTCCAGTTCAGAGCGAAGGGTGTGACGGAGCAGAAAAAGAAAAGGTCTCGATCAAATTCAAGGCATTGAAACGGTTGCAAGGCTTCCTCGCATTAAAAGGGTCGCCCACACAGGCACGACCCTTTTGTTACCCCCGTTGATGACACGGGGCGATCAGAACTCCCAACCGATATGACCATAGGTCGGGTACGGATCTGTGCCGTTATGCTCTGGGCTCGCGTTGTTGGGGTAGTAGATTTTCCGTCGACGGATTGTCGGCGTGTACCCAAAGCGAGCCCAAACAGGAACTTCCTGTACGACTGCCAAGCTGCCATTTGGCTGCAACCGCAGAGTTGCGCCCGGATTGCCGCCAGTGCCCGAATTCCAGAGCGGAACATTATTCGCCGCATACACCACAAAATTGCCATCCGCCTGGAACACCGCACGGACCGCGCCCTTGTTCTGGGTATAACTGGCCCATCGAACGCTCCAGTTCGGACCGTAGTTCACAACGTTCCCGTCACCCTGGAAGATCAATGCACCATCACCGGCGAAGTACGGGACGCCCATAACCAACTCCGTTGGACCACCAAAAAGGAATGCGGTACCACCCGGATCAAGCGGAATAGACGGAGTGCCGTTCCAGATGGCTCGAGAGTCGACAATCACGATGTTTCCATCGTCCTGAACTTGCAGAAAGTTTCGGTACGCGGCAGCACCAACGCTGTCAGGCGGGGTGCTGTTTACTGTACTCCAAATGCGAACATGCACATGGTCCGACAGAACCCCAGACTCGAACACGTAGAACGAGTTCGGTACCTTTGCGACCGGGTTCGATAAGGTGCTGGAGTATGGAGTGTTGGAATCGGCAACCCATACGGCAGTGCCGTTGTCATAGAGCACCAAGTTCATATCGGTCTGAAGGATCAGTTTGAAGCGCTTATTTGGCGACTCCAAATACTGGCCTGGGCTCATTGAGTTACGAGGAGGTAGCACCGGGCTGCCGTTGTTTGTGAATTGAACGCGAGGTGGTCCTTCTGGTCCTGCCATTTTTGTCACCTATTGAGTCGAATGATTAGTCGCGGAGAAATCCGCTGTCATGTCGCTCAATGGCGATCGCTCAAGGCTCGAGGCCTTCACATGATTCAACGTCCCACATCGGACACACTTGATCTGGAGCTCTGTAACCCCACCCACACGGGCGAGAAGTCTTTTGCAGTGACCGCACCTGAATTCTTTCAACATCTGCAAATTCCTTTTGCTGGCATCCCCCGTCCATGGGCGGCAAACCCGCGCGAAAGTACACGGGTGAAAGGCGTCAATGGCTCGGCCTACTCTGCGGCAGACAACCCACTCGCATTGATCGTGCATCGATAGCTGTCTTTGCGCTTGCCACTGGCGGTCACGGTATTGATCGACCAACGCCCCTGCATGAAGCCTGGCCACGATTCATCCAACAGCAACAGACCTTCAGCAGCGAACAACGGGTTTCCGGGGCAAATCACATCGATCTGCATCCCTTCGCGGCCCACCCGGCGCATTTCACCCTCGGCGGCAGCACGGGCTTCCGCTTCATTCTGGTAACGCTGCACGACCTGTTTGAAAGGCTCGATACCGACCCGCACGACGCGCTTTTGACCGGCCGATGCATCCCACCATGAGGCTTGTGCACCGGAGTATTTGGCGCGGCTGCCCTCAGTAAACTTGGCGCTGATAAACGCGCGCTCGCCCGGACGATTGTCGCGTGTGAGCGACAGTCGCACGTCCGGCAGGGCCTTGCCCGACAGCGAGGTGAGTTGCCCTTTTCGGCCCAGCACGTAGAGTTCGTCGACCGGTTTGGCGACTGCGTCGAAACGTTTGGCCAACCTCGTCAGGAAGGCCATGTCACTTTCGTTGGTCTGGTCAATGTGGGTGATCTGTTGGCCCTCAAGGTCTGTCGCCACCCGTGGTGAATAACCGTAGCGCACCGTCAATTGGCGGAACAATGCACCCAATGTAATCGGCCCGTGACTGGCGGTACGTCGTTGTTTAAACCCGTCTTGGTCAAACGGTGCCGCCGTGGCCTCCAGCACCAGGCGCATCGGAAACAGCGACGGCGTGCGCTTAGTGATCTTGAACTGCCCCTTGTCCACCAGGCCGGACTCCAGGTAGCCCACGCGCAAGCCGATTTTCCCTCCCAGGTCGGGTAACCCCTCAAGCCCCTCTATATCGAGGGTCAACTTGAGATGATCCGAGACGAAACCGGCCGCATCGGTATGCTCCCACTCCAATAGTCGTTCATTGAGCAGCGCGGCATTGGCCCCGTAGATCTCCACCACCGGCGTATATCCAAGTGTCATGGTCGCTCCTTAATCCCAGGCCGAGATTGGCTTCGTCGCGACGGGTTGCCTGCCCAGTTCAGGCACGATCACACTGATACCTGCCGGCAATACTGCACCCTGCTCAGCCAACGTCGGATTCAACAGCCACAGCATTTCCTCGGCGGCATCGTCACAGCGACCGAGCTCGCGATACAGCAGCAGGTTCACCGAATCACCGGCAATACTTCGAACCCTACGCATTGACGAACTCCTCCAGTACCAGCGACCAATGAATGACCATCGCAGTGCCATCGTCGATCACATTGGATTGTTTTTCGGTCACCGACTTGATGGTCCACAGCCCCCAACTGAGACCCACGCCATCAACCAAAGGCAACGGCGCACGAAGGGCTTGCAGTACGCGTAGCTCATCCAGCCGAGTCATACCCGTTGCACGTGCGGCCTTGCCGCCGAAGGTCAGCGTTTCGAGCCCCTGGCCAACCTGGCTGGACTTGGGTTTACCGGCAACGATAGGCAGCCCTACCCAGCCGCCAGTGCTGGCGCGGTCCAGGGTGTCGTAGGCGAACCCACGGGACAGCCCGAAAATAAACGTGCCCAATGCCATCTGTTGTCGCATCACACCCCTCCAATATCGGTCAGTGCCGCATCACGTCGCGACCCCAGCAAGTCATTCATCGACAGCGGTGAAAATTGCGCTTCGATTTGTTGCACCACCAACTCTGCCAACTGTTGATGGCTGGCCGGTTCTGGCGCATTGATGGTGATTTGCGGGGCAAAGTTGATTTGACGGTTATCGGCTTGAGCGCTGTTCAGGTTTTTGCTGACGTCTGCGGGCGCAGGCAATCGATCACTTGGCCCAAACAATTTGTCCCCCAGCCAACTCCCCGCTTCACTGCCCAGCAAGCCTCCAATCGCACCGCCGACCGCCGTTCCGACACCGGGGAAAATCATCGTGCCAATGGCCGCACCGGCAGACGCTCCCGCCCAGGCGCCACCGGCAGTGCTGAGCCCGGCGCCGACGGCTTTAGCGTCACCGTTGCGCACGCCCTGGACCACGTCGATGGCAGTGTCGACATACTTCAGTGGGCCAAGGCGGCGGGCGGCGGCCGACTCGAGACGCGCCAGGGTGCCGATGGCGGAACCGGCAGACGCGCCCATCAATGCGCCACCGGCAGTACCGAGGCCGGCGCCGATGGCTTTAGCGCCACCGTTGCGTATGCCCTGCGCCCCATCGATGGCGGTATCGACAACCTTCAGCGGGCCGAGGCGACCGGCTGTGGCCGATTCCGGTTTGGCTAATGCGTCCAACAGCCTGGTCACCTGGCCATTGGCTGCGCGATGGGCTGTGGGGCGTGCCGTCGAGGGTGCTGCGTAGGAGGCAAACGTGTTGCCCGGCAGACGGGTCGAGCCCTGGCTCGCCAGTTTGCTGTCGAGCGCACGCAACGGCTGGCCCATGACATTGAGCGGCTGCGAGACCGGCGCTGAGAGGCCAGTAAGTTGTGACTTGAGATCGGCCCGCTTTCTGACGACGCTGGTTTTGATCGACCGTGAGGTTGCCTGGCGGGTCTTGTAACGCTTGCCGCGTGGCCCCTTCGCATTAGCCTTGGCGCTTGGTTTGCCTTTGCCGCTGTCCTTGTCCCTGGCGGTTTCGCCGACACGTTCAGGCAACTGAGCGGTCGCTGAATCCAGCGGGCCACGGATCCCGGCAGGCAGAGCCCCCGTACAGCAGCACTCCTTGCCTGCGTTACTGCCCTTGCCCTTATCGTCCTTCTTGAGCCACTTGGCAGCGGTTGGAAACTTGTCAGCCACGGCATCAAGCGCCTTGTCCGAAACCCGTTCCTTGGCTTTATCCCACAAGCTGGTGAGCAGTTCTTTGCCGACAAACTTACCGGCATCCGTTGCGCCTTGCAGGCCTTTGTCCACCCAGGAGGTCGAAGCCGGAGCGGGTTCTTTCGGCTGACTTTTGGCCGGCTCGCCACTGACCTCAACCGTCTTGGTTGCCAGCGTATTACCGGTAATGAACAACGTGCGGGTGAGCGTTTCCAACGCCTCGCGCAGCTGCACTTGCTCCAACGTCAAAGCGTTGATATCCACGCTGACGGTCACCAGCGCCGAGGCGAGCACCGACTGCGGATCCTGTTGTGGCCGCGATGCCGCATCCAGGCTTGCTGGCGCTGCAAGGCTGGCGGAAAACGGTGCCAGCACACTGCCAAGGTCCGCGTCGTCAAGCAGCCAGCGTTTGTCTTCCTGGGCGAGCCTCATCCCAGATTGAGTCTCTTGCATCCCGCTTACTCCTGTTTAACGCCAAGGCGGGTGATCGCGATGTCGTAGCGGCGCAATGCTTTGCCGGCGTCCCAGTCGAGGATCTCCGCCTCATTGACCGAATAGATCAGCGGCACCACATCGAGGATCACTTCGATGTCGCGCTCCGAAAGAAGTCCGCCGGTTGATTTAAAAAATCGTCGATACGCTCCTGCAGTTCCGTCCAGTCGGGCACGGTCAGGTTGGCAAGATCCGGGATCATCAGGCCGGTGCAATGAGCGGTGATGAACTCGGCGCGCTCTTTGTTGGTGGCGAGTTTTTTCATCACTTTGGTGGCGCGTAGCGCCGGCATTTCCAGCGCCAGCTCAGTCAGGGAGCGCCCTGCGGCATCGAGTGGCAACAGCAGATGGACGGGCTGGTCGTGGCTGGCTTTTTCGGGCGTTTTCAAGAAGAACGACGCAGGCTGCGTCGACATTTCGTGTACGTACTGCGCAATGCTTACGTAGTCCGGACGCTTGAGTTGGTCCAGTTCTTTTTCCGACAGGCCGGTGGCGAGTTTCGCCAGTTCGAAGAACTGGTCGTCCTCATCATCACCGGCCCGGGCCAGCGCGTCTTTTTGCGCGGCGTAGAACAGTGGCTTGAGTTGAATCTGCTCGATCGTCGCGCCGGTGTCGGCAGTGATCGGCGAGAGCAGCAGGTGCAAGGGTGGCATCCAGGCCATGGGGCTATTCCTTGGTGAAGTAGGGGGCGAGCAGGCCCGCCCCTTTGGGTTTAAGGCATCAGCACGGCGCGGCGGGCGTCGCCGAGAATGTCGACGCCGTTGAGCACGAACTTCTGGGTGCGTACGTCGATGTCGATCACCGGGATGCCGTTTTCCAGGCGGTTGTAGGTGCGGCAGGACAGTTCCAGGGTGGTGGTGGGCTTCTCACCCATTTTCAGCGCAGTCTCGGCCAGGCTTTTCAGCTTGCCGCCGACGGTGTGATAGGTGAAGTAAGTCTTGCCATCCTGATCCTGGCCGGCTTCGCGCACGTTCAGCAGAATGTCGTCGCCCAGGCGCACACCCAGGGCCAGCATGACTTCCGGGCCTGCACCTTGCAGCTCCAACGTGGCGTTGAGCACTTTGGCGCTCTTGGCCATTTCCTCGGCGATGAATCGCCCGCCGGTCATAGGCTCCATATCGAAATCAATCTTCGGCGGCGTGAAGGAGTTGACCGTCGCGGACAACGGCAGGCCTTGAAGGGTGGCCGCAATGGCCTGTCTTACACGGTTGGTAAACATTAGAGAACGTCCTCCAGGAACTGCTCGATGATTTCATCGCGGGCGTTGAGTTGATAAATCATGTGTTCGTTCGGCGCGTAGCGGCCGTAGTCGATGACGATGAACCAGGTGCCGTTCTTGTACTTCTCGACACTGTTGAGTTCCGGGTGCAGGTAAACGCTGCCGCCAGGGATGGTTTCGTCGGCGACCAGGGTCTGCAGCCAGTCGTTGATGCGCTTGACCTCCTGGTCCATGAAGGACTTGGTGAGGTTCTTGGCCATGGCTTTCTGGCCGGCCTTGACCAGCTTGCGGCTGATGGCATCTTCCAGGCCGACGTAGCTGATGAACTTGCCGGTAATGGAACGGTTACCCAGCAGCGAGAAACCGCCGAGGATAGTGCGGGCGTAGTAGCTCACGCCGTAACGGTTGAGCAGGTCGCCTTCGGTGGAGGTATCGAGGATGTTGTACTCGACCACGCGGGAAACGTCTTCGGCGAAGGTCACCTGGTTACCCGGGCTTTCCCATTGCTTGACCTTGGCCAATGCGGCAATGGCCAGGGACGATGGCGACAGGAACACGTTTTTCTTCGCGGCCTTGGAGTACACCGACGGCATGTTGTGTACCAGCAGGCAACGGTCGAAGCCGAGGTCGGCACCGCCCAGTTCGCCGCTATAGGTCACTTGGTCGGCGACGGACGCATCCTTGCCATCCAGCACCACGCGGGCCTTGATGCGTTTGCCGAAGGCGGCGAACTCACCAGCCACGGCCTTGGTGCCGGTAAAGCCAGGCGCGCCGATGATGGTCAGGTCTTCCGGCACGCTGCTCAGGGCCGCCAGGCCCAGCTTGCGACCGGTGATGGGGTCGTTGCCGCCGATCACATTGTTGACGGTGTCGGCCGGGGTTGCGCCCTCCTCCACGATCACCACATAGACCGGCACCTTCACCACCTTGAGGATCTGGTACACCGCGTGAAACAACGTGCCCGACTCAGTACCGGTAGGGTCCAGCAGCGCCTGAGTGGTAAAGCTGTTGATACGGAACGGGGCGTTTTTCGGGATCGACGCATGGGCGTTCGGCGCGGTGCCGACCAGACCGATAACGTTATCGCCCAGGCCACCCATGGCCTCGGGGGATTCGGTGGCATTCACGGTGATGCCGTTATGCTCGAAGTTCAAAACCTCAGCCATGATTAGTCAGCCTTCTTGGGGGTGGAGTTAAGGACGCTGGTCAATTCCAGTCGGCCGGCGGTGCGCAGGGCGGATGCTTCGACGTCGAGCAGTTCCAACTCCTCGCCGACGGTGGACCAATGGCCACCTCCGGTGGGGAACGGGATGAGGACGGTGTAGGTTTGGCGGTTGTGCATAAGTGGAATTCTCCGGGTGAGAAACGCCAAAGCCCCTACGGAGAGGGGCTTTGGGCGGGCGTAAAAAAACCGCTTTCGCGGTGGGTTATTTCAGGAAGGTTGGCGACTCTGGCCATACAACTTTATAAGGGTCCCCTGAGCCTTGCGGAACATCACGCAATGCCTGCCGATAGAGCGATACCTCACTACGCTGGGTATCCGTGAGCGAGTTGTCTAAAGACAGCATTGCCTCGGTAGACGCCAACAGTTGTTGGCGCAAGGTGCGAATGGATGCCCACTCGGCAAGGGCAATAGACTCAGGATTGGGTTTATATTGAAAGCCCACGTCAATTATTTCGTCCAATTAGAATTCCACCTTATCAGTAAGCGACAGTTTCGATTTAAGACTTCCTACGGCAAACAGACCACCGATGCCTACTTGCATGGTGTCAACACGAATGGTGGTCACATAGATACTTGGAAACTTCAAACGCATGATCACGTTGCCATTTGTATCGGTGTAAATCCCTGGAGACATGTTCCCGAAAACAGCTTTATTCAAGACAGCACGCTGAGGTGAATAGCAATAACCTACAATAGTTTCGTCCACGATACTAGCGCTGCCGTAGCTATAGCCACGAATGTTGAACCAGAACATTTGATCGTGAGTATTGATATTCACAGGTAGTTTAAAGTGCATATAAACGTTTTCTGACGTTCCGAGATCAACGTCAGAGAAACCGCCGGATGCGCCGGTATTTTGTGGACCACCAGTGCCCCAGACGCCACCTTGAAAGACGTTGAGCTGAACTGAACCGGAAGCGCCAACAACACCCACCATGTCTTTTTTACTGCGAAACTCATCAAACTCTGCACGGGCCGCATCCATGCGGCTGTCGATTTGGGAGATTTTCCCATTGACCGCAGTCGTCAAACTATCTGTTGCAGTGACCAAATCACCAATTTTCTGCTCAATACCCATACTGAACCTCTGAACTATCAAAATGCCAAGAATTACTCATGCAAAACAACTCTTTTGAATTATCGCTGCGCCTTACGCTCCAGCGCCATCACACGAAATAACACGCCTAAATGCCTAACCATGTTATTAACGTTAGCGGTGGCAACAGTCGCCAGCTCTTCAGCCATTAACAAATTAAGACTGTTACCGCCCACCACAATCGTCACGCTATCCGCCGGCAACGGCGAAATATCCAGCGTGAACTTTTGCAGCACCCGCGCCGCCGCCGCTTTATACGTCAGCAACTTCCCCGCCACCGAATACACCGCCAGCAAGGTCCCGCTGGCGAGGTAGAAACCGAACTCGCCAATTTCATACTCGGCCTCGCCATCGAACAGCGCGGCCATCCTGAGTTGGCGGTCGCCGAGGTCTTCGTAATCGACGATGGCAACCCGCTGACGCTCGTCCCGCAAGGCCACTTCCGTGCCGTCCGGGTTGTAGCGGCCGGTGCCGGCGCCGATGTGGGTGATTTCGCCTTTCAGGCCCTGGTTCTTTGCCTGCAGCACTTCATCCAAACCTTTGGAGGTGAAGCGCACCAGGCGCGTAATGTCATCTGTCATGGCTGCGCCCTGAGGTCGTAGTCGTTAATGGTGTAGTGCTGGGCAATCCCAGTACTGTTAAGCCGGGCGGCTAGCCCGAGTTCCGGCAGTACGCCTTCAAGCTGCAACTCACCATCACTCAAGGGTATGTGGGCTGCGCTGTTGAAGGAGACGGCACCGTGTAGCTTCACTTCGGGCAGCGCACCGGGCTGGCTGTCCTCGCCGATACTCAAGCCAGGATCTGCGGCAGCGGCGAGGCGCAAACCTGCTGCGGTTTCATGCACGATGGTGATCGTCGCCCGATCCCGCTCACTCTGCGCCGCATTGATGCGGCGGATCAGCCGGTTATGGTCACCGCTGGACCAACTGCGCCCGATGATCGCCTGGACGTCGAAGGTGTAAGGCACACCCAGCGGGCGCTGTTGATACCAGGCGCTGATGTTGGGGGTGAAACCCAGCGACTCCACCGCGTAGCTCAACGCCTTGGGCGTGCCCGCCTGGCGTTGGATCTGCCAGGACAGGGCCACGGTGAGGCGCTTTTCGGTTTCGCTGGCGTCGGCATCCCACTCACTGACGCCACGGTCGGCCGCCAGGTAGGGCAAGAATTGGGTGGGGGTTTGCAGCGGGTTCATCAACGCCGGAAACGGCGGCATGACCCGGTCGAGCAACTGTCCAAACCCCAGGTCCAAGGCTTTTTCCAGCGGTGAACTGTTGACCGGCAACAGGCTTGCTTTGGGTTCATCACTCATAGCGTGCGCACCTCCACCTCAACCCCCGTGCAATACGGGGCCTGGAACGCGGTGCTGATAATCGGCTGCAAGGGTTCGAGGATTTGCAGTTGCGCCGCGCCCGCACTGTGGATCGCGTAGTCGATCCAGCTCGGGTCCACCCGCCCTTCCAGGCGATGGCAGGAGTCTGCATAGGTTTGCAGCAGTTTCTGGGCGGCGACTTGGGTGAGCCCGGAGTCAGGGCCTGCATTGATCTTGGCCACCACACGAATTTTGTAGGGTTGAATCTGTGCGCCCTGCACGCTGACCAGGTCTGTCTCCGGTCGTACATCGGGCCGTGCGAAATGGCGTCGCACACCGTCAAGCAGATCGGCGGATGGCGTGCCGTCACCTTCCCGCGCAAGCACCGTGACCATCACTTCGCCCGGCGCGGTGCGGCGGGCGTTGCCGTCCTTGACCTGGGCGGCATAGCCGTCCGGGTCGAAGGTGTAGCTGACGGTCACCACGCCCGGCGTCGCACTTTGCACCTTCACCGCAGGACGTTCGCCCAGGGTGAAGACCTCGCGGCGATACTGCATCCGCGACCCCGCCGCAGGCGCGTGGGGTGCCAGGTAGTAGCGCAGGCGGGCGTCGTCGTCGCTTTCCAGGGTCGGCGGCACCGGCGGGAAAGCCGCCGGATCGCCTGGGTCGAGCACTTGGCGTTCCAGGCCCATGTCGGCCAGGCGGGCATCCAGGTTGCTGCCGGTGGCCCACCACGCCAACATCTGCTTGATGCGGGCGTTGTATTTGCGCTCGTGGGTCTGCAGGCGCACGCAAAAAGCTTCCAGGGCCAGGGTCAGCAGCTCGCTTTCGTTGTCGAGGCTGACCTTGAGCTTGGCCGCGCTTTGCGGCGCTCGGGTGGCGACATAGTCGACGACAAACGCCTTGAATTCGGCCAGCAGCGGCTCGAACTCATCCACCGCAATAATGGCCGGCTCCGCCAGTTGGTTCTGGCCTGGGATCAGCATGCTCATGTCACGACCTCGAAGGTTTGTTGGCGGTTTTTCCAGGTGCCGGCGAACCGCAGCAGCAGGCCGGCGCCCTGGCGGGTGGCGACGATGACCTGGGGTTGAAAGTCGCCAATGCCGTTCTGGGTGTTGTAGAACGCCTGGGCAGCATGGCTTTGCGCGAGGATCAGCAAGTCATCGCCGAGGTTCTGGCCCAGCAGTTGCGGGATCATCGAGCCGTACAGCGGGCGCTTCTGACGAGTGCCCAGGGGAGTGGTCAGCGCTCGGGTGGCGCGCTGCACGAATTGCAGCCAGTCATCGACGGCTGCCCCGGTGTTGCGATCGATGCCGATCATGGGATGTCCTTATCACGGGCTGATGACCCGACCTTGGTGGTCCACCAGCGGGCCGCTGAAGTGCGCGCCGCCGGCATCCAGCACCAGGCGGGTACCACCGATTTGCAGGATGATGCCTTGGGCGTTGAGGGTCAGGCCGGCAGCGCCGACCTTGACGTCGACTTGCTCGCGCGAACCGCTGAACATGGTGGGGCCGTTGACCCAGTTGAAGGTGTGGCTGGCGTCGTCGTAATCGCTTTGGGTGCCGTCTTGATGGCGCCGCCGGGTCAATGTCGCCAGGCTCGACACCGGCGGGAAGCGATCACTGTTCAAACCGAACAAGGCCACGGACTGCCCGCCACCTTCGCCGCCGCCATAGTTGAACAACAGGCATTGTTCGCCCACGGACGGGATGCGGGTCTCGGTCTGCGCGCCGGCACTGGGGTTGAAAAAGCGGATCGCCGGAGTGAGCAACTCACCGTGGCTGACCTTGCAGGTATGACTGGCAGCGTCGACCTCCTGGCACACGCCGATGCGACAGAAGCTTTCGGCGCGACGATAAAGGTCTTCGAGCTGGCCTTCCATTTCCGCCAGGCGCTCGACAATCGGCCCCAGTTGCATGCGTAACAGTGCGTCGAACATGGGCTACTCCGACAGGGGTTTGTATTGAGCGGGGTCGTCGATGTTCGTGACGTCCCAGGTGCAGGCAAACAGCGGCTGGCCCGTGGGATCGTTGAGCAACGCAGGCCCGATATAGAGGGTTTGGGTGAAGGAAACCGTCCAGGCGTCGTAGTCCGTCCCGGCGCTAGCCCGCGGCGTGGGAGCGGCGACGATAGTCGTCGGCAGATCACACTGTGGCTGGGGCAGGCCCCAGCGGTTATCCAGCACCAAATCCATGAGTTGGCTGGCCAGGTCGCAAGCGTCAAACGGCAAGGCGCCTGGCGCGACCATGGCCTTGAGCGAAATCGCCAAGGCGTGCGCCTTGCGCCCTTCGCGGGAGCGGATGCCCGGGCCGTTGCCCTCGACCGTGATCATCACACCGGTTTCGCCCTCCGAGCCCTGGAAGTCCTGATGACTGCCGACTTTCATGTTTGGGAACGCCGCGTGCAGCGCCGCGCCGATGGCCAGGGGCAGTTGAGATGGCTTTTCAATAAGCGTCATTTAAGTAGCGTCCTTGCAGCGGTTACTGCGGGTCCTGGCGGGAACTTTCATTGATCCCGATGCGCTTGGCTGCCCACCGTTCATAAAGGCCGATGGCAACATCGGCACCGGCCATGGCGGTCAAGCACCCAATGGCGCCGGCGGTCCAGATCGACATGCCGGCGGCGTAGCACAGCATCAGCGCCGAAACCCCGCACACCATGCAGGCTCCAGAGCGCAAGGCGAGCCGGCGGATCAGCGACCATCCGCGAGCCCCCTCCTTGTCTGCCCGCCACATTTCGCCGGATACCCCGCCGATCACTGCCAATACGATGACCAGCCAGATAGGCATTTCCGCTAACGCTTGTTGTTCATTTGTCATGTCACGCCTCCTGGCTGAGCACTCAATAGTCCGTTTTTCATTTACACATGCTTCGATAGGTAGGCATTCCAAAAAGCCCGGTCGCCCGGGCTTTTCAGTAATGATGTCCTCGAACTTTCGGCGCTACTGGCGCGGTACGGTTCTTTCCTCAATGTTTTTCCGACCACGATCCCTGTCTGCCGGATAACTGCTTCTGGTGCTTTACGCTGCACACCCGGGTCAGTTGCCAACCCTCTGAACCGTTATTAGGCCGGTTCATCGCTGCCTGTTTTGTGCTTCCTGTCAAGAAAGCCGGTTGAAACTAAAGAGCGTCGGCATCCTTGCCGGTGTTGCCTGGCATCCCTGCCATCGCTTCGATGGCGTCCTTGCCGATGTTGCGTGCCTTCCTTGTCTTCCCTGGCAGCATCCTTGCCGCCTCCACCAAGCCTTGTTGGCTGGCTTGAGATAAAGAATATGCATGTATGCATATACAGTCAATGCGTAAATGCATTTATTTTTACACTGAAATGCGCACATGCATTTTCGGCCTTATGGACAAAGGGTTTGGCGATTTTCTACGGGCGAAAAAAAAGCCCGCACAATGGCGGGCTTTGTCTTACGTATGAGGGTTAACGGGCGTACATGCCCCACCAGAACACATGACCGAGGATGCTGATCTGCTCATCCTGGATATCCTGGAAGCTGTAGTCCTCGTCCGGGTGCTCATCACGGTTGAAACTGCGCAGGCGAATCCCGGAAGGCAGGCGGTAGAGCTGCTTCACACGCAACTGGCCATTGTGATTGATGGCATACAGGTCGCCATCGACGATATCGCCAATGCCACTCTTGCCCGCATTCACCCCCACCGTGGCGCCGTCGCGCAGCACCGGCAACATGCTGTTGCCACGTACCGTCACACACTTGGCCTGGTCGAACTGCACACCGTTATGTCGCAGGCTGCGCTTGCCGAAACGCAGGCTGGCCTTCTCGCTTTCCTCGATGACGAATCTTCCTGATCCAGCAGCCAATTCAACCTCGCGCAGAAAGGGGATCGACACCTCGTCATCATTAACGGGCGTGTCGTCATCCCACAGGCTTATGTCCTTGAGTTCCGAATGCATCGGGTCGCGCCCTTCATCCCGCTGCGCACCCACTGCCGCGCGCCCGCGCAGGTAATCGGTGCCCACGCGAAAGTACTCGGCGATGCGGGAAATGTGCTTGTCCGACGGGTCAACGATCTTGCCGCTGAGGATCCGGGACAACGTGGATTGAGGCACGCCGGTACGCCGGTGAAGCTCCGTAGGGGAGATCCGGTCACGGTCCAGCAGCTCTCTTAAGACGATAGAAACGTTGCGTTTTTGCATAGCGCGGATATTGACGGGAGTTTTGAGGGTTGGCAAATGCTAATTTGCATATTTTATGCATTTTCCCTGCCTTCTCCCTGCCCACTTATGACCTGCGAAGCGCCAACCTCGCGTGTTAACCTTGCGGCCATTGCAAAATCAGCCGGGCCAGTGCCCCATCTTTGCCCCACCACTTTCAACGAACTTGCCAACTATCTGATGAGTAAAAACACTTCCGATCTGTCCTCCCACACCCCGATGATGCAGCAGTATGGGCTGAAGGAGTGGATAGGTCATGTTTTGCACGGCTTACAGCGATTCACTGTCTAAAACTTTACGTCCAGACGTCTAGTGTTTGAACCAGTAAAACGGTGATATGTGGAGTAAGTTTTAGACAGATTCTTGAGTGTTGTGCGCCACGTTATGTGGCTCAAGAAAACGTGGCGCACACATCTCCAGTCCGCCTCATGCCAGCATCTTCAGCGCGTGTTCGTACAGCACCTAGCGGTCTGCGACCCCATTCATACCGACGCTCTGAGCCTGAATTCGCTTACCATTTTTGTAAGTGAGATTAGCCAAGAACTTATTTTTCGACGCGTCTCCCCCGATGGGGACATCTGCGAGACGCAACGTCTGTGCTCTAATTTGACGCCAAGAGCAAACTTCCAAGCTCGACTCACACCCTAGAAGAAACATCAATTCGCTATGACGTATGCATGATTCTAATAAAAATACGCCAGCTCAGCCTGCTATCCTTAATAAATTGTGATGCGATCAAACTAATGGCTGATTAAGAGTTCTTGTAATCACGTTTATCAATGTAGGCATATCAAATGGCTTCACCAAGACCTCGGTCTGGTCAGGTAAGCGTTGTTTTAAATCGATGCCGGCGTAACCAGAAATAAGTAAAACTGGCAGACTGGGGTACCATATTTTGCACTGATGCGCCAATTCACAGCCGTCCATATGACTACTCAAGCCGATATCGCTGATCATTAACTGGAATTGCTCCCTACTGCTCTGTAGATATTTCAAGGCTGAAGCGCCATCGCTGGCAACGATAACCTCATAACCTAACTGCATCAGCCACATTGCAATGGTTTCACTCACCTCTGGTTCATCGTCAACTAGTAGTATTCGTAACCTGTGTTGCTCATCTTTGGATAGGTGATGAATGCTGTAAGTAGGGGTCTCATGCACTGGGTCCGGCTCTGAATCAGAATGGTCGAGAGGTAACCACAATAGTGCCCGCGTACCGATTCCGGGAACGCTTTCCAAAGAGATACTGCCACCTGACTGATGGGCAAACCCATAAACCTGTGACAGACCAAGCCCTGTCCCCGCCCCAACAGGTTTTGTAGTAAAAAAGGGCTCAAATACGTGCGTGAGCTGTTCTGACGAAATACCAATGCCTTGATCAAGTACTTCAATAAGCGCATAGCCTGGGTGCAACTCATCAATATCAAGGTCGATGGGCACCTTCAGCGCTTTAGACGCTTTCACCTCGATCAATCCCCCTCTAGGGCTAGCATCCCGTGCATTGACCAGCAAATTAAGGAGCGCGGCCTCAAATTGCGCGATATCTACATGGATATGAGGAAGATCGGGAGATACCTGCAATTTTACGTTGATATGGTGCCCAGCCGTAGGGCGTAAGAGACTGACGATGCCTGGTAGTCGGCTCGCAAGATTAAATGCGCATGGAGCAAGTGGTGATCGACGCGAAAAAGCTAGCAGTCGGTGAGTAATCTTGGCTGCTCGCTGAACCAGCTCATTAGCGCGTCTTGCACGCTCAGGCACTGCCGAGCAACGTTTCGTCTCGGCGAGATTTGAAATAAGTTCGAGAGATACACCGATCCCCTGGAGGACATTGTTGAAGTCATGCGCTATACCAGCACTGAGTTCGCCAATTGCAGCCATCTTGCTCTTGTGCAGCGATTCAGCCTCCAAGCATTTCCGAGCGGTGATGTCAGCAACCACACCGCACACGCGCAAAGGTGTGCCGTCCTCGGAAAATTCTGTGCGCCCAAGCGGTGAAACCCAATGAATAGAGCCATCTGGCCAGCGCACGCGAAATTCGCACCTCATTTCGCCTATGGTTCGTGCTTGCTCGAAGGCATCGGTGAGGATATGGCGATCCTCTTCAATCACGTGCTTCAGGGCAATTTCAAGCCCCCAACGTGGCTGGAGTTCGCTGTAACCAAAAATTTGATCGTGACGAAGAGACCTTAGCACTTCTTGGTCGCGTTCGAGGTCGAGCATCCAAACGCCCAAATCTGCACTCGTTAGAGCAAGCTGGAGTAATTGGGGCGGAAGGTTTTCCATGATGATGTCTCATCTTATAAGAGCAAGCCATAACCCAAGATTGGGGCCAACGAAGCAACACATACAGACCAGATAAAAGCCGAATCGTTTTTGCGTTTCGAACCATCAGGGATAAATTGACCAAAATCCGAGCGTAAAGGCTCATCAAGTGGGGCCAGGCGTGAAACAGGGGGAGGGAGTGCATGGATTAAAGATCCGCGCGCCCCTTAGGAGAAGCCGCCCAGCTACATCAGATGAAAAGCAAAGGCCAACATCCTTTGGCGCGCATAGGCGTACCTACCCGGCTTTCGAGCCTAATGACAGCGACAGATTCATCATTGTCACAGCAGCAAGTGAGCAGAGTGTGTTCGTCATCCAGGACTGACGCACCGTGAGACTGACACCTGACCTAGCCCTGGAATGTTTCGACCTGGCGAACCTCAAAGCGCGCCGAGTACATAAAGCAGCACCAAGGCGAAACGTTGGAGAAATTCGAATGGTTCAAGGTCGATACAGCCGTGGGCAAAGTACGGAGCAATGGGCCTTAGCTCATTAAACCGATCGCTTAGGGCTATGAAAAAAACCACATCACGAATGTCACAGCGGCAATCCAGCCGAACGTGAGCAGAAAAGAGAGGCCAACAAGCAGCTTATCCATGTTGCCCTTTCTAAAGATCGATGAACGCCTGCGAATACGCCTAAACAGAGTAGTTCAGTCGCATCATGGTGCAATTTCTTCTACATACACCTGGCACGTGCGCAACGCAATCACAGCATTATCCTGGTAGTCAGTGATGGATAAAACTCTTTGAACATGCCCAGGACCAAACTCGGGTCGACGAGCTGTACGAACGCCGACGTTGCCGCGTAGAGGCCCGCCAAGGCAAAACAAAGCACTACCTAGCCCATAGGGGATTCCCCTATGCGACGGGGCATTGATTTAATACACTTTTTCAAGACATATTCACGAATTATTAATCCTACGGTATGAGCAAAGATGCCACTTACCACATCCAACCAAAAGCTCTTCGTAGCCCTCGATGGGCATGCCGCAACTCTCGAATCGACCACCCTGGAAATAATCGAAGTCGCCAAACGGATCAACGATGCAGGCTTTTCCGGTGACGCCATGTCGCTTATGGAAGCCAGCAGAACCTTGAGAGGGCAATACGAGAGCATCATCGAAATCGCAGATGAGGTTCAAGATGGCCTAATTTTCCGGAGGGATCTATGATTTTCACAGAGCTCAGCTACCGGATGCGCCGCAACCTGATGCCGTAGTACTGAAAAACCTGGGTCGTAGGAGGTCAGCGATGGGCCACTCTGCCGAGTATCAAACTGAGCTGTACATCAAACAGCTGGAGCAGGTGGCCCAGACCCTTTTCGACCAAGGCATGGGCTTCAAAAACGGCGGTCACGACGAGTTAGCCAGATCGGCTTTCGAGCAATCAGCTCAATTGAACCGCGTAATAGTCGACCTTCGGAAGATCATGGAGAAGCGGGCATGGCTTTAAAAAAAACCAACCAGCAGCTTCGCCGCGACCTGAAAGAGGCGGCAGCCCTGCTCAAGTGGTCAGGCGTCGATCTATTTGGGGTCGCAAAGCGGCTACTCGCCGCCGGCGATCAAATCACTGCAGACGAGCTAATGATGATTGCGCTGAGCTATCAGGAGATAGAGGACAAGCTGGCGGGGTATGCGGAAGAGGTGAAGGCGGGAAGCATAAGCAGAACGTAACCCGAGCTGTACGGCTAAGAAAGTTACGTATTTAAATTTAGCTCAGGGATAGTGCGGCTATGTCGGACCAAGTAACAGCTGTCGAAATTGTTCGCCAAAGCCATCAGGGAATATCAATAAAGCCTTTCATTATTCGTGCTAACGATGGTGGAACCTACTTCGTAAAAGGGCTTTCTAAATCTGGCGGTCCGGCGCTGATATCGGAGTTGCTCTGCGCAGAACTGGGAAAAACTCTCGGTTTGCCTATTCCTCCATGGAAAAAGATGGTCGTACCTCAAGACTTGATCGACTTCAGCGTGGTTCCCAACGTCTCCGATCTGGAGGGAGGATTAGCCTTCGCATCGCAAGCGGTCGAAAGCGCTGTAGATTTCAACATTGCCCATTTGAAATCCACCCCTCGGGACCTGATGAGGAAGGTTCTACTTTTTGATTGGTGGGTACAAAATGGAGGCAGGATTCTCGGCCCAATGGGTGGGAACGTGAACTTAATATTGGACAGTCGTGGCGAGCTAGCCGTCATCGATCACAACCTGGCATTTCATAAGTCCTTCAATCCCGAAGAATTTCTTGAAGAGCACGTGTTCTGCGAGTGCCGTAAAGATTTTAGGGATTACCTCGTTCGTCAGGAATACACTGATTTCCTGAGCAAGGCGTTGTCGAACTGGGATACGATCATCAGCTTTTTGACCGAAGATTGGCTATATAGGGATGCAGACCTCATCGACCTGACCGAGCCAACGCTAGCAAGCCGGCTGGAAATTCTGCAGATGTTCAAGGAAGAGCGATTCTGGGGGGCCCTATGAGAATCATATGTAATTACTCAATTTTAAGGTTTCTCCCTTACCCAGAGACGGGTGAGTTTGTAAACATCGGGGTAGTGCTGCTTGCCAATAATGGTGATTTTCGTTTCGTCGTAGAGACCAAGCGCCAGCGCGTAACAACATTTTTCCCAAGCCTTGATGCCAAGATTTTTATCAGGGCACGAAAAGAAGTAAATGCTGAGCTTGCTAGACTCAGCGGCTTTTTCACGAGCCATAGATCTGATCGCCAAGCGCTCTCTTCGACATTCAGCCACCTGGTGCATCCGAGGGAAACAATGATGCGCTTCAGTGAGCCAGGCTCAATAGTTGCGGCAAATTCAGACCAGGCACTAAAGGCTCTATTTGACCACTATGTGAAGCACAGCTTTGCGACAAAGGAATATCAAGAAGCAGCACTAGAGAAACAGCTAGGTAGGCTGTTGGCTGACGTCAATCTGAAGCAGCATTACGTGGATCGAAAGCTGGGCTCATCGGACTACCCAGTGAAATTTCCATTCGTACTGATCCAGGGTGGCAAGCCTGTGCAGGCAATCAAGCCTTTGCACCTTGGTCACGAAGAATCCGGAAAAATCTATGAACACGGGGACGCGTGGATATCACGAGTGCGACGCCTAAGCGCAAAGGGCCAGCTACCACCTGATACTCTGTTTGTCGCAGGCCCTCCTATCGCTGGAAAGCCGAAGCTTTTTAAGGCTTATAAAGAGGTTTCGACAGAGTTGAGCGCTTTTCCAGAGGTTCGCGTGATCAGCTCAGAAGAAGATCGAGCAAGTATGGTGAGTCTAATTAAGGAAGGTATTCCAGCTTCTGCTGAAATAGCTTAGGTTAAGCCCGGCCCAGCGCCGGGCTTCTTGTTTCTGCTAAGCGCCCTGCTCTGCTATGGTGGCGTCCTCTGATCGCAATGGAAGCTTCAAATGATGCACGCATGGAAGACGCTGGCAATCGCTGCGATGATGCTGATCGGCCACCAGGTAACGGCGAATGAAAAGGCCACTCCGTTCGATAAAGTGATGACCTATACATCTATCCTACCAACCGCTTTAACGACGTTGCCCAGCTATACAACGGACGATTCGCAGAAACCACTCAAATCAGCAAAGACCGATGCGCTTGCATTCATTGGTTCAGACGGCCAGATTCGCGGCGCTGAGTTTGAGCAGGCTTCCAGATACTACAGAGCGACCTACAGCTCGCCTCTGATGAGCGACATGCAACTGGCTCAGGCGATCGCATCGTCTTTCTGAATTCATCGGGTTTCTTCACTCAAGCAATATCTCGGCACGCCGATGCCCTGATACTGCATTCCGCAGTGCATGGAGGCTTTATGAAAAAAATCGCTGTGATTGGCCTGGTAGCCCTGCTTTCGATTGCTTCCTTTTCCGCCTCAGCGTGTCCAAAAGGCACTCACCCAACAGGTGGAACAGGGTCGCACCACAAGGGCGGGACCTGCTCCTGATAAAAAGCCCGGCTCAGCGCCGGGCTTCTTGTATATGCCCTCTCCGATCTGGTCTATCCTCAGTACGGGCGCCTATCCAACTGAACTGGCGCCCAGCCCGCCATTAACCCTCCCCAATCGGCGGGCTTTTTGTTTCTGGTCTCGCGAGTTACGATCGGAGCTCATGCCCACACGGAGAGCGCTGCATGAAGACCACTGCAAACAAGCTCATCAAGATGGCTTTGCTCGTCAGCACATGCGCTTGCCTAGGCTTTGTGGCTCTCATAGTGAGCCAGGAAGTTGCCTACGTTCATGCAAAGGTGAACAGATCGACGGCCGCTGAGGCCCCTCCACAGCAACTTCGATGGCCTGACCCGGTGGCCCTGCCTCAGCTACGCGTTTCTCATCAGGTGACGAGTGACCGGCTCGGTGCTGATGAATAAATTTTCTGCGCTGCCTGACGGTGAGCATTTCACATTCCTTTCACAGCTGAGCGCCTATGGTTACCCCAGCTCCGTGTGATTATCCCTTTAAGCCCGCTACCCCCCATCGCGGGCTTTTCTTTGTCTGCGAATTGCTTGGCAATGTCTTGCTCGGCTGGGTTACGCTCGTAGCACCACTGAATTGAGATGCGCCAATGCCCTCCTGCGAATACCCCCTCCACGATATGCTGGAGCGCATCTACGAGAACCAACTCGCCCTTGAGGCTGCCATTATGGAACTGTCCTTGTGGATCGCGAACCATGGCGGATCTCACGTAGATGAGAACATACGTGGTGCCCTGGAGACGATTGGCGAGAACGTCGGGCATATCAAACAGAGTCTGGCTAGGCTGAAATCTACGGGTCTGGGCTGACTGCCTGGCACTCGATGGCGGCTGTAAGCGACGAATGGTTGAACTCCTCTCAAGTTTCGCTCTGGTGTGCCGATGACACAGTTGCTAGGTAACGCGATTTCGACCTCCGGCCGGGCTCGCAGACAGGGAAGTTCTGACGTCTTCACGACCACTTAGGCGTACCACGCTCCTGTCATGAGTATCATCCGATGCTGAAAAAATCCCTAAGAGCCCAAATCCTCTCTTTGCTCGGCGGCAGCCTGTTGGCAATACTGCTGATTGCCTTGACCTGCTTTCATTTTCTGTCCAGCGGCGTGCACGGCTACGCCGACCTGATCGAAGGCCCTCTGCACACGTCGCAATTGATTGATGAGGCCAACCTGCAATTCAAAGTGCAGGTTCAGGAATGGAAAAACGTCCTGCTGCGCGGCAAGCAGCCCGCCGAACTGGACAAATACTGGAAGCAATTCGAAAGCCGTGAGCATGACGTGCAGAACCTACTCGCCGATCTGGTGAGCCAGAAGGGCCTAGATGATCAGCTCAAGAAACGCATCGAACGCTTGCGTGACGAACATCGTCAGTTGGGCGCCTCTTACCAGAAAGGTCGTGATGCCTACGTGGCAGCAGGTGCCGACCCAACGGCTGGCGACAACGCGGTCAAAGGCATAGACCGCGCTACCAGCGATCAGATGAACGAACTGGTCGGCGAACTGCGCAAACAGGCCACCGAGCAATCGGCATTGATCAATGCCGCAGCCGAACGAACTGTGATGCTGGGGATTATCGTGATGCTCGCCTCAGGTCTGTTGATCGGCCTGTTGAGCCTGTGGCTGATCAACCGCAATCTGGTTGATCCGATCCGCAAACTGATCGACTATGTGGCGCAACTGAGCCAAGGCAAGTTCGCTGACCGCGTGGCCACCAGCCGTGAAGATGAACTGGGCAAACTGGCTATGGCTGCCAACAAACTGCGCGACTTCCTCGCCGAAACTTTCAACCGCTTGCAGCGCAGTGCGAAGGACCTAGACAGCGCTAGCGGCGAGTTGAACGCTATTGCCAGCCTCATGGCCACCGGCACCAACGAGCAGTTCAACCGTACAGATCAGGTAGCGACGGCAATGAACGAAATGTCGGCCACAGCCCAAGAAGTTGCGCGTCATGCTGCAGAAGCCGCGCGTGCAGCCGACGACGCCGACCGCTCCGCTCAACAAGGCGAAAAAGTCATGCAGGCCACCATTCATACCATCACTCGGATGCGTGGCGAAATTGCCAATACGGCAACGGTGATTCGGCGTCTGGAAACCGATAGCGAACGCATAGGCAAAGTGCTGGAAGTGATTCGCGGCATTGCCGAGCAGACCAACTTGTTGGCGTTGAATGCGGCTATCGAAGCGGCCAGAGCCGGTGACGCCGGACGGGGTTTCGCAGTAGTGGCAGACGAAGTTCGGAGCTTGGCTCAGCGCACGGCGGCATCAATAATCGAGATCAACCAGATTATACAGTCTGTGCAAACCGGTGCGGAGGACGCCGCCGAGGCGATTGAAAGTGGGCAGTCGCACAGCGAAGAAAGTGTCGCGCAAGTTACCGAGGCCGGAGCCATGCTCGAGCGTATCACCTATGCCGTGGAAGCGATCCGCGACATGAACCGCCAAATAGCCACTGCTGCCGAAGAACAAACCTCGGTGGCCGAAGACATCTCGCGAAATCTTACCGAAATCACGATCATAGCCAGCACCAATTTGGACAATATGCAGCGCACCGAAGCGGCCAGCCACAATCTGCACGGGTTATCGGGGCAGTTGAATGAAGTGACAGCTAGACTGAGCGCATAGCCTAGCGTGGACCGGGCCGTTCGGTTTGAGATTGTCATCAGGCTGAGCCGTAACAATGGGAGATATCGAGCCCCGCATTATTCATGAACTTGCCCCGCCTACTAGTTCTTAATGTTGTGAATGCAAAAAGTTAGCCTGATCTGCGGACAAACCTCATCGATATTTTTTAGTTGATGACAGCGGTGTTTTTTCCATGCCGTCGGCCTTCCTCAGCGACATGAAATATTTACCCTACCACCCTGTGCCTGATCTTGATTATTACAACTAAGCGCCTGATATTTTTATTAAACCTATTGCACTCCTTTATACATAGTAAAAATTGACGCAATTGTACTGATAGGCGTCGTCATTGAATAACCTGCCGTTGTCATCTCTGAAGCATAATCTGAAAACGAACTATATTCAAAAAACCCCTTCGCTTAAATCAAACGAGAAACCAGGCTAAATCTGAAACACGAAACTACTGCTCATACTGTCTATCTATCAAGGTTACACTCCTTTGACAGCTTAGACAGGAATCTACGAAAGCCATGCAGCACTGGAGTGCACCCTGACTGTACCGGAATAGAGACGGGTTAATCCGCGTTGAGCCCAGCAGCTTTCAGAAAAGTTCGAGTATCTTACTAGACAAAAAGCAAAAAAAATGGTGGCATACTGAAATCACTACAACAATCATCTGAGGTTGGTAATGGATAGAAAGAAACATGGGGAAAATTTCGCGAAGAGAGTCTACTATCCGCGAATCTTAGGCACACTTTTGTGCAGCCCCATTATTCTTCAATCACTCCTCGCAAATGACAGCAATACCTATTTGTATTACGCATTATTTTTAAACGTTCTGATATGGCCTCATGTCGCTTATAAAATTTCTAAAGCAGCAAATCAACCTTTTATAGCTGAAAAAAGAAATCTAAATTTCGATTCATTATTTTGTGGAATTTGGATTTGCGCAATCGGATTTAATCCGTTGGCCTCAGTAAGCATGTCAGCCATGGTTCTGATGAATGCTATATCTACAGGCGGCTTAAAGTTCTTACTACGAAGTGTGGCCTTGCAACTCGCCGGAGCCTACATATATAAATATTCTTTTGGCTACACCTTCTTACAAAGCTCAATGATCACAGCCTGGGCAGTTTTACCTTTGCTCACCATATACCCGCTAACGGTAGGATTCGCATCATACAAGCTTGCCCTAGAACTCTACAGAGTTAGACAAGCATTGAACAACCTTAGCGTAACAGATGATCTTACACGGCTTTTTAACAGGAGATTTTTGGATAAAGCGCTGAATAGAATTGCGAGTGAATCGTCAATACGCTGCAACACAACTTTAGTCGTCCTAGACATCGACAACTTTAAAAAAATTAATGATGAGCATGGTCATATTATAGGAGACTCAGTACTACAATTATTAAGCACGACGTTACGAACCTCATTGAGGCCTTTAGACTCTATTGCTAGGTTTGGCGGTGATGAATTTTGTATAATTATGGAGCGTACACCCGGCTCACAAGCTGTAAACATCATCGAACGCCTGAGGCAAAACTTCAAACAAAACAGCGAAAAAATACTAGGAAAACCACTCAGTTTAAGCATCGGGATAGCGCCATGGCGTGAAGAATTCAATAACTCGACACAATGGCTCGCCCACGCTGACGCACTTCTATACAAAGCCAAAAGGAACGGACGTGATCGCTTGGAAACTTAATTTTTAAAAACTTTCTTAATACCAATTAACCTCCACAAGCAAAAACACCAAACCGAAATAATAATGACAAACACAATTCAGGTGTGGTTGCTTCCCTCTGAAGGTACGACCTCATGCACCTTGCCAAACCTGATCAAGAATTGCGGAATGATCTTAGGGGCGCAGCGTCGGCGCTCGAGAGCGCCGCACAAGACCTATTTAGCGCAGCGAAGTCGTGCGCTGAGCCTGAGTTCTATATTTACATGGAAAAAATTGGAAAACTATATGTGCATATAGACAAGCTAATGTTGCTCGCTGACCAAGTTGGGGAAGGGTTGATAATCACGACGAGTTTGGAATAAAGCAGCGGGAAAGCGGCCCGATCCGGAGAACGCTCGGCCAAGGCCGTAAGCACTTTGGCCAACGGTCGCGCTACCGCGCACGGCCAAAGTGGTTATGAACATATCGAAGAACCAGACGTCTCTTCAGATTGATTGGATTCAGATTTTTCCAAGGCCAAGCGTTGCATTTCAGCTTGGTGCTGAATCTGGCGCCAGCGCGAGATTTGCCTGTCAACGGCCTGGTCGTAGTCCAGGGCTGACATCTTGTGTTGAGGGAAGTCCTGCACGGCGTCCCAAGCGGCCTGATCAAGGCGCAGCACATCGCGATGCATGGTGTAGCGAAGCTGGTCGTGCAGAATGGACTGAACCACCCCCGGGAACACATCAGGCGCCGTGTCGGCCGGCAGGCCAATCAACTTCAGTGAGGCGTCAAATGCTACCGTCTTTGCGGTGAGCGGGGTCTGAACTTCCTGAAGTGTTCGGCAATTCTGAACCGACTGATCCACCATCGTGCGCAGCGATATACAGTCAATCTGAGCGCTCTTGAGTCGCTCACCGGTCTCGCTCAGCAGCTTGGCCATGGTTTCGTAAACATGTGTAACCGCCTTGCTGGGCGCTTTAGCCGCGGTTGAGCCGCACGTTGGGCACGCGCCGTCCTGGCGTTGTCCCGCGGGGCCGAACCACCCACAACTGCACGAGCAAAGAGCCTGCCCCGCCAACGGCAGCGGATTAAGCGCACGGATTGGCTCTCGCTCGCCTGGTTGCAAGCGGTCTGGGTCGGTGAAACGTGCTGAGTCTGGAGTTTGTCCAGGCATCTGGAATACCTACTGGATGGGGCCTCACGGCCGGATTAAGTGGAGGCGCGGCCCCTGTACAAGCGGGCCGCTTTCGATCAGCTGGCGAGCTGTTCCCGTTCCTGGTTCAACTTGGCCAGTTCCTGCTGTTTGCGTTCATCGCTCATGCCGCTTAAGCGCACCGCTGCCATCTTGGCATTGACGGCTTTCACGGTTGGTTTAGAAGCGCCAGCCGCTAGAGGCTTTGCTGTGTCACCTGTCTTGAGCCATGCCTTGAACTCCGGCATTTTCATCTCGGTTACATCGCCCACGCTCCAGTCTTTGTCGAAGTTGGATTTGTAGGCTTTGACCGCCGCCGCTTGGCTGGTATAGCCCAGCATAACCTTGTGCTCATCGAACTTACCGGTGCCCTGGTCTTTCTGGTCTACGACAAACACACGCTGGCTAAACGGCTCTGGACCGACATAAACGTCAACCTGATCACCGTCAGCACCGGTGGTGCGTTTGATGTAGCCGTAATGGTCGGACATGGAATGCGACCACTCCTTGCCGTCCCCATCCACACCCTTGCGCTCCGAACCCCGCGGGTTCTCGATGGCGATATCCAATCCCTGGAGCTTTATATGCCCCTTGCGATAGTTGCCCGCCTCTTTCTGGGCACTGGTCGGTTCGGGCAGATCGTTGTCTGGAGAGGTGGCAGCGCTGTGAGCAGCCAGGTCCAGGGCTTGAGCAGGCGGCAAGGCGGCCTGATCGTCACCAGGCTCCGGCAGAACGTCACCGGCCTTGGAGCCAGCCTTGTCGCCATATTGCTCCGCCTGGTCCTCGTGCAGCTTTTCAGCGTATGCACTCGCGCTCTCGGGATCTTTGAACATACCGAGGTGCTTGCCGGTGCGCTGATAAGTCTGGATCGCCTCGTCGTCTGACATGATCCTGCCGTCATCGCTGACTGTCGGAATGAGCACTTCCTTGCCATCTACGCCGATCGACATTGACCGGACTGTGCTGATTGTCCCATCAGCGTTCTTGACCGTGGGCCTGGCGTTCAGATCGATGTTGCCGGGGGTAATTTGTCCTGCGACAGGAACGGAGGCTGCGCGACCAGCCCCCGGCCCGGCGGCTGCGACTGGAGCAAGCGCAACCTTGGGGGGAGCTGGTTGTTGTTCCGACTCGTCGCCGCCCAAGGCCGACACCACCGCACCTGGTACTGCAAGTTGCGAGGGTGCCTCGATAGCCGGCATCGGCTGAACATCTTGCGCCTTCGCTGCAACTTCTGGCTTTAGCAGGCGATCAGCCACAGCGTCATCTGATCGAGCGTGCAGTCGATCTCGCGTGCCTTTGTAGCCGGCCGCGATAGTTTTGCCAGTAAGCGCAAGGAAACGCCCACCCATGAGGTCTGCGAGCGCCCCGCCTGCCCTTTCCACTGCTCCACTCTCATCATCGACTTCAGCCATTCGCCGGGCAGTTGCGCTATTCCCTGTGGCCCGTTGACGTAGCGCAGTCGACGCGACCTCCTGATCGAGCAAGGTATTCCAGCTGTCCCGTGCAGCCTTATTCGGCAGCATTGCGCCGATTTTCTCGCGCATATTGCGTGAATTGAGATCCCTCACAACGTCAGAATAGGTGCTGGTTTTGCTGCCCATTTTGCCGATCACAGACGAAACAGCACCAGTTGCAAAGCCTTCTCGGTCAGCCGGCGACATTCTCCGGAAAGTGTCAGCGAACTCCTCGGGGCTCATTTTCTGGTTAAAGATCAGATCCCGCCCTTTCTCCGTAGCACCCATATAACTGGAGTCGTCAGACCAAACTTTTCGAGCCTTGGAATAGGTCGGACTGTATTCATCCATGATGCCGAGCAGCTTGTTTTTGATGTTGATGATATCGCCCGCCCGGCCCTTCTCTCCGGAACGCATGAACGCGCCAATTTGGTCATCCAGGTTTTTCTTCATGATGTCCAAGTCGCCGGTGCTGGGCACGTCCTTGACGGTAAACGTTCCATCATCGGCCAAGTCCACGAACTTTCCGTAGAATGGGCGGCCCTGGTTACCGGCGCGCGTCTTCGCATCACGGAAAGCCGTCTGCATAGCCGGGCGGGCCATTAACTCCTCAAGCTCCTTAGTCCAAGGCACGGGCTCTTTGTAAGCCTGCTCGTAAAGAGGTGCGGCCGCTTTTGCGCGCTCTTTCATCGTATCCTCAAGCGCACGGTAGGCGCTCCGGCGCTGCTCAGGTGTGCCACCGGCGGCCATATCATCAGCCACCTTCGACATAGCATCGCCTTCGCGAGAGCCTGGCGCAGGCGGCTCCCAGATCGTTAATTCTTTAGAGTCGGACATGGCTACCGGCTTTTCACGGCCGCGACCAGCCCCGGTCAGCCGGTACAACTGTTCCGCCACGCGGTCAGGCTGAGCCGCTTGGCGCTCGTTCAGCGCGGGAATGATCTTGGTGCGCCCAGCCCCTGGCGTGTTCGCCACGCGCTCAAGCAGGCCTGCTACGTTCTCGCCACCGGCATCGACGGGTAGTGCGGCCGGGTTCTCCTCGCGCATGGCCTGAACCCGCCGCTGCCATTCCTCAAGGCTGATTCCGTCTCGCTCCAGCGCACGCTGCAGTTGGCGGTTTGCCGAATTCTCTGAGGAGGTCAAGGCGCGTTTGACGGCGCCGCCAGCCACTGCTGCCACAGGCAAAGCCCCGCCTACCACGCCGCCCAGTGCTGCCCCTTCCACTGCGCTAGGGATGCGGTCAGAGATATCGCCCTGACCTGAACCCAGGCCGTATAGGCCGCCGTAAGCGGAACCTGTGGCTGCCGAACGACCGATAACTTGCGCAGTTGTGGGTGCGGCCGCTGCTGAAGCACGAGCAGCCAAGCCTGGCAAGGCGGTAGTACCGCCGCTGGCAAGCATTGGGACAACGCCGCCGACTAACCCGCCGCCGATATTTGCGACGGGATGCTGGTCTCGAGAAGCCGCATCGAGGTTACGCTCACCGGCGACGTTTTGATCATACCGCTCTCGCCAGGTTTTGCCCGGGTTGCCCGTACCTATCAACGGCTCCAAGGTCGCAGCAAGGCCTCCTGAGATTTCATCTGCAAACCCAAAGGTTAGGCCGTCATTCAGGCCTCGCAAACCCGCCCGAAAAGCGCCAACCTCTGGTGCCGCGGGCTTTTTCGGAGGCTCGGCGGCGGGCGAACTCATCTTGGCCATCTGCGAGAAGACTTCTTGAGCCTGTTCTGGGGTGGCCCCGTCCGGCATTTCGAAACGAGCAATACGGCCGTCCGGCATCTCAAACTTTGCGATTGGCATGGCTTGCTCCTTATTCAAAGCCGAGGAATTTGGCACCGTGCGGCAGTTCAGTAGATGGCGCTCTCGTGGGTGCTGCGGACTGACGCGGTTGCGCTCCGGTCGACGGCATGCTGAGCCCGCGCTGCTGGTCAAGCTGCGGGATCACGGTGCCGATATCCAGCGGCTCTGCACGAGCGTTATGCCGGCGCTGCTGGATCATGTTGGTTTTCAGCTCCATCGCCTTTTCATTGAGCGCCCGAATTTCAGCCAGACGCTGCTGAACAAGCGCGGGATCGTTGATGTTGGTAATAAGCTCATTCCAGGCGCGCTGGGCGTCACCATCCGTCTGCACGCCAGCATTGAGCCGCAGACTTGCGTTACGGAGCTGCTCAAGCGTCGAGTTCAGCGAACCATAATTTCTTGACTCTTCGGTGCTCATTCCCATCGCGTTGCGTGCGGCGGCAAGGGTATTTTTGACCGGGCCGAGGTCAAGTTTTCCGGAAGTGATTTGCTCGCCGATGCGCGCTAACTGATCGTTCATGGTCGACGCGGCCGCAATCGCCTCTAGGTCTTTGTCCTCGGCCTTTTGAACCGGGGCAGCGAGAGGCTTGCTCATCTGGTCTTTCGGAGCCAGCCCTATTTGCTGACCATAACGCAGCGCGGCCTGCCTGATTTCGGGAGTATTGAAGACGCCACTCAGAAGCTTGTAACCGGATACACGATCAACCAACTTCTCGATGGGCATTTCTAGAACCTCGTCGTCGGCGTCGTTGGCAGTGCCGCGGTTCTTGGTCATAGGGGCAGTATATTTTTTTCCATCATCACCAGTTACCTCGAGCTCAAATGCAACGGTACCCTCCGTCCGTCCAGGCATCACTTGCACAATGCGCTTCTTACCGCCTCCGCCTTGCTGGATGTTCGGCGCAAACATGCGATTAACCGCATCTAAAGCTTCAGGCGAGTTTGAGTTAATTTCACCGGTGAATACCTTGCCAGCAGTCGCTACATCGCCCTGCATGGTAGGGGAGAGAACGTGACGGGGGTCCAACCAAGGGTTGCGCTTGAACACCTCAAGGTCGTTGTCGTCTAGATCAGCGCCCACGGCAATCTTGGCGTAGGCGGATTGCGCGGTGAGCGCATCCTGCTTCTGCATATCGGCTTTTTCTTGCCGGCCAATCTGGCGCGTCAGTTGCTGTTGCTGAAGGTCGAGGCGTTGATCCTCGCGCTGCATACGCGCTGCTGCCTGCCTCTGCCCGGCCAGCTGCAGGCCGTACGTTGCCTGGAACTGCCGATCTTGGCGCGCAGCGTTGTCAGCATCACGCTGGTGGAGATATTCACGCTGTGCCTGGGTGTCGGCGTAGTTTCGCTGATCAGTTTCCCGGCGATACGCCAAGTCGTCTCTGCGCAGGCCCATTTCCTGTTGCTGGATCTCGCGACCATATTGGCGATCCTCAGTCTGCTGAGCGAGCTGAGCCTTCTGAAGTTCTCGCTGGTCCTTCTGCGCGAGGAGATTGCTTACCAGGCCAAAGCCCTGGGTGAAGCCGTCCATCCCGCCACGGGTATCTAATCCGCCTGCCATTGTTGTCTCCCGACAATAGTAATTCCCGGACATCATTCGGCTGATTTACAGCCGCAGTCCAATAGAAAAGGTTGTTTGTGATCACCCCTCCAGTTGATGCGAGCGGTTCGTAGCGAGCGAATCGACGCTTCCGCGCACATCCTCTACCCGCTCAGCAACCTGATCTAATCGCTCAACATTCAGGTCTGACGCGACCCTGATCAGCTTAGGTAGGTCTTTCCTCAGTAGCTGCACCGCCTGGCGGAGCAGTAGGTATATGAGCAAAAGCAAGACGGCGATAATCCAAAGCGCAAGTTCCATGAGCGGTTCTCGAAGAAACAAAGCTTCGAGTGTAGCGCAGCTCTCTACATGAACGATCCTGCAATAAATCCAATACCCGCCCCGATAGCCGTACCGACTGGCCCAAAGGCTGAGCCGGCCATTGCACCCGTAGTGGCCATGCCTACCTGGCTGGACTTCGTGTTGGCCTTGGCCTGCTGATTCATCTGGTCCTCGGCCAGCTTGGCCTGCTGTTGCTGTTGGGACAGCTGGGAGAGGCCTTGCATGGCCTCTCCTTGCATTTCCTGTTTCAGTCCGATCAGTCCATATCCCATGATTTAGCTCCCCGGTTTCAAGCCGCTGAGGCCCATGCCACCAGCCATGATTTGCTCTTGCAGGTCGCGCGCTGAGACGCGGGCGTTGTTGCTCGCGTCCACGGTCGCGGATGCTCGACCCAGTTGCATTTTTCTGTCCTGAGCAGCCTGCTGGGCGGGTGTAAGCATCAGTCCCATACCTTGCTGCTGCATCTGCAGGCCCTGGGCCGCGCTATCGAAGGTTTTGTTGACAGCCTGCGATGCGGTCGCAGCCTGCTCACCAGCGAAAGAATCGCTGGTCGCGATGTTGGCCAGCTTGTCCACGTACGGTTGAAACCGGGCTTTCCAATCGTCCCACTGTGATCGGCTCAACTGGCCCAGAACAGTGGAAGCACCCTGTTTTCCGGCGAACGCAGCATTCGGATCGACGTAATAGGGCATTCTTATTCACCTCCGAAGTTGGCTTTGTACTTAAACCCCTGCAGGCTGTCCGTGGACATCCCGTAACCGCTGTTGAAGCCTGAAAGCCCGGAGTTAGCGGCGCCTGCCGTGGTTGCAGCAGCTTTCTTCGCCTCAGCCATGTTGTTCAGTCCATAAGCAGCACCGCCTGCCACCGCGCCCATGGCCGCGCCAGCGAGCTGCAAGTTGGCCGATTTACGGTTGAAGCTTGTGAACGCAGCCGCCTGGGCATCTTGAGCGGCCTGGTTGGCTACCGTGTTGAGGCCTGCCTGGGCCTGGGACGACTGTCCTTGGCCGATGGCTGCCACACTGTTGAGCCCTGCAATCTTCTGCCCTTTCTGCTCAAACTGCGCCCGGGCCATGGTATCGCCGCCCGCCGCCCCCACGCTTGCGGCCAGGTCAGCCTGGGCGCCGACGGAGCGGCCGCTGTTTGGATTCAGGCCGTACTGCTGGGTCATGCCTTGGTCGACCTGCTTCAGGCCCGACGCCAGGGCTTGTTGAGTGCCTGCGTTCGCTTTGCCCCGCACGTAGGCCATGCTACCGGCCGAATCCATGTCATCCACGCGCTTCATATAAGCGTTTTCGACGGGCGCCAGCCGCTCCTGGGCGTAGTTCCACTTCTCAGCCGCCACTTGAGCGGCATACTTCTGTTCTGGCGTGTCCTGTATCGAGTTATCGGTTTTGCCTCCGCCGCCGCTCATCGTGCAACTCCCTTGATCAATTCCTGGTTGTAGGCTGAAAAGGTCTCATCATGGAAAAACCTCCGTATGTCAGCGGAAACCTCGGCCATCCAAGCGCTCCCGCCGATGAGGTACGCGCATTGCACCACCAGGCCGGTAAGCTGGTCGCGAAGGACAAATGCCAGGCTTCGACCATGGTGGTCACCGCCGCGCTCGAGCGTGACGCTATCGCGCCAGTCTTGGAGCGCCATGGCCATGAGCGGGCGCACGAAGTGCTCGAAGTGCCGGTAGAACGGGTTGATGGGCAGTTCGATCAGCGCCAGCCAGAAAGCCTGATAAACGTCGTTGGTGGTGAGCGGCTTATCACCGTCCACGATGTCATCCAGGGTTTGTGAAATAGCGAAAAGCGTCTCGCAGAACCCGATTGCATCGGTATTACCCTGGAGCACCCTGGCAAGCAATTGCTCTTGTGTCTCACTCATTGATAAGCCCTCACGCGAAAAGTCGTGTCAGATCCAGCTGACGTAATTTGATCGTTGCGTCCTGGCCGGTGCCGGATTTGAAAATGATGGAGAGCTGCACTTTCAGGCTGGTGGGGGCCTGGGCCAGCGTCAGGGTTTGGGTGACCAGTGTCCCGCTGATACTACCGATGGGCAGAGCGTGATTCAGTTCCTGGTTCTGCCCGATCTGAGCAATAGTGGTACCGCTCGCACTCACTGCAACGATTTGCAGGGCGACCTGCAGAACGCTGGTGTTCACGCTGATGAACTCCCAGCCCGCCACTGCGCGCAAGCGATGGCCCACAGCGACCTTTGACACGTCCACCGTCTGCTCCAGGGTCAGGGTCGGCGTGTTACCGCTCGGCATGCCCGTGATACGCAGCACCTGTTTGAAGCCCACATCTGCCGCCTCCTTGGAGGCTGCCACGGCCAAACCGTTGAGATTGGAACCCTGCAACGTGCAAGACGCGGCCACCTGCCCCGTGGCATTGCTTCCGGCACCAAGCGTGCCATTGGTGCCGGTCAGCAGCGAGTTAGGGATAAAGCTGCCACCGGGCACAAGCGCCGAGTCGTAGGCGACGCTGGAGGTGGGTAGAACTGCCGGGAAGGTGAACAGCCTTTTCAAAGCTTCGCCCACCTTGCGACCGATAATCCGGGCTCCCATGGGGGTCGGGTGCAATCCGTCACCGGTCATTCCCTCTTTGGGCCAGAAGTTCGAGCCCGATGCAGGGTCGACCATCTCATCCCATGGATTCACCACGATCACACCCATGCCGGGCGCAACGTTGAGATACCAGTTGTGCACCGCAAAATGATTGGCAGTCTGCTGCGGGGGCAGCCCGACATTCGCACCTATTACCGGGGTTTCGGCAATGGCGATCACGACCTTGCCCCGCTTGAGGAGCGCGGCATATAGGTATTCAAGATTACGGATCGTTTGGTCCAGGCTCATCCCCTGCAGGCGGTCGTTCCCGGTACCGAAATGCACCATCACATCGAAAGCACCGCTGTTAGCAATCACATCGGCTTGTAGGCGGGCCAGCATTTGCGATGTGGTGTTTCCGTCGATACCTTTGTTCAAAGTCAGCGGAAACGCGGCGAGGCCACCGGTCTCGGATACCGCCCAATCGGTAAAACCTACGTTGCCCTTGGTGCACTGAAAGGCACGACTGTCGCCAAGCACGAGTACATCGGTCAGCAGAGGCTTATAGAGGCGGGCCAGTGCTTTCTGCACCGCGCCGTCCGCCAGGTTGCCCTGCTCTACAGTGGCCGCGCCAATGTCGCCCGGCGTAACCGTGAGCTTGCCGCTTTCATCAGGAACGACGTCATTGAGTTTCTTAACCGTTCCAGCGCCCACGCCCCCGCCGCCACCTGACCCCGCGATAACAGCAAGCCTGGCGGGACAATCGGCCATGGTCACCGTGCCATAGCGGTCCGTGAGCGGATATTTACCGTCTTTGTTTGGGCCGCCGGCTGCCGCTCCGGTAGCCCAGTCAGCAAATTCTGCCAGGCTGACCTGCCTGTCCTTCAAAAACTCCTCAACTTTCTCAAGCAGGTCTCTGACGTTTTGTGAAGTGGCAAATCGCAGGAGCACGTACGGCACACCGTTTACAGCTGCCGCCGGGGCCGCATCGAGCGTAACGCGGCTATCGGTCTCGACGGTCACAAGCTCAAAGCATTGTCCGCTCGGGATGACCAACACGTCGCCCCTGGCCGCATTTGAAAGCCAGGCCGTGCCGGCTCCAGAAGCAATTAATGCGCCCGCAGCAATGCTGACCGTGCCAGCGCGGTAGATATGAGTCGTAGCCATGATTTTTCCTGAAGAATTTACGCGGGGCCGGGGCCGGTCGGCAGGATGACACCTTCATCTACCGGCCTTCGAGTTTCGATGAACAGAAATGGCATGTGAATCAGCGTGCCCGAGCGGCCGGTGAGGATCTGCCTAAGAATGGGGTCGCCGATCAATCCAGGGATGATTAATCGACTACCGGCCACTTCGCCGTTGTACCGCATGAAGTAACCGGTGCCGATGGAACTGACGAGCATCCACTCGTTACGGGTGCTGAAAGCGTCAGAGCCAATCCAGGCTTCCAGATATTGATCGCTGAGTACTTGGTCCCGATGGTCGTAGTTCCACACCCCATTGGATCGCTTGTAGCTGACGGCGTTGTTTCCAGAGTCGAACACGACGGTCGAAGAACCTGGCGCCCAAACCCGAACCCCATGGGTTTCGCCGCTGATGTAGCCACCGGAGAAGACGACCAAAAACTCGCACATATAAGCCCGTAAGAGCGGATACAGCTGAGCGTGGTTCTGCGGGTTACCTGGAAGATTCGTAATAGTGAGCGCCACCACGACGCCGGTCCACGCACCAGGCGCGCCCTTTGCCGCGATATAGCCGATAACCGTATTCACGTTTGCGGCGACATTCCGAGGCCTCGCAAAGACAAGTGGCGGTGTCGGGCTGGTGGACACTCCATAAAACGTGTATTCGAAAAAGATGGCTACGGGTGGGATACCGTCTTTGTCTTTGAAAAGTCGAACGTCTGTCCAGCCACCGTTATCGATATGGCCGGCGGATTCACCGGCCGCAATGAAAATTGGATTATTTTCATCAACGGCCAGGTTGCCCCAATCGTTTTTGACCCTGAAGCCGATGCTCATGAGGAGATCCCCAATATCAGAAAGCACGACACGGGTGCAGCCGACCAGGTCAACGTGTTGCCGTTGATCACCACCAGAGGAACCGGTGAAAGTCCGACGTTCTCAGCTGGCATCAGACTTATATCGAGCTTGAGACCGTCATAGGGGGTCAGGTCAAGGCTTCCCCCTACGTTGCTTTGCGTTCTGATCGACTCCATCTTGCGAATAGTCCGGACCGTGCTGTCGAACGTGACCTGTTTATTTGCATCCCGGCAGCGAATAATCGACGTCATGTCATCATCTCCCCGATCTCAATACGAAGGTCTCCTGCAGCGTCGTACCAGTGTTGGTATTGGTCCGTCATGACCATGCGCGTCCCGCCGATCAGGCCATTCATGAAAATCCCAGCTTGGGGATCGATCACGAATCGTGGCAGGCCGCCGGCGCCAATCTGAGAGCTTTTGAGCTGCCCATACACTTGGCCGAATCCGATGGTGATGTTCGCCACGTCGATGGCGTCAGCACGCAGTTGACCGCCCACGGTCGTGACTGGGGTGAAACCGTCATTGGCCGTGAGCTTCCCGATGCTGATAGGCCCAATCTGCGCCTGCTGGATAGAAGCCTCTTTCACCAGCAGCGTGTTGATGTAGACCTTCTCACCGTCAATGGTGAAAGGGTTCACATAGTTCGGCCCTTGAGCCCCCGGAGTGGCGACCCAGAAGCGGTTGGCCAGGATAGCGAAGTCCGCCACGGTGCCGTTGTTGTAGGCCCCAAAGCCACTGATGAGCCCATTAACATCCAGCCTAAGCGTGTACTGAGCGGACAACCCCTCAAGGGCTGAGGAATGAGTACTCAACGTCTGCTCAATGGCCGCTGATTGCTCGTTCAGGTTGGTTTGCAGCGATGTAATGGCACGCGCAGTCGCTTCAAACTCATTGGCAATGGTTTGTTGATCGCTCAAGTACTGCGCTGCCGTGGTGTCCATTCGCGACACCAGGCCTTCCATGTTGCGAGCTTGCGTTTCCAGCGCCGTAGAGAAAGTTTCGCTGTATTGCGTCAGCACCGACTCTGCGGTCTCAAGACGGGACGACATGCTGGTCAGCGCCTGAGTTGCCGCCTCTTGCAAGTTGATCCGTGCGGTTCGCTCAGAAACGATGTCAACGGAGTTCTGACCGATACTGGCTTCCATCAGGTCGATTTGATGGGCGATTGACTGCTGATCGGAGGTAATGACTTCCTGCAACTGCGTGATAGCAGCTTTCACGTCTTCGCCGGTCTGCACCCGGATATCGGTGATTTGCCGGCGGATCTGGACGTTGTCGTCATCGCGCAGGAATCGCTCAGCGGACGTCAGAAGCCTCGCCGACTGCGCTGCCGCATCCAGCATTGCTATCGTCTGATTCAGCCCTTCCAGGTCGATGGCTTTCGCCAGCGCCTTCGCAAGCTCGCTCTGACTGGTCTGGCTGGTGATCAGCTTGAGCAGGTACTCGATATCGAGTTGCGCCTCGATGGCGGTGCCGGCGGGGCTGTTAGGAGGCCCCTCAATCCCCGAGGTGGAAACCCAGGTTATCCAGTAGAAATACACTTTCCCTTTCTTGGGATCGCTGGGGTCTACCGCATCGCCTCGAATTGGGTCGCTGTACATCATGCCCGTGGCACGACTGATCTGCGTAGCCTGACCGAAGTTATCGGTTTCACTGCGGTAAATGTTGGTCAGCGAGTGGTTCCGGTAGAGCTTGTAGGGGTTATCCCAGGTCAGGGTGTTCATGCCGAACACACCAGCACCTTGGAACCCCACAGGGGCAGGCGGTATTGCCCGGTCTGGCACGCCAGGGCTTGGAACCAATCCGCCGTTACCACCTGGCTTCCAGCCTGGCCGGAGCGTGAACGCACCGCTTTCCAGTAAATCCCGGTAGGTCAGCTTCTTGTCGAGGCCGTTCCCGCGATTCCCCTCGCCCGTCTCAATGATCTCAGTCAGAGCACTGAAAAACGGGCGCAACTCCGCCGAAACCTTGCTGCTGGGTGCAGGAAGGCTTGAGCGTTTTGTCGTCATTAGGTCAACTCAGAGGGTGTGTTCGCAATTTGGATAGAGAAAACTTCGGTCGATCCGGACGCTTCCACCTGCCATTCGCGCGCGTCCGCGAATCCCGGCGGCAGCCTGAACATCTTGTTACTGCCAATTTCGGCGTCGAGCGCGGTGGTGCCATCGGCGATCACGCGGAACCGGACCGGAAACGCCGCCGCCACCACCTTTCCGCAGCTGAAATTGGCTGAGCCTGGTGGAAACTCGAATACCTTCGAGCGCCATCGGTAGGTCATCGGCGGCCCGCCTCGCCACTTGGCAATCGTGTTGCCCTGGATCAGATACAGCGTGGAGGCCGCAATGTCGTAGTAGGAGTTGACCGCCTGGGCGTCAATGAACTCGATCCCCTCGCCTGGGGCCAGTGCAAAGCACCCGCCGTCGTAAAACGCGAGATACCGACCTTCGTATCGACACGCATGAATCGATGCAGGATTCAGCGCTTGCCACTGCTCCGGCGTCAGCACCCCGTCGGTGATCAGTTGAGGCTCACCGCCAGACACCGCCACCAGCCCCTCGGTCGACGCATAGACGACGTACTCGCCCATATCGACCACCGACCCCCTGGACACGCACACACGGTCTGCATCCGGGTCAGCAGCGCTCATCGCCGCAGGCGTTGTGCCGGTGACCAGTCGCGGACGTCCGGTGGTGGCAACCACCAGCCCGGCAGTGGTGACGCCGATCCCGACTATTTTGTCAGGAAAGGAAATTTGGTAATCAACCGGCCAGGCGTGCGGGTGATACGGCTCGCAAAAGCACAGCGTGTTGTCGAAGAACCCGGCAAATATGCCGTTTGGCATCTCGACCAGGCCGACCATCGCCGGATCTGGCATATCCCAGGTTAGCGACGGGCAGGCAATACCCAGCTCATCGCTATTCACGTCGTCCACCCAACTGCCCTGGGCCACAGGGAAGTCAGCCAAATACAGGAATTCACCGCCGCTTTCCGACCGGTAGAGCCGCTTGGTGACGATGTTGTACGGTCCATCGGGTGCCGGTGGCAGCTGAACATTTACCTTGCCTGGCAACTGGTCGCCAGCGCCGTCCCACCTGGTGATGATGTTCGACGCAGGGCTGGGCGGCCCCTCTTCACCATAGGCAGAAACATAGGTCACCACATAGGTTGCATTGACGGTGGTGCTGGGCGGTGCTTCTCCGCCCGCCGGCTCTGTCACCAACGGTGCACCAGCCGGAGCAGGAATACCCAGTCGGTAAAAGCCAGATGGGTATGGGCCGGCGCCCTGGGTGGCGACACCTATTGGCGCCATTTTTGGGAATGAGTCGCCAGTCCAGTAAACGCGCGTCCAGGCGTCTTTCGCCAACGGGCTTTTTGCTGCATTGACCTGCTGACCATCGCCCCAGGCAAACCAGAACCCTGCACCGTTGTTACCGAATGGGTACCGGTAGATAGACGACGGATTGATCACGCCGCCAATCCCAAGCACGGGTAGCGGCGCGTTTTCAGCCCGAAGCGACCCCTTGCGCAGGTTTACGTTGCGGGCCGCCTGGGCGTTGGTCGGCTGTAAAAGACGCGGAGTCAGTGCTGGCAGCTCGCCCTTGAAAGACGTGATCGCAATCGATGTCATGGAAACCTCGGTGTTTTCATCCTTATGCTGCCGGACTGGTGGCCGGCGAGCGCCTCAGATCGGGCATTCGTGCAGAGGGCATAGAACGCCGCCTGATCCATCAGGGCGCGCTGCATGTCGGACCAGGGTTTCTCGGGCATCTTGCGCAGCCAGTACTGGGTGCCCAGGGTCAGCGCCTCACAGTAACGGTCCAGCAGCCAGCCCGGGGGGACCGCTACAGAGGAGCCAAACGTGGGCCGCACGACCACATCAGCGGTCAGCCCCGAAGGGCCACCGGTAACAATGACCGTGTCCGGCGAAGGCTGAAACACCTGGCAATACGCAGGCCGGCCATCCTGATACAGCGCCTGGATGCGGATAGGCTCCAGGCCGGGCCCGGCGGTGATCTGCTGCTCACCATCGGACAGCTGGATTCTGACCTTCCAGGCCGGCACCTCTGTGCACAGCTCGCGCAGCGCCCAGGCCACACCGTCACGGATAGAGGCGATTACCACCCCCGGCACGTTTGGCAGGATCTGGTCGACCAGCTGGCTCACGTTCATTGCTGCGGTACCTGTTGCTGGGATGTGGCGGCGACTGGCAGAGGGCCAAGCATGCGATCCGTCTGAACCTTCATGCCCAGGGCAGCCTGGAACATCTGGAAGTGCATAGTTGCGCGGTTGAGGTTGGCAGCGTGTTCGGCGTCTTTCGCGTAGGCCCTGGAGAGGATGTAATCCACCAGCACCGGTGCAAACGAGTCATCCAGCCGGATCTTCTCAGCTGCGCTATCGGTAGCCATCGCCTGGTCGTGCGGTGCTGGTACCGACGAGTAGATGATCTCCAGCTTGCTGGTGGCCATCGCCGGCGGGTAGACATAAAACTGGCGCGGCGCCGCCTCATCGAAGATGTACTGCTCGATCTCCTCGGCCTGCTGCTCGGCGTGCCACCGGCGCCTGGTGGAGTCGATAGCGCCTCGGGTCGTGAGGATCACACTCAACCCACCGCCGGCCGGGGTGATGTTTCGCACCACCTCTAGGAGGCGCAGGCCGCCCTCAGGGATGGATTGCCTGGTGCCCGGGGCACAAGCAATTTCGGCCGTGACGGAACTGGCATTGGGCTTGATATTGCAAATTGCCGCATACCCTTCATTCAGCCAATCCAGCAGCTCGGTATTTGCCCACCGGGTGCCGTTGGAAGTGACTTCCTGCAGGATCTTTTTGGCGCGGGTCAGGATGTTGCCTACAGTCGTCACGGCCACGGTTTACACCTCTTCCATGTAGGAAAGTTTCGCCAGCTCGGTGGTCCATACGAACTCACAGCCGGTACGGGTGTTGCGCAGCAATCGATTGCGAGTGACCGTCACCGACTGCTCATGATCATCCTCGACCTCATCCAGATCCGGAGCCTGGGCCTCGGTTAGGTCCGACTCAGCGGGAGGGTCGCCCGCTACCAACTTCATGTTGATGCCTGGGATGGTGGCATCGCGCACCATCGCCTCGGGCAGATACACCTGGCCGTCCTCGCCGTTCACGGTGAAAGGCCCAATGTGGCGTCCAGGGCCAGGGTCGGCAGCGACCTGCACAGTTTCAACAGCAGTTTGGGCAGCGGCGTCGTCGCCAGCTGGTTGGTCGCCCTGCGCCAATTGATCAGCACCATTACCCGGTGCCGCGTGCGCAGCGGAGTCGGTGGCAACGGCAGGATCGCCAGTGGTCTTGGGATCAGCGAGGCCAGCAGTGCCAGCATTGCCAGGCTCCAGATCAGGGTTCGGCGCGTTTTCGTCGTCGGCTTCCTCAGCCAGGGCTTTCTCGAGCCCTGCGAGCAATTCGGAGCGCAGTGTGTCCTCGCTTTTGCGTTGGTCAGCCTTCAAGCCCAGATCTTTGAGCATTTCGAGCAAACCGTCTTTGTCGGCTGTTTTGGCCTTATCAATCAATTCGCGAATCATGATTTTCTCCGAGAAAAGCAAAAAGCGGCCAGGCGGCCGCTTATGGTGTGGAGATGAGGGTGATCAGCGGCTGCAGTACAGGTTGCCGATCGCTTTCGGGTCGATGACGCCAGAACCGAACACGTTCAAACCACGAACGAGTTTGCCGAAGTCGTTCGGGTTCGGCAGGGTTTCCATCTTGGTCATCTGGCTGGCAAAGGTGAGGCCCTTCTTGTGACCGAACATCACGTTGCTGGCCTTCTTGGTGGCTGCGACGTCATCCACTGCGGTGGTGTTGTTGCTGATGTACACAGTGAACCGGTCGAGCATGCCGACCTTGCCGTTGCGGAAAACCGAAGTGGCATCGCCCATGATGCTGGCGTCACGCAAGTCGGACTTTTTCAGCATGCCGTTCATCCAGGCCGGCAGAACCACCCAGCGACCTTGCTCGGGAACGTTCTGCTCGTCGAGGACGGTCCCGCAATCCACCAACACATCCAGGATGTTTTCCTTGGTGATTTGCAAAGGCGCGCCTGCTTTGCCCAGGTTGATGCCGCCAGACTTGGCGCCGGCATTTTCGCCCCGGTTTGCCGCATCGGCGTCGGCGTAGTGACGGTTGAGCAGCTGAGTGTCGATAGCGACCTTCATCTGCTCACCGCCGTCGGTGCTGAACTCGTCCATGAGCTTGATATCGGCCTGGTAAGCATCGACGTCGTTCACCTCGAACGCGAAGTACTTGCCCTGGTCAATCTGCAGCGTGACTTTGTCGCTGACCGGCTTTTCGTACTGCACACCGCCGCCGATCTTATAGTCGCGGATGACAATCGAAGGCACGGTGCGGATGTTGATGGTGTCGCCCTGGTTTTTGATTTCGCCTTCGTAGTCGGTGTTGGCGATTTCACCGAAAACGGTTGCGGCGTAAAGCTTTTGCACCAGCTTGCCCGACCAGAGCGCCGGGATGAAACCCGATGCGCTGGTGGAGCTGTAGTCTGGATGCCCTGCGGCGCGTGCTGGACCTGCCATGGTGTTGCTCCTATTTCCTGACGCCTCGCGGCGTTACAGAGCGCGTGCTATCGCGAGATGCGACCGTTTGCTACCGCGTCTGAAATGTCCTGTTCAATCGCAGCCGCTTCGGCTTTGGTGTACCGCTTACCCAGCGCGACGTCCTTGTAAAACTGGTTGATTTCCTCGTTGCTCCACCACTTCCCTTCGGCCGGTGGCGCGGGGTTGCTGCGAGTGGAGCGCGGTTGGATATCTTCTTCCGGGATTGTATTCGCTGGTTTTTCCGGTACAGGTGCCGGGGCGCTAGCCCCGTCAGCCGTTGCTGGTTGCGCGTCTTTGAAGGCCTGGAACAGGGCAGCGACGCGGTATGCGTCGTTGGCTGTCTGGGCCTCGATCAAAAGTTGCTGCCGCTCTTTGCCGCTGAACGTGTCCATGTGGCTGAGCCACTCGTGGAACGCGGGCAAAGCGTTGATCGCAATGGCATCAGGAATGCGCTGGATCAGTTGCCGGAAAAACTCTTCCTGCGCCTGGGCCGCCTTTTCCTGTTCGCTCTGCTGGGTTTTTTGCTTCAACCCCTCAAGTTCAGTTTTGATCGTCTCCAGCTCTGCGGGATTGGCGGCAGCTACCTGCCCACCAGCCACTCGCTGGATGAGTGCTACGAGGTCTGGCCCGTAGTTCTCGATCTCCTCGGGGGTCAGATCCGACACAGCTCGCTGCACGGCATTGCCTGCGGGCTGTTGCGCTTTCGCCAGTTCTGAAGTCAGCCGGGTCACTTCCTGTTGCAGCGCGGGCACTTCCGCGTTGTATTTCCCCTGCATAACTTTGAAACGTTGTTCCCAATAATCCGCGCCATCATTGCGGGCGGCCGGGGCCGGGTCCGTTTTGGCGGGCGGTTGCTGGTCTGCGACCGCTGGCGCTTCTGGGTCTGCCACCGGAGCCGCTGCGGGAGCGGGATTCTCGGCCGGCTTATTCAGTGCTTCCTGAATTGCCGTGGCTTCGTCGATTTGCGCCTGTACGTTGCGGGGTAGCGTGCTCATTTGATCGTTTTCTCCTTGGATAGAGCCGGCAGGTCCGGGCTTCTGGATGTGCTACTGGTTCCGGGCATTTGGCCGTATGACCGGAGAGTGGCCGCAAAAAAGCCGCCTCAACTTGGGCGGCTTTTTCTGTAGCTACTGGCGATGCCGCGATTCGTTGATTCGGTCAAGCGAATCGCGGGATTTATCGAACGTATCAAGCAACTCCCTGATTTGGGTCGCCCTGCCCTGGGCCCGAAACAGGTCCTCCAGGTTGCTGCCCTTCTCCAGGTTCTGCTGGGCCTCCAGCAGGCAGCTGCTCATCAACTCCCGCAGGTGCTTCCAATCCGGGCTGTTGCTCAGGTTGACCAGCGCTTGCCACTGGTGGTCGCTGGGTTTCATTTGCTCCTCCCGAAGCGTGTTGAAGTTGCGCAACCGTCGCGCCGTTTTCCATACCGAGGCGCTGTGCTTCGATGCGGATTTTGTCTGCTCGAGCGCTCAGCTCTTCGGTTTGGGCTGCCGTTTTTCCTGTTTCCGCAGCAACCTGCTGGCCGGCCAACTTCGCCTGCTCCTGCTGCTGCTGCGCGGCCTGCTGCTGTTGCTGATCTTCCCGAGCCTTCATCTCGTCCTTCGTTGGGACCAGGCCGGGCATATCGAGGCTTTCGGCCACCTTGCGCAGAATCGCCGCACGGCCTTCAAGGCCGAGGATCTGCATATCAGTAGGGTTGTTGGTGAACCCCAGGAACTGGGTGCGGGCTTGCAACGTTTGCTCACGCTGAAGCATCGCGTTAGCACCGCGCGCCACCACCTTGCAGTCCCCCTTGATGGCGTTGTCCTCGGAATAGCGCATGTTGAACAGCCATAGCGCTTCAATGACACGACGCACCACCCCACGGTCGATGTGCCGGATTGCGTCCTTGATACCCTTGTTGGCAGACTCCATGAGCATCGACAGGCCGCTGGCCGTGTTGCCTGCACCACCGACCTTTTCGGCACCATAGATGTAACGCGGGATGTTCGTTGCGTCGTCGGCCCGCTTCTCCCACGAGTCGTACACAGCCATCAGTTCGCCTGCCAGGCTTACCGGCTGATAGAAGCGCAGAACCGGAGCTGTTGCGCCGCCAGCGAGCCCAGCCGTCTGGCCGCTTTTCACGCGCCAGCGCTTCATGGGGAACATCTCGTTCGGGTTCTCTCCAGGTTGGAGGCGATCCTCGTCGACTTCGACCTGCGGGCCACTGGCGAACGCCATGTTATTGGACTGCGCACGCGCCGTAGCACCACACATGTCCTGCACATCACTCATCAACTCCGGAATGGACATACCCCAGAACGAGCCTGGCACAATCTGGAAAGAAGCCTTGTGATACGGCCGCCCACCCAGGGGGTTGCGGTTGATAACGCAGCGAATGACATGGGTGCCGATGAGGATGGCATCGACTTCATACTCACCCAGCACATCGGGAACTTGCGCTGGATCAACACCCCATTGCAGAAGCATCAAGCCCTGGGCACCGCCCCAATAGTGCACACCTTCAATGGTGTCGCCATTGTTGACCATCCAGTCGCCGGCCTTATCTTCCAGCCTCGCCCGCTGCGAATCAGTTGTGAGCCAGTCGCGCAGGCCGCCCTGCCCATGATCGGTGAGAACCTGCCGAACGGCGTTGTCGTTATACCCCGGTACGCCAAGCAGCGCGTTCAGGCGCGACCGTGTGTAGCGCTCACGCTCGATCATGAACGCCCCGTCATCAGTGTTCGTCGAGTCAGGTGACGGGTAAATGTCGAATGGCGAAACGCGGAAGAAGAGCGGCTGTATTTCCTCTGTTTCCATCATCTGCCAATTTTGACCCCACGAGATCTGGGGAACCCGCTGTAGCATCGGCCCTTTGATGAACGCGGCCGGGTAAATGGTGAAATCGTCGATGAACTCTTCCAGAGCCGTTTCCCAGCCACCCTCTGCGAGTTGATCAGCAATCAGGAACTCGTGTGCCTCGGTCGCCTCCTTGGCTTTCTCCTGGATCAGCTCGCGTAATTTGGTTTCGATCTGAGCAGGATCGGGCATCTCTTGAACCTGGGCCTGCTCACCCTGTTCGCCGGACTGCTGCGCCTGAACCTGCATCTGCTGGGCGAGCTTCTGCTGAAATGCCGCGAGGAACTCAGGGGGAATATCTGCCACGGGCGTGGGGTCGAGTCCCCACGGATGGCCGACGGCAGGCATGAGAATATCCCTGATCCAGGCAGCGCCCGCGCGGCATTTGGTAGTGGTGAGTTTAGGATATGCCTCGCTGCCGCCGTTCTCCCGAATGGCCTGCAGCTTCGTCTCATCGTGAACACCCTTCTGCCGGCGTGCACAGTCGAGCAACCGCTGGTCAATATCGCGCTTGGCGCTTTTGGCTGAATCAAAGCAGCGCCGGATATGGGCCGCCAGGGACGATTCGACAAGCTGGGCACGTCGGCTTTGCTGGGCGTCAGCTTCGGCAGCCAGGTCATCAGCATGCAGGTCGGCCGCGCTCCTGACTTGCAGCAAACCGAATTCAGCCATGGGTTATTGCCTCGTAAACGACATTGATTTCAGCCTGGCGTCCCGCCCGGCGCAATTTGGCGCTGTGTTCCAAGCTGCGAAGGTGATGCAGCAGGTCTTTCATGTACCGAATCGGGTCAGCAGCGAACTCTGCCAGCTTCACATTTAGCTGAACGCCCAGCGCATCCGCCATTTCGAACTGCAGCTGGACTGCCGGATGAACACCATCGGGCTCCTTGATTTCCACTGCATCCACCTGAACCAAGCCGATATCACGGCGCAACTGCAAGCTCTGCACGGTCATGGGCGCGACCAAACGGGCGATCACGTCCGCCACATGCTTCCAGCCGATGTTGATATTTTTCATGTATGCGCGCTCCAGTTTCGACGGCCTCGGTCAGTGTTTGCTGTGGTTTGGGTACCAGGTATCGCGCCAGCGTTGAATTCAAAAACTCCGCACCGTGCAAGAGTTTCAAAGGCTTTGGCGCCGTGGCTCGCCCAGTCATGCCGTGGCTGATCCTTGTACACACCCAACCTCAAATCCCATTCCTTGCGGTAGTTATCGATGCAGTCAATAAGTCGCGACACGCCGGCGGTTCGTGGCTTGCCGGTATCCACATCGCCGGTCGACTCCCGGGTGTCCTGCTCATCCTCAGCGAACCAGCACAGCGGCAGGAAGTTACGCACCGCCTGGACGCCCTCGCTGTTGCGGGAGACGCGTGGGACGATCTGAAACGTGATTCCGTACTGCTTTGCCACGTCGATACGGGATTTCCCTGTACCTATCTCGCGCACCACGATGTCGTGCGGCGCGTAGTGGGCACCGTAGGAATAACCCAGCTTTTTGAGCAGGTCGCCGTAGTACTCCATGCCTTCGCCGGAATGCTCGATGTAATCGATGATGTGCACCTGGCGGCCCACCACCTGGAACAGCACGATGGACATAGCGTCCCCCATGCCCAAGTCCCAGGCGGTGAATACCGGCAATGTAGGGTTGCGAGTCACCGCCTTGGTGATTCGGCCCTGCTGTCGCAGATAACGCATCTGCGTCAGGTAATAGGCACCCTTGATACCCTGGTCAAACGCTTCGTCAGGCGTGGCCGGGTACTCACGTTTCATGTCGTCATGCAGAGCTTCGGCCTTTTTGGCATACCAGGCTTGCTGTGCACGGTCCAAGCGGATGCCGTGCTTGGCTGCCAGCTCGGCGAAGTACTCCTGAAGCCACTGCGGCACCACCACCTGGTCGAATGCTTCCAAGCGATACGTGGGGTCTTTGAACCAGGGGAAGAAATGGAACTGCCAATCCATCACCGTCGGCGTGCGGCCGGCGTCCTTGATTGCCTTGGCCAACTCGCAATAGGTGAAGAAGTAACCCTCACGGCCCTCGGCGGTGCTTTCAATGGTGACCCGGTTGCCCAGGCCCACAGCCTCAAACGCACCGGTGACGATTTCTTGGGCCTTGTCCGGGCTCAGTTTGCAGATCTTGCCGAACTCCGACACATGCAGGCGCTGAAGCGTGCCGCCCCGGAACGAGGTCGATACCTGGATGCTGGAGCCGTTGTCGAAGATGTAGCCTTGGTCCTTGTCGCTGCGCGGTACCGGCAGGCGCATTCCTATCAGCTTGAAGATTGCGGACCACGCTGGGTCGCCTGAAAGCTTTTCGTAGGCAAACCTGATTTTGTTGCGGTAGATCTCCTTGGCGTCCGGCAGCGTGTGGCAAATGCAGCCCGCGCTGTAGTTCTTGATAAAGAGGCAATCGTCGAGCGCGTCGATCATCTCGAACGTGGTGAATCCTAGCTGACGCGCTTTGAGGATAATGTCCCGGTTATGCTCGTCGAGAAACCGCTCGCGCTGCTGCTGATTCGGCTTGAATCGGCGAACTTTCCCGTTTTTGTCCTTGATCTTGTAAAGGGCGTTGAGCCTGTACCACTTGTTGCCCAGGGCTTTCAGCAAAAGCGCCCTGCCTTTCAGCTGCTTGGCGACGTGGAGGCCAATAAGCTCATCGCCCTCGCGCACCAGGCGCTGACGGTCCGTTTCATTCGCCATCACCAGCTGCCTCAGCCAGCAGATCCTCAAGGGACTTGCCTACGCTTTCTCGGTCTTTGTCGGTGTCCAGGCCGTGGGCTTGGCGTTCCAATTTGATCAGGCGCTCAATCGACTGCGTGGCATGACCGAGGCTTTTACCGACGTAGTCCAGTGGGATATCGATCTCGATAACCTTATTCCCCTGGATCATCACCTTGATTTTGCCGTTCGCGACCTGCTCAGATATCCGCTCGACGAACTGCTGGGCAATGCCTCGCGTGCGGGCAATCAGCACCTGATGGCCTCGCACTAGCTGGGCGCCTGCCTCGGCCGCCTGTTCCACAATCTCGGCGTCGTTGGTTGCCGCAGTAACAGCAGCAGCAGCGGCACGACCAGTTTTCTCCCGCACGCGCTGGCGGATCATCTCCGACAGGTCTTTCTGCCACTCTTCCTTTGCCGCGCGGTTCCGAATAGAGCCCTCGGATACGTTATGCCGGCGGCCCAGCTCACGGTTGGTGTAGCAGCCCGTCCGGTAGTCTCTCTCGACGGCTGCCCAATCACATTTAGCAGCCATAGGAGCGCTTCCTTTGCATGTAGGTTGGGTTCTGTTCGGTATTAAGGTGTGACGCCAAGACACTTGGCGCTGACCCACTCTTGCAGAGCTGTCAGGGCGATGATTGCTTCATCACCGTCGTTTGCGGTGGCGAGAATTCGTTGAGCAGCCGCTGGGTCAAGTTCGGCTCTCTCTTCTGCATTATCCAAGCCGGTGGGGACTGATCCGGCTCGCACGACGGGGCAACGGGCTGGGACTGACAAGCGCTGAGCGCCAGTGCCGACCCGAGCAAGCAAAGCCTTGTTTTGGGCTTGAGCATCGATGAGTACCTTCGTTTTTTCGGTGTCGATCTGAGTCAGCAGCTGCTGGGTTTTGCGCCGCGACTCGACGGCCTTGTTCAATGTGCTTATCTGGTCTGTCGCGGCAGCCAGACCCCTGGCTTGGGATTCGATTCGCTGCCAGCCGCCGTAGATGAGGATCAGACAGGCGATCAGTGCGGCGATCAGATAGCGGATCATGACTGCACCGCCATGCACTGCTCGTAGCGCTTCAACTGGCGGCTCCAAACGCCCCAGCACCGCTTGTTGCCAGGAGTGGAACAGTCGAACCGGGCGGCATAGCGATACTTGAGCAGCGACTTACAGGCCTGGATGTAGTTGCCCGCAAGCAGCTCACGGCGGATTGAGGACTGGCGCCATGTGCCAATGCCGTACTGGCCCACGAAGTCCATGTACAGATCAAACTCCGCCTGGTGCAGCTTCACGCCCGGCAACGACGCGGCGAATCGCTGCTCGTCCTGAGTCATCAGGTTGCGAGCCAGCAACTCGGCACGTTGAGGCGTGATCTGATCTCCCATCTTTACCGCTCTTCCGTCTTCGTAACGCGTGGAGCCGTGGCCAATGGTGGGCACGTCACCTTCGGTGGGGATGACTGCATGGTCGGTGTAGCCTTCACTCACCTTCCAGGCAGAGAAGCCCGCCGCACTTACAGCCAGCAGGCTGACCGCGATACGTTGGCGCAGTTGAGCGTTCATAACTTGCACTGATCGCGCAGAGCCTGGAGCCGGGCCTGGCTCTCGGCGTGTTCACGGCGGTCGCGGCGGATCTGAAAGTAAGTGCTGATCACGAGCCCCAACACGGCAACCACGACACCGGTGATGCCGATCCAGTTGACCTGGGATAGCCAACCAATGAAGCCAGCACCGGCGCCGGCGATCATGCCCTTGTTGGCGATAGAAACACCAACCATCTCTACAACACCTTCCGGAGCGGGGTTTGCCATCGATGAACTCCTGTCCGGGGCTTTCATGCTGGCCTCCAGAAATGCAAAAGCCCGCACTTGGCGGGCTTACATGAATAGGTGCCAGGGCGAACCCTGGCGGTTTGTGCTTGTGTGTCGTCATCTCGACGATACGGCACGTCGCTGCAACGCCTCACGGCGTGGCGGTGCCAATTACCCCTGCTCGGAGTTCTGAGGATGAGTGACTGCTGCCGCAGTGGTGACGGTCACTGAGCCCTGATACATCGTTTTTAACTCCGCGACGTACACGGGCTGCTTGGGCGCCTGCTGGACCATCTGTTGAGCACGGGCACCTGCCTCCTCCTCGGTTGCGAACTGCGTCTGCAGCGGCGAGTTGGGAAAAGGCTGAGGGATCACTACAAAAGGCATGGTTTCACCTAACTGGTTGGCGGCCGATAATCATCCGGCCCTTGATGTTGCACTTTCAGCGTGCCGTGCGAACAGCGGTAAAGTGGCCCTCAGGAGCCCGATGCAGTCCGCGCGTTAATGGCATGACAGTATGCCTATCTCAAAGATGTGCTGACTCGTCTGCCGACACAGCGGGCAAGTGAAATCGATCAGTTGATGCCGCATAGATGGCAACCTGTCGAGTTGAGCAATGCGTAATAGCAGTGCATAGCAATGAACGCGCTGTCCGTAGCTATCATCTGATCAAGACGTGCGTCGGCTTTCTAGAGCAGAAAACAAGTACATGCCGGCCAGTATGGCTAAAAAGAATATGAGGACTTGCCAGCGCCAGGTAAGCATAATAGCAACCGCCGGCCCAGGGCAGATTCCCGCAATCCCCCACCCCACACCGAACACCAGGCTGCCACCGATCAAGCGGGCGTCCAACTCGCTTTTCACTGGTAACTGCATACGGACATCCAGCAAAGATCGCCTGTTCCTACGCGCCCAATTTAAGGGAATGACCGCCACAGAAATGGCACCTCCCATCACAAGGGCAAGTGACGGATCCCAGGTTCCGCTAACATCAAGAAAAGCCAATACCTTGGCAGGGTTCGCCATACCTGCCAGCAGTAGACCCAAGCCAAATATTAAGCCTGCAAAAAATGCGGTCAATTTGATCATCCTCAAGTCCCCAATACGTGGCGACTGACGTACACCGTTGCAAATCCGGTAGTCATAAAGCACGCCGTTGCCACGATGGAGCGAGGAGATAATCGGGAGATCCCACACACTCCGTGACCGCTCGTACAGCCCGAACCGTAACGTGTTCCGACGCCGACGAGCAGGCCCGCTAAGACCAGGGCGGGCCAATCTGTATTAATTTCAATCTTTGGCAAGACGGTGAACGCTCCCCACAGCAATGGCGAAATCAATAAGCCAAGGAGAAATAGAGCCTTCTCGCTCCAGCCTTCACTGCCAAATTGCAGCACGCCTCCAAGCAAGCCGCTTATGCCTGCGATTCTGCCATTCGCGAGAACGAACAAGCTGACGGCCAGCCCTATCAAGGCGCCTCCGCACAATGAAGTCCATGGCGTGAAGTTAATCCAATCAATGCTCATTTTGCATCTCCTGCACAATGGGGCTGGTAAAGGATGATGATTAGCAAAGCCTCATCACAGGCATAATAACCACCGGAGCGGCTCGGGGTATCTGCGAGCAAAATTTCCTGCGGCCAGATAGACGCTGGTCATTAAACAAGATGTGTTGGGCAGACGCTTACGAACCCCTACCGTTTTCAACAGCACCGGGGTCAAACAGGATTGCTAACCAATGAGCGCCGCCTTCCAGAAACGCGAACCCCGCACGATGGCGGGGCTCGTGAATAGGTGCAGGTGGCTGGTGCAACTCTCCAGCTCTGGTGGGGCAGATCGCCGGGGCACGTACCCTGCCCTCTCATCGCGTAGCCGCCCATTGTCCGCACGGGATTAGGCGACGCCTCTACCGACTTAGCCCAGCTGCCTGGGCGATAACCTGCATAAAACAAACAGGCATCAGCTGCGCAATATGCGCACTTCCAACAAGCCATAACATTCACACAACCCGCGTAGCATCCGCTTTTGCGCAAGATGCGCAGGTGCGCAATGAATGCGCAGAGTTGCGCATCAGCACTCAATCTGAGAAAGCCAGGAGTAAAAACAGACGACTAAAACGGTGCGACGGATGAGCTAGGGACGACTCAGGCCTACGTTGTGACAGTCAATTATCAACTTAACGCCCACTAATAAAGGCAATGAAGGTCCCCTGAGGGGAGAGCATTTAGCTTCAGATGTCCCCCTTCCAACCAGAAATAAAACGCCGTAGACTCCTCGGCGCTTTTTGAAACGCCCGGTTATTTTGATCGCTGAGTCAGCAAAAAATTACAGCTTGGTGGGCTCGGATCCTCACTTAGCAACATATGCATCGTCACGGAGTGGGAAGCTTGTCACGTCAGCCAGAAACACCTGCAAAAATACAGGTAAAGGCCAATGGCGGCAGCTTCGAAGTACATTGGGACTTTCGAAATGCCCCTGATACTCTGACTTTACGCACAGAATGCGAGCGGCTCGATGGGTTCATCAATGGATTCATAGATGGAGCGCTGGTTGCCTTAGAAATTCCGCTCGAACATATCTGCCTGACAGGAAGCTCGAAAGGTACGGTCAAAGAGCTCGATCAGAATTTAGCAAATAAAGTGGCTTCCATCGTCGAGAATTTATTCCTGCTCCTGTTGGCAGCCCAACAGAAAAAACTTCGTCCTCAAACGGGTCCTTTCCGGTCGAGTTAGGAAATACTCCCCTAAAGAGATTCTCAAGCGCAGAGTTATGCCTATTCGGAAGAGGTTTGGGGCATAGGTGCTTCATCTACACTGATGCAGTGCTCAATATCAGTAATTTTCTGAAGAGCCATCTCGGCCGTTGCGTATGCTCCGAACATCCGTCCTTGGTAAAAAACAACCCAAGCAAACTGAATATCCGCACCACCTGCCTGCCGCACCACAAACGCCTTGAACCTTTCTGCCAAGTCGTCGACATGCATCTGTGCCATGCCACGCAAAACCATAACGTTCTCTCTATTTCAGTCGGAAGCGACATTTTCAGTCTTGCAACATCTAGACGCAATAAAAACTCAATTCGACTTCAAAACTTACGAGGTTCTGGTTAGAAAAGCTTCTGACCGTCGTCAATCCTCATCGCTGGTTGACGGCGGTCACTCTGCCTACGGCTACCTTTTAAAAGCGCTACCCGTTCAGAAACGACTGAAGATATGGAGATAGACCTATGACCCTATTCAAAAAAATACTCATGGCGGCCCTGTTGACCACCGGACTTATTTCTCACATCGGCTTTGTAAACGCTGAGGGTGACATAGCTAAGGATGTGCGACGTGATGTCCGGGATGCAGACAAAGATGCAGATCGAGACAAACATGAGATTGATAAAGAAGCCAAACATTTAGAAAAAGAGCGGCACAAAGGCGACCGTCATATCGAAAAAGAAGTAAAAAAAGACCTCTGAGTGTTTACAAAAAAGCCCGGCTCATTGACCGGGCTTTTTCTCTGGTGTCGCGCTTGAAGAGCTGAACACGGTGCCATGAAAACAAGGCTATTCCGCGAGTGCAACATATTTTATGCAGCGTCTATCAATCCCTCCAAAGAGCAATCGATCCATCCCACGCCCGTCTTGATGATCTCCCTTGCCTTAGCCTCGCTCATGTCGTACTTGTTGCCGATCCGCTTAGCTGGCCACTTCGCCGCGTAATACAACCAAACGAAATCCCCCATCTCGGGCGCTCTTTTGCACAATCTGGCGACAGCACCATCAACGACGCTGGCCAGCTCATCGGTGATGACGTAGGACTTACTGGTGGATGGAACCATATCCCGCATGATCGCCCAGGACGGTGAAACGTAGCTCGGGACGCCCATGCCGTCCATACGCCAGTAGCCCCACTGCTCAAGCATGTACTCAGTGTCGCCCAGCGGTAGACGTGCGGGTTTTCTCGTATTCATGCGGCTTTCCTCGGATCTGGATCACTCAGGCCGAACAAGTCGCGCAGCAACCGGTCGGCGGGTTTGTTCTTTGCATTGCCCTCAATCAGCCATCGCTGACCGAAGTCATGGAAACCGATTTGTGCGCGGTTACCGTGCCAGCTGGCAATCATGTCCAGCAGGTACGCTAACGCGGTCGGGCCTCCGATCTTCACCTTAGCCAGCTCCTCGCCGGCGATCTTCAGGAAGCGGCGCTCGAGATCATTCATGCTCTTGCGCGGCAATGCCGCTGTGACGTTACCCATGATTTTTCCTCCCCTTGTACTGGTCTGCGAAGGGGCGGCCGATCTCCACCTCCTCCTGGGTGGGCTCTCGGCCCGCGAAGTTGACGAAACGGGCGAACTTGCCCTGCTGCTGGACGATGCATGAGCCCACAGGCGCGTGCCTGCATTTGGGCATGAGCAGCTCCGTAGCCCCGTTCTGCCCTTCCTCGCTGTCCATGTCCCGATGGACCAGGATGATGCAGTGGGCGTCGGCTTCGATCTGTCCCGAGTCGCGCAGGTCGGATGCAATTGGCTTCTTGCCCGGGCGCTTGGTTGAGTCGCGGTTGAGCTGGGCCAACAGAATCACCGGCACCTCCAATTCTTTGGCGATGTTGACGATACCCGTGGAGATTTTGCCCAGCTCCGCGGTACGGTTGAACGCCTTGCCGTCGGAGCCGATCAGGCCGATGTAGTCGATCACCACCACGTCGAGACCGTGCTTGCGCTTGACCTGTCGGCAGATGCTGCGGATGCGTGGCACAGTGAGGCCGGACTTGTCGCTGAGGTACAGAGGTTTGTCCATGATCTTGTTGACCGCGGAAGTCAGCCGGGGCCAGTCGTCGTCCTCTAGCTTCCCGTTGTCGAGCCGCTGCAGATCGATGCTGCCAAGTGACGCCAGCGCGCGGTTGGCCAACTCCTCCTCAGGCATCTCCAACGAGAACACCATGCCGACTCCGAGACCAGTACAGGCAATGTGTTGAGCGATCTGTAGGCCAAGCGTCGTCTTGCCGCTGCCCGGGAGGCCCGCAACAATAGTCACGGTTTTTTTGCGCAACCCGCGGACCAGCTTGTCCAGATCCGCCAGCCCAGTGGATAGTCCGGACTGCACGCTTCCGTTGTACTTGGCGTCGATGATGTCGATGTTTCGGGCCACCACTTGGTCCAGGCGCTTGTAATCCGGCTCGCCGGCATCCAGATCACGCAGGTCCGCCATCGCTTGCTGGGCACTGGCAATGATCTCTGCCACAGGCCGGTTTTCACTCGCCGAATCGCGCACGGCATCGGCGGCGTCCACCAAGCGTCGGAGTACCGCCCGCTCGGCCACTGTCCTGGCGTATGCCTTCCAGTTCGCGGTGCTGGGTGTATTCCTTGCCAGTTCCGCAGCGTAAGCAATGGTTGTGCCGCCACTCGGCAACACTGGTTTGAAGTCATGGAGAGTAACGGGGTCTACCGGGGCGCCAGTGGCGTGCAGGTCGAGCATCACCTGGAACAGCGCCGCATTTTCCGGATCGTGGAAGTCAGCTGTGGTAACGCTGGCCGTGATCGAGTCGAACAGTTCTCCATCCAACATCAGGGACCCGAGCAGCGCGTGTTCAGCCTCGTCGCTGTACAACTCGCGATAGTCGTTCATACACGCCCCCTTGCCGATTCCCAGGTGAAGCCGACCAGCAGCGCCTTGTTCTCACGCAAACGGTCCAGCGCCCTAACACCGATGTACTGCTCAAGGCTTGGCGGAGCGGGTAACAACTTGCCATCGGCGTCATATTTTGGCTTCACAGTCGCTGGCAAATTGGACACCACCACTGTTGGCCGAATCAGGTTGTAACGGCGATCCAACACCTCATGCAGGACCGACAGCTCGTAATGGGTGCCCGCCTGGGCGCCCACCTCATCGATCACCAGCAAGTCGAAACTTGCCAGTTCGTTGATCACGTCGCCCTCGGTGAAGCCGGCATCCCTGACCATCGAGCGCTTGAACACCCGGACTATCTCGGCGGCGGTGGTGATCACCGCGACGGCCCGGTGCTGACGAATGACGTGCTGCACGATACCGCTGGCCAGGTGCGTCTTGCCGTTGCCGACGTTGCCGCACAGCAGCAGGTTGCGGCCGGCCTGGAAGTGCTCGCCAAAGTTGTCGGCGTAGGCCTGGCAGGTTTCCAGTGCCTGGGTCATAGCCGCCGTAGTGGCGCGGTAGGTCGCGAAAGTACTATCGGCAAACCGAGGAGTGATACCAGAGCCCACAAGCGCGCTGTTGACGCTTTCGGCTTGCATGTTAGCCAGCGCCTGCGAATGCTCTTCGCTGCCCTGCGCAGCTACGCGCAGCCCGTGGTACTGGCATTGCTTGCACGGACGAGTAGCCATCGAGCCGTCGAACTGCTCGACCTCGGAACGATCAATCGAACCGTGGACTGGGCACTCACCGGCGAAGACGCGCTGCTCAGGCTGGCGGCGGAAATTAGAACGCTGGGCCATTCCCGTCTCCTTGGTACATATCCGGGGTGTGGTTGGGCAGGCCGGTGAAGGCCGAGGCTTTCGCCGCAGATGCCGGTACCAGCTCATCAGTCCAGCGCTCACCGTTGAGCCAAGTAGCCGCATTCGGAACGTAGCGGCCGTTGTCCTTGGTCCAGTCTTCGGAAACGCAGTGGCTACCCAGGGCGGTGATCAGGGTCTGGCGTAGCTCATCGTTCGGTTTCAGCTTCGCCCATGCCTTGATCGCTTCCTTGCGAGCTTTCTTCTTCGGGTACAACTTCCAGAACTGTTCAAACCCTTCATCCAAAAGCACTTTTTTAGCGCCGGATGCCGAAGTGTTTTCAATGCTCTTTGTATTGTTGCTCTGTGTATTGTTCCCCTGCGTGTTTTCCGAAGGGGGTTCGCCGTCTTTTCCGAAGGGGGTCGCGGCGTTTTCCGAAGGGGTATTCGGAAAACCGAAGGGGTCAACCAGCCGCAATCGGCGCTCAACTACACGCTTGCCCTCGCGGATCAGTTCGACTCGCAGATGTCCCTTGTCAACCAGCCCGCTGATGATTTCAGAGACTCGCGAAATCGAAAGATTGAAGAAATCGGCAAAGTGCGCGTTGGTCGCGTAACAACCCCGTGCACCCGCCTCCAGGCTGGATATTTCACCCAGCATCACCTTCTCATTTGGCGACAACGTGCGATCAAGCCAACGCTCCGCTGGAATCCATACACCCTGAAATTTGCGTGGAGTGTCGACAGTCATACGTTCAGCTCCCGCGTCACACGGCGCACGAAGTCGTCATAGCTCTCACTCATGACGAAGCCCGCCTGTTCCAGCATCTCGCGATGGGCCTTGGCGCCGCTGTAAATCTTCCAGCGCTCACGCTCGGGTAGATACTTGAGGTGGTCGTAGGTTGGCCACGGCCCGACGATTACCGGCGCTGTGCGGGCGTCCTGGGGCGGGGCAAGAGGGTTGGTGGTGGTCATGGGCGCACCTCCGGTGCTTTGCCGATGGCACCGCAACGCTGGCACGGCTTAAACCGGCTACCGGCGTCAGCGCTCCAACCGGACAGCCACAGACCAGAGCCTGCACAGGCATTGCACTTTCCGGTTTCGGCCTCGTAGTCGGCCTTTGCTTGCTCATACTCGGCCTTGGTGACAACGCACTTGATCAGATCGCAATCACGCCAAGTCGGCTGCCCCTTGCGCTTGCCGCTCTGCAGCAGTCGAGGAATGCCGCCCTCGAGCACACAGTCGTCGGTGTCGCCGATCATCTCGAATTTGCACCAGCGCCATTCCGTAGGCTGGCCAAGCTTCTTGCGAGCGACAACGTTCAGCCAGTTCGGCGGCAACTCAGGCTCAGGTTTCACGTCGACCAACTCCAGCAGGTCAGATGGTTTGAGGTTCGTCATTGCAAAGTCTCCCCGCAGGCCGTCGAGCGCCTTACCAGCGTCAATGCCGGGCGTTTCACCGCCGGCGCATCCGGTACCGCGAACGATGCACCGGTAAGGATCATCAACCGGCTCACGGCGGTGTCGAGACGACGCTTGGCGCTGTACCGCTTCTGTCTGGCCTTGTGGAGCGCCGTGCACGCATCGTTGGTGTAGTCGATCACCCCGGCATACCGAGGATCACCGAGGCGGATACCGCGATGATTTGGCTCAGGTTCGCCGTGGGCACGGAAGTAGGCCTGGTACAGATCGTTCAACTCATTACGGCGGCGGCGCACCGCGAGTTGCGCACGGTGGTGATCAATCGACAGTTCGACAATCTGCGCCTTGAGTTCTTTCTGGGTGTATTTCTTCATGCGGGGTTCCTCTGGCGCAGCTTGAAGCGGCCTTGCTGAATGTCGGGATGGGTCGCGCGCTCGGCGGTGACGAAGGTGCACTCTGCGAAGAACCGGTCAAAGCGACGCGTGATATCGGCGGTGGGCCAAATCGGGTAAGGCTGGGCGCCCTCGTCAGCGTGCTTGCTGCGCACCATGGCGAAAGGCAGTGGCGCGCCGGGGATATCGCGCATTACGGCGTTGATCACCCAGGGCGGCATCCCATGGCGCAGGCTGATGCGCTCGCGAATGGTGGTCATCGACTCGAAGCCGGCCGGCCTGGAGTCGAGGTATCGAACCTGCTCGACGCTGGCCACCCGGTTCTCGATCCGCTCCAGCGCCACCTGCTGCTCGGCCTGTTGACGCTCGACGTTGATCACCGCTTGAGCCTGGGCCAAAAGTTGCTCGCCTGGCGTCAGTGGCCGCTGGTAGCTTCCGGTCTTCCGAATGCTCGGCAGTACTTCACCCACCACCCATTCCTCGAATGCCTCAGCGGCTGGCATCTTCGAGCGCATGACCAGTCGGTAAAGGTCTCGCTCAGGGATCACTTTCACGTTGCGGACCTGACCCGTCATTTCGACGGGGCAGGTCTTAGCAGCTTTGCAGTGGAATCTCACGGCCTGGTCGGTATCGACATACTCGAGCAGCTCGGCAATGTCCTTGGCGATGAACCACGGATCTCCCTGCTCGTCAGAGATGACGCGAATCACCGCGCCGCGAAAGTCGAAGGGGGTCAGGTTCATTGACCGCCCCCGACTTTAGGGCCAGGAAATGGACGAACCTCAGTCGCGGTAACACTTCCATCGTGATGTCGGGTCACAAAAATCTCCCGACCAACTCCTAGGGCTTTGGATATTGCGACCTGCGTGACTCCAAGCTCACGAGCAGCAATGCGCTGACGGCCCTTGGCAAACTCGGCCAGCGGAACCCGCGCCACGTTTTCGGATTGCGTGTTTTGTGGCGCGGACTCGCCAAGCTCCTTGAATTGGTCGATAGCGCTATAAACTCCGCCAAAGCCGGTATCGTTGAAGTACTTCGCCACCTCAAACAAAACGCCAATTCCTTTTCCGCCGTCGTGCAGATGGTCTAGGTGGATAGCCTTGATCAATGCATGCTGCCATTCGAGCACATCTTTGGCCGCGCACAGCTGGAACTCGGCCTCTTGAGCCGCCTCTTGCATGGTTGGTAATGGCGCTTTCATTTGGCAGCTCCCTGGTGAGGGATGTTTTGCAATTTGTAAGCAGCCGCAGCGCCGGCCTCGGCCATGGACATCGAGAGAAGCGCCAGGGAGTTGATCAGCCAGCCAGCACTCATCGCGAGCTCATCGGACAGCTCGCCGTGATTTGCGGCATGCACGATGAGCTCACCTATGGCCGCTACACCGTGCAGCGTGCTGATTTGAAAGTTGTCGTTGGCGTTCTCAACGCACTGGAGCTGCTCTACCTGCTCAGGATTGAGTTTTGCCCCCTTCGCCGATTGCGCTGGAAAGATCTTTTCGACGTCGACCAGCAACTGGTTCCACATTGGAGGCTTCATTGGTCACCTCCGGCATCTTGCTGCTTTTGGAGGCTGACCTGGGCTGAGCGAGCAAGCGCGCACACCACTTCGCCAAGAAACCCAAGCGCTCGCACTTCTGACACGTAAGCAATTTCGCCGTCGTTGATTCGGGCATACAGCCGACCACAGAGTTGGTTGATACCATCGGAGATATCGGCGGCGATCTTGAGGCCTTCGATCAAGTCAGCCCCTTCTTTGATGGTGAACATCTCACAGCCAGCATCACCAAAAGAGAACGGTGTGAGCTTTGGGAGTTGCAGTGTTTGTTGGGTGATGCTATTTTTTGGGTGCGTCATGTCGTTCTCCAGAACGAGAAGTACCTAAGCCACCAGCTGCGAACTGGTAGCGACTTAAAGCCCGCCTGCGAAGCGGGCTTTTTGTTGCCTGGAATTAAGTCAGCCAGACAACAGAAACTGGGAGCTTTGGCGCGGTTTCATGGGTAGGCCTGCTGGACACTGGATGGATTCACAGCAGCATCAATGGTCTGACCAGGAGGTGAGATCGGGCGTACATTTGAGCTCAAGGTCGGCGACGCCTCTGGGTATAGATCAGGCCGCAGCCGATGACGGGAAACACCCGTGACGGATTCTATTTTGAGGACGTGTTTAGCTGGGACGCTGCCGGTTGAGCACATCCATTGAACGTTTTGGGGGGTGCAGCCAAGCTCTTTGGCAAGGGCTGTCTGGCTCCCTGCCGCCTTCGCTGCAGCCGCCATTGCATCAATACTCATTTGTTGTCCCTGCGGACTTATGACATTGCTGCAAAGGCTACAACTGCAATTTCATTTTTACAAACGTTATTTGCAGTGATGACTACAACGTCAACTTGTATCCTGAACACATGAGCATACCTATGACCGCGTCGATCATTACCCAGGCCCGCGAAAAACAAGGCCTGAATCAATCCGAACTCGCCAGGAAGCTTGGGGTGACCCCGCAGGCGGTTCAGGCATGGGAATCTGGTAGGTCGCTACCCCGCCCTAAGAAGCTGGTGGAGATAGCAAGAGCCCTTCAAATCCCATCACACAAACTTCTGACCGCCAGTGGCTTGCTATCCGGTCCATTTCCGGAGGTATTGAAAAGGCTTGGGCTGGAACCCAATGCAGATGAAGCCTCAATGCAAGGTGACATTTCGGTTTGGGATGAAGGGACGCCGCTTGCAGAAGATGAGGTCTACGTCCCGCTATTGCGCGAGGTAGAGCTGTCGGCTGGTTCTGGCAGATTCGCCATTGAAGAAAGCAGTGCTTCCAATCTGCGTTTCTTTAAAAAAGACCTTCGCAACAATAGCGTCCAGTTCGACAATGCAAAGTGCGTGATGGTGAGCGGAAACTCAATGTTTCCGGTGCTCAGAGATGGGGCTACGGTTGGCGTAAATGTTGGGAAAACTTCTCTGAGCGATATCGTTGATGGTGAAATGTATGCGATCAATCATAACGGCCAGCTGCGCATCAAACAGGTATACAGGCTATCCAACGGGATTCGACTGAGAAGTTTCAACAGGGACGACCACCCTGACGAGGACTATTCATTTCAGGATATCCATGACGAACAGATCAGCATCATTGGACACGTATTCTGGTGGGGCATGTTCTCCCGCTGAGTTACCAGGCCGCCCTCGGGCGGCTTTATTTTCTACCGAATTACAAATTTCGTTTGCAATTGCAAAATACTGATTGTAAATTTCATTCCATCGCAACCCGCATGGAGCTATCGACATGACCACCGTCACCATCAACTTCGCAGGCTTCACTGGTTTCTTGGGCCGCGGGGCAGCTCCGCGTGAGTTGCAGTGCTTGATGGCGGTGGCATCAGGGCAGACCTCTAAAGAAGCAGCTCGGGAGCTTGGCGTTTCGCCAGATACCGTCGATAAGCGCCTTCTGGCACTGACGACCAAGCTGGGTGTCTCTCGGCGGGCAGCTCTCGTAGCCAAAGCGTTTGCGCTAGGCCTGATTCAGTCGGCCGGTGCTATGACCCCAAACCCTGGCCCGCAGCACCAAGAAGATAGCCACCAGCACCAGGGCGTCTTTACCGCCTAACCCCAACCTGATTTTTGCGAAAGCCAACAACGCGGCCGGGATTCGTTCGGCCTGAAAAAGACGATCGGGCAACCGGTCACCACTGAAAACGACTTCCAAATCAACTGCAGGAGCTGGACATGGAAAGTAAAAAACTCAACCTCTGGAGGCTGCTCCGGAATGTAATCATCGGGGGAGTGGTGGCCGCCTTTGGCAGCGCCGTCTTGATGGAGACCGCACCTGATGTAGTCAGTCCGTCGTGCGGCGAAAACGCGATGTTTGCGTTTTTGTTTATCGCGCTTTCAGCAGGTATGTACGGCATCTTCGCGGTGCTTCGCATTGCTGATAAGGAAGAGCAACCCGCCATAGCGGCAGCATTGATAGATATCGACTATCGCATAAAGCTGCACGCGAATTCACGTCGCTACGAGTTCTTGCGCGACGTCGCATTCAATCTGACGTTACCCATCAAAGTACGGGACTTCTACGGCAATTTGCTGGTTAAGGATGATCTCGACAACGAGCTTGATCGGCTGATCAGGACTTTCTCTGCCGATGCGGAAGCACAGCAATGAAGTGCTTGGGAGGTCCCACCATGAAAACCATCATGACCATGATCCTGCTGCTGATAGTTGGCCAGGCCGCCGCCGGCGAGCAGCTCATCGACGTTCAGCACGACAGCGTGCGCGGCGTCACATGCTGGATCATCGCCGGTACGGGGATCAGTTGCTTGCCGGACAGTTCGCTCCTACAGACGCCCACCAGCAGCACCACCGACGAAAGCCAGGCAGCACGGGCTTCTCTGGCAACTTCCATGTGCCAAAACGAGCAATTGGGCACCACCCCGCTCCCACAGCAAACGGGGTTCCAGCTATGACGCGCCGCAACGGAACCAAGGGCCAGCGCCTAATCGAGCTGTTCAACGCCCTGCAGCGCCGGGAAACCACGTTCGGGCAGATCTACGCAATGTCGGCATCGTGCGGTATCGACGCCCGCCGGTTGCTGGCTGACCACTTTCAGCGAGGATTTGGTCATGGCTAAAACTACATCAGGGCCACGCCACAAGTTTGGTGTCAGCCCGACGCGCTTGCATCGGATCTTCCATAAGCCGTTTTTGAGCGACTGCGCGCCAGGCGAACAAGATGAGTGCCGATCCTTGGCCGAAACTTACGCCCACGTCGATGGTGAAGCTTCGCTTTCCGTAGGGTTCAAATCTATTAACGAAACATACGCGACACAATTTAAAGAAATTGAAAACGTATCGCGACGCGATAGGAGGTAGGCATGTTTTTGACAGCAGAAGAAGTTGCCGACCTGACCGGCTATAAGAAGCCAGGGGCGCAGATAAAGTGGCTGACCGCCGAACGCTACGGGTTCGCGGTAGGTGGTGATGGGCACCCAAAGGTTCTGCGCCAGGTTGTCATCGGGCGGCTGGGTGGTATTCAATCAAGGAAGGGGCCGGAGCTTCGGCTGGGTTGAGGTGAATATCGATGCGTCCTCGCAAGAAGGATCGGCACCTGCCGGCGTGCATGTACCAGAAGCATGGCGCTTATTACCTTGTCCGTAAGGGAAAGTGGAAGCGCCTAGGCACCGACTTTCAGGCATCCCTGGTCGAGTACGCCAAGCTGCTGGGCAATGACAACCAAGGGGGAATGCCGAAGCTGATCGACGACGCACTCGAGCATATGCGCACGCGGACGAAGCCGCCTCTGAAGCCGAACACCCTGAAACAGTACGAGGCGGCGTGCGAGCGGCTGAAAGAAAACTTCGCCGACTTCGAACCCCGAGAGGTGCTGCAGCGGCACGTCGTCGCGCTCAAGCTGCACATGGCGGATACGCCGAATATGTCCAACCGGGTTATCTCGGTGCTGCGTGCAGTGTTCGTCTACGCCCTTGAGCAGCAGATCGTCGACTCGAACCCTTGCATCGGTGTCCGGCGCCACTTGGAGCACAAGCGCGACCGCTACATCACCCACGGCGAATTCCAGGCGATCTGCGAAAACTCAAGTGCCAACATGCGTGTGATCTATGAGATGTGCTACTTAACCGGCCAGCGCATCGGTGACGTTCTGGCAATCCGCCTGGCAGACATCAGCGCCGAAGGCATCGCTTTCAAGCAGGAGAAGACAAACGCCAGGCTGCTGGTGCAGATGACTCCCGACCTGGAAGACCTGATCGCCCGAGCAAAGGCGCTACCACGGCAAATCCGCGGGCTCACGCTGTTCTGCTCGCCTCGCGTAGGAAAGCCGGTTCACTACAGTTCGGTCAAGGACGCATTTGCGATCAGTTGCAAGAAGGCCGGCGTCGAGGATGCGTGTCTCCACGACCTGCGGGCAAAGTCTCTTTCTGATACCGACGATCAGGGTAACGACGCACAGAAACTGGGTGGGCACACTGATGCCAAGATGACGCAGCGATATCTGCGTTTAAGAAAAGTTAATGTCGGACTTCCCCCAAAAATGCCTCCCCATAAAAAACTTTAACTTTTCGCCTATCAAATTAACAAAAGGGCGCCCTGATTCATTCTTCGCTTGGCATACATCGAAAGGCCGCTATCGGCCAACAGCGGACCTTCGACTTGTTTCACTACGTCCAAGATGTAATCTTAGCGAGGTCTACAATCTCCACGAATCGAGCTGTAGCACAATTGGTCAATTCAGGAACGATCTCATGAATGAGGAATGCGAAAAACCTTCACCTCTGTTTGAGCCGGTAATCGTCGTGGAGGACGACCAACTAATTCGCGGTCTAATGATAGATATTTTGTCAGAAATAGGTTTGCGCTCGCAGGGCTTTGATAGCGCTGATGGTGCTTTAAGTCATATGCTCAGCACGCCGCACACGTACCCACTGGTGATCGCGGATCACGGCTTGCCTGGCAAGCTCAAAGGTTCGGATTTTATCGCGGTGGTGAAGGCAAGATGGCCTAGCACTGCCACGATTCTTACTTCTGGATACTCGTTGGATCCTACCATCGTGCCGCCCTCTACAACGTACTTGGAAAAGCCGTGGTCGATGGACGAGTTGGTGACAGCGGTGGCAAATTCACTTCATACAGATCCTCCGCGCCGTAAGATGTGAATGCGTCTTTGCCATACCTCTTCCTTATGTTTTAACTCCCTGAGTATCCTTTCTCAAAAAAACGGTGTGGGCGGTTATAGCCCACGGCCAGAGAAGACACCGGGCAACCTCGTCAGCAGAGTTGGCGTCGCCAATTGCAATTGGGGTTTCACCTTGGCCAGCGCACATTAATAACCCTAGTGAGTTCAGCGCTGGTCTTGGACTAAGAGCTTTTTAACTTCGGCAATGATCAAGTCGATATTGAATGGCTTTGCCAAAACCGCATCAAACAGATCCGATCTCTCCATACCAATGTGTGCTTGAGCACCGCTCATAAGGATGATTGGCAAATGCTTGACGGATGGAAGAGCTCGGACGGCTGTAGCGAATTCCAAGCCATCCATCACCGGCATCATAAAGTCTGTGATGATCAAGGCTGGCCCCTCTCTATCCAACACCTCAAGCCCTTTTCGACCATTGCTGGCAGTTACCACCATGAACCCCTCATCCTCCAGCGCAAAGCTGAGAATGTCAGCGATCAAATACTCGTCGTCGACGACCAAGATGGTGGTCATGTTAATTCAACCCGCGCAAAGGCTTAAGATTTTGAACCGGGCTATGTCTCAACGTGGACTGAAGGTTCATGTCTCAAAGCCTTTTTCAGGAAAACATCTTGATCACGAATGACGACCTCGAATCGCGAAGGGTCGTAAGAGCTGTCTCGTACTTTAAGAATGGAAAGCGTCCTGCTTAGTTCAGAGTGATTCTCATAGAATCGCATCAGCATCAGGTTGTCGACGATGCTGGACAGGTCTGAGTTCGGCGCGCTTACCTCTGAACCGAACAGATCGCGCATTTCCCAGGATGCAAATACCGTAACGCCCCTGGATCGCAGTTCGTTCATCAGAGCACTGAAGAAGTCAGTAATCCGCGCTGGATTGGTCGTGACTCGCGTCATGCCGCTTAGGCTATCGATGAACAAACGCTTGATGCCCTTTTCTTCGACGATACTTAACAGTCGTGCACCCAGCCCATCGAGAAGCCCCTCTGTGGTGGGCTGCCAGGCTATGTTCAACGCGCCGCGATCTTCCATGCCCTTGATATCGATACCCAGTGATTGGCCTTTGAGTCGCAGCCGTTGTGGGCTTTCGTAGAAGCCAAAATGTAGGCCCGGCGCTTCCACAGTCGACTCGGCCAGGAACTTAAGACCCAGCGTCGTTTTACCAATCCCAGAGGGGCCTATGACCAGAGATACACTAGAGCTGTGCAGACCTCCGCCTAATATGTCGTCCAGTGATTTAATGCCACTGGCGATACGCGTCATGTCAGCGCTATCGGGAGAAGACGGGTGGCTGTAGAGACTTTCGAGTCGTGGGTAAACCACCAAGCCCTTGTCGGTAATTTCACACTCGTGAAGACCGGTCATGGCTCCGCTGCCGCGAGTTTTGCGCAGCTGAATTCGACGCACTGAGCGAGTGCCATATAGCTCTTCGCCCATCTCTATGACGCCATCAACCATGGTGTGCTCAGGACTTCCGTCGTCGAGGCGGGAGCTGGTAAGAAACAGCACCGTGCAACCCGCAAAAGCGGCGTGGCCTTGCAGTTCAGAAATGAATTTCTTGGTGTCGATGTGTGAATCAGCTTTTGAGCGCGCATTGAGCAAACCGTCCACAACCATAACGGTGGCTTTCTGACGGATTATCTCACGTCGAAGTAGTTTCACTACTTCATCCAAACCTTCGTTTTCCAGGGTGTCAAACGCGCTAACGAACTGGATTTCAGCCCCGACTTTGGAAGAGTCGAAAAAGCTTAGAGTTGAAAGAAACTGAAAAAGGCGATCATGCGATTCAGCCAGCAGTGTGGCGACCAGAACCCGCCCCCCGCTATTTGCATGATGAAAACCAAGCTGGTTGGCGAGGATCGTTTTTCCAGACCCAGGGCGCCCTTGGATTATGTATGAAGCGCCTGCTACCAGCCCGCCCTTGAGCAGAGCGTCGAGCCCTTCGATTCCACTTTGGAGGCGTTTTAGCTTTTCCACGATGCGACCCTGATCTGAAAAACAGGCTGTTTAGCCGAGTGAACAGAATGCTAACGCCAATTCTTCTTCGGAGCCATTCTGGTTGAGTATAAAGGTGGAGCGTTATCGCACTATGGTGTCATAAAAGCTGCCCACGAGCGGCCGCTTTTGGCCGGTTGCTGCCCATCACGAACGGCAGAAATTAGCCAAAAGAGGACAGTCGCGGTTGCCCGAATTCGAGCCTAAACGGCCGCTCGTGAGCGATACAGCGCGCTGTATTGATCACTGGTCTCGTTGCTAGCAATTGTCATAAGGTTGAGGCGCTTGGGTCATGGCTTTATCTTTGATATTGAGTATCGCGATATACAAAAATATATAGCGCTTAACCTGCGCTTTCCTACCAAGGGAATGAATGATGAGTACGGTCTTGAGCAGCAAAGAAGCTGTTGGTGAGCGCTATGCACTTGAATCAATGCGTCACGCACAGCAGATGACCTGGAAGGCCATCTATCAGATCGCACGTGTCATCACGCCCGGTATGCGCGAATCCGAGGCGCAGTTGCGAGGCAAAGAGATCCTAGCGGACCTGGGTATGGATCGGATTTGGCATCCGCTGCTAATCCGTTTCGGCGGTAACACGCTCAAAACCTTCAAGCAGCGTTCGGATGGCGACCCCGAGCTGGGGGCCGAAGACATTTTCTTCATCGACATGGGTGTGGTGTGGCAGGGACATGAAGGTGATGCCGGCGCGACGTTCACCACGGGTTCCGATCCGGAAATGATCGCCTGTGCCGCGGCGGTCAAGGAACTGTTCAATCGGGTCGAAAGCTACTGGCGCAGTGAGCGGGTGTCGGGTGTGGCGCTTTACGACTTTGCGGCCGCTCAAGCGCAGGTCATGGGCTGGACGCTCAACCTCGACATCAGGGGTCACAGGGTCAGCGATTTTCCACACGCAATTTATCGGGGCGGCGACCTCGGGGATCTGGATCAATATCCGAACACCGGCCTGTGGATTCTGGAAATTCAGCTGGCCCATCCCGAGCGTCCATTTGGCGCGTTTTATGAAGACTTGCTGATCTGAACAACTTAGGAGTTCCAATGCCCCATGTAACCGAGCAAACGGTGCTGCTGTTCTCATATGGCACCCTGCAAGATCAAGCAGTCCAGTTGGCCACCTTCGGGCGCGAGTTGAAAGGGCGAGTTGATAGCCTGCCGGGGTACAAACAGAGCTGGGTCGATATTACCGATCCGGCAGTGCTGGCCGCGAGCGGGAAAACCCACCATCCCATAGTGCAAGAGAGCAGGGATCTATCGGATGAAATCGCCGGCACTGTTTTTGAAATTTCGGAGCAGGAGCTGTTCGCGGCCGATAAATATGAGGTGGCCGACTATCGGCGGGTAGGGGTCGTACTGAAGTCTGGAGCAAGTGCCTGGGTTTACGTGCAAGCCTGAATTCAACGAATCAGAAATGAAAGAGGCGTTGAGCGCTATGGTTGTCAGTACAAAGCGCTAAGCTTGGTGCGAGGATGTTGTGGGACAACTATGTCTGGCATGTCTGGTGGCACTGTCATGCCACCGGACATAGGCGACAACTAATGACTGCTTCTGGCCGATAGATTCCGTTGTCGAGTTGCCGCTACAGCCGCCCGTGGCGATACACCAAAGCAGGGTAAGGCAAGCACTGATGCGATTCAATAGGAGAAACTGAAAATAAAAATTACAAAGACCTTCAAAAATTCTACGCAATTGATCAGCACTGAACACTATCTGCACACAGGGCCCCGCTCCCAACTCAAGCAAAATTCCCTGTAGTATTAGACAGATTTGATTTGTCTATTAGACAGGAAGAGCTGAAACCCGCGTATGACCGAGCTATCAAGCCACACCCCGATGATGCAGCAGTACTGGCGCCTGAAGAACCAGCACCCTGATCAGTTGATGTTCTATCGCATGGGCGACTTCTACGAGATCTTCTATGAAGACGCAAAGAAGGCCGCCAAGCTGCTGGACATCACCCTGACCGCACGCGGGCAGTCGGCGGGGCAGTCGATTCCGATGTGTGGGATTCCTTACCATTCGTTGGAAGGTTACCTGGTCAAATTGGTGAAGCTGGGCGAATCGGTGGTGATCTGTGAGCAGATCGGCGATCCGGCGACCAGCAAAGGCCCTGTCGAGCGCCAAGTGGTGCGGATCATCACGCCGGGAACGGTGAGTGACGAGGCGTTGCTGGATGAACGGCGCGACAACCTGATCGCGGCGGTGCTGGGCGATGAGCGCTTGTTCGGTCTTTCCGTATTGGATATCACCAGCGGCAACTTCAGCGTGCAGGAGATCAAGGGTTGGGAAAACCTGCTGGCGGAGTTGGAGCGCATCAATCCGGTGGAGCTGTTGATCCCGGATGATTGGCCGAAGGATTTGCCCGCAGAAAAACGCCGTGGGACCAAACGTCGTGCGCCGTGGGATTTCGAACGCGATTCGGCGCTGAAAAGTCTGTGCCAGCAGTTCTCGGTGCAAGACCTCAAAGGATTCGGCTGCGAGACCCTGACCCTGGCCATCGGCGCCGCCGGTTGCTTGCTCAGCTATGCCAAGGAAACCCAGCGCACCGCCCTGCCCCATTTGCGCAGCCTGCGTCATGAGCGCCTGGACGACACCGTGGTGCTGGATGGCGCCAGCCGTCGCAACCTGGAGCTGGATACCAACCTGGCCGGTGGGCGCGACAACACGTTGCAATCGGTCGTGGACCGTTGCCAGACCGCGATGGGCAGCCGTTTGCTGACGCGCTGGTTGAACCGTCCGCTGCGCGACCTCGGCGTGCTGCAAGCCCGTCAGTCCTCCATTACTTGCCTGCTGGATGGCTATCGCTTTGAAAAGCTGCAGCCGCAACTGAAGGAAATCGGCGATATCGAGCGCATCCTCGCGCGGATCGGCCTGCGCAACGCACGGCCCCGTGACCTCGCGCGCCTGCGCGATGCCCTCGGCGCGTTGCCGCAACTGCAAGTGGCGATGACCGAACTGGACACGCCGCACCTGCAACAACTTGCCGTCACCGCAGGCACTTACCCGGACCTCGCGGCCCTGCTGGAAAAAGCCATTATCGATAATCCGCCGGCGATCATCCGTGACGGCGGCGTGCTCAAAACCGGTTACGACACCGAGCTGGACGAGCTGCAGTCGCTGAGCGAGAACGCCGGGCAGTTCCTGATTGATCTGGAAGCCCGTGAAAAAGCCCGTACGGGCCTGGCCAACCTGAAGGTCGGCTACAACCGCGTGCACGGCTACTTTATCGAGCTGCCGAGCAAGCAGGCCGAGTCGGCCCCGATCGACTATCAGCGGCGCCAGACCCTCAAGGGTGCCGAGCGCTTTATCACGCCGGAGCTCAAAGAGTTTGAAGACAAGGCCCTGTCGGCCAAAAGCCGTGCCCTGGCTCGGGAAAAGATGCTCTATGAAGCCTTGCTCGAAGACCTGATCAGCCGTCTGGCACCGCTGCAAGACACCGCCGCCGCCCTGGCCGAACTGGATGTGTTGAGCAACCTGGCCGAACGCGCACTGAACCTTGACCTGAACTGCCCGCGCTTCGTCAGCGAGCCGTGCATGCGGATCGTCCAGGGGCGTCACCCGGTGGTGGAACAAGTGTTGACCACCCCGTTCGTGGCCAATGATTTGTCGCTGGACGACGATACCCGCATGCTGGTGATCACCGGTCCGAACATGGGCGGTAAATCCACCTACATGCGCCAGACCGCATTGATTGTGTTGCTGGCGCACATCGGCAGTTTTGTACCGGCTGCCAGCTGCGAGCTGTCGCTGGTGGACCGCATTTTCACGCGGATCGGTTCCAGCGACGACCTGGCCGGTGGCCGCTCGACCTTTATGGTAGAAATGAGCGAAACCGCCAATATTCTGCACAACGCCACCGAGCGCAGCCTGGTGCTGATGGACGAAGTCGGTCGCGGCACCAGCACTTTCGACGGCCTGTCCCTGGCGTGGGCGGCGGCTGAACGCCTGGCGCATCTGCGTGCCTATACGCTGTTCGCCACCCACTACTTCGAACTGACCGTATTGCCGGAAAGCGAGCCGCTGGTCGCCAACGTGCACCTCAACGCCACTGAGCACAACGAGCGCATCGTGTTCCTGCACCACGTGCTGCCAGGCCCGGCGAGCCAGAGTTACGGCCTGGCTGTGGCCCAGTTGGCTGGCGTGCCCAACGATGTGATCACCCGCGCCCGTGAACACCTCAGCCGCCTTGAAACCACGGCCCTGCCCCACGAAACCATGGTAGCAAACCCGGCCAAGGCGCCCCGCAAGCCCAGTGCGCCGCATCAGAGCGATATGTTCGCCAGCCTGCCTCATCCGGTGCTGGATGAGTTGGCTAAACTTGATGTGGACGACTTGACGCCGCGAAAAGCGCTCGAAATGTTATATGCACTGAAGACTCGGATATAACGCAGACGCTTGCAAGCTGGTAGACTCTCGCGCGGTTTGGGATGCTGCAGGCTCTTAGCCTGGCCTGCAGACTATCGCTCCCGAACCTCGCGAGCCCTGCCACAAAGGGTTTCGCTGCCGCCGCCTGAGGAGAAAATTAGAAATGACCTTCGTCGTCACCGACAACTGCATCAAGTGCAAGTACACCGACTGCGTAGAAGTGTGTCCGGTGGACTGCTTTTACGAAGGCCCGAACTTCCTGGTCATCCACCCGGATGAGTGCATCGACTGCGCCCTGTGTGAACCGGAATGCCCGGCCGTCGCGATTTTCTCCGAGGACGAAGTCCCGGCAGAGATGCAGGAATTCATTCAGCTGAACGTCGAGCTGGCGGAAATCTGGCCGAACATCACCGAACGCAAAGACCCGATGCCGGATGCAGCGGAGTGGGATGGTAAAAAAGGCAAGATTGCAGACCTCGAACGCTGATAGCGTCGTCGCCCCCCCCAAAAAGGCCCCTTGCGGGCCTTTTTGCGTTTCTGGGTGAGCCGTTGCTTTTCTACAGGCAAAAAAAAGGGGCGGTTTGACCCGCCCACATTTTTTTCCCTAGTCCCTGTATTCCTTTTCATCATCCTGATGAATCGCATCCTGCGACGTTCCTTCAAACCATCGTTCCTTGATGGCCGTGTCAATCCGTGGACACGGGGCTGATGTTAGAGAGTTCCAAAGGAAGTTCAACGGGATGCGTCCAGCCACTGCGCCAACGACCACCACCAAAACTCGATAAATAATTCTTATATTTCAAACAATTAGAAAAATCTCTCGACGATTCGAGGCGCCCGTGCAGGGCAAAAAAACCAAACACTTACGAAAAAGTAAGCGAATGCTTACACCCGCAATTGCGTAAAAGCGCGAGCGCGCCTCATTGACTATCTTGCAGGCAAGAAAAAGCCCCGACAGTGTCGAGGCTTCTTTCCCTGCAACCTGCTCAGTCTTCGCTGACGGTAATCGTCGGCATTGCTGGCGCGGCGGCCTCCTGCAAGACAATCCTTGCGCCCACATGGCGCGCCAGCTCTTGATAGATCATGGCGATCTGGCTGTCCGGCTCAGCCATCACGGTAGGCTTGCCACCATCGGCTTGCTCACGAATCAGCATCGACAGGGGCAACGAGGCCAGCAATTCGACGCCGTACTGGGTCGCCAGCTTCTCGCCTCCGCCTTCACCAAACAGGTGCTCGGCATGCCCGCAGTTGGAACAGATGTGCACCGCCATGTTTTCCACGACACCGAGTACCGGGATGTTGACCTTGCGGAACATCTCCACACCTTTCTTCGCGTCGAGCAGCGCCAGGTCCTGGGGCGTGGTCACGATCACCGAGCCGGCCACCGGGACCTTCTGCGCCAGAGTCAGCTGGATGTCACCGGTACCCGGCGGCATGTCGATCACCAGGTAATCCAGGTCGCCCCAGGCGGTCTGGGTGACCAATTGCAGCAGCGCACCGGACACCATCGGCCCGCGCCAGACCATCGGCGTGTTGTCATCGGTGAGAAAAGCCATGGACATCACTTCCACGCCCAAGGACTCGATAGGCACAAACCACTTCTGGTCCTTCACTTTGGGGCGCGTACCTTCGGCGATACCGAACATCACACCCTGGCTCGGGCCGTAGATATCCGCATCGAGAATGCCCACCCGCGCGCCTTCGCGGGCCAGGGCCAGGGCCAGGTTGGCCGCCGTGGTCGATTTACCCACGCCGCCCTTGCCGGAGGCCACCGCCACCACGTTCTTGACGTTGGCCAGCCCCGGAATTTGTGCCTGGGCCTTGTGCGGGGCAATCACGCACTGGATGTCGACGTTGGCGGAACCGACGCCGTCGAGGCCCTCGATGGCCATTTGCAACATCTGCGCCCAGCCGCTTTTGAACAGGCCGGCGGCATAGCCCAACTCCAGCTGGACCGACACCTGGTCGCCCTGAACCTCGATGGCCCGCACACAACCGGCACTGACCGGGTCCTGGTTCAAATAGGGGTCGGTGTACTGGCGAAGAACGGCTTCCACCGCTGCGCGATTGACGGCGCTCATGGGCTACTCCCGAAAAAGACTGACTGAAACAGGCGGCTATCCTAACCGTTCCCGTCGCCCAACGGCATGCGTTTCGAACGCCGGGATGATTTTGAAACAACGCCACGGGGTGAAATATATTTCCCGGCGCTTTATAGTGGCCGACCTCCGTTTCATCAAGTAGCCGAGCCCCATGTCCGAGCCACGCAAGATCCTCGTCACCAGCGCCCTGCCCTATGCCAATGGTTCCATCCATCTTGGCCATATGCTTGAGTACATCCAGACCGATATGTGGGTGCGCTTCCAGAAGCATCGCGGCAATCAATGCATCTATGTCTGCGCGGACGACGCCCACGGTTCGGCCATCATGTTGCGCGCCGAAAAAGAAGGGATCACGCCAGAACAACTGATCGCCAATGTGCAGGCTGAACACAGCGCCGACTTTGCCGAGTTCCTGGTGGATTTCGACAACTTCCACTCGACCCACTCCGAAGAAAACCGCGAGCTGTCGAGCCAGATCTACCTGCGGCTTAAGGATGCCGGGCACATCGACCAGCGTTCGGTCACCCAGTATTTCGACCCGGAAAAGAAAATGTTCCTGGCCGACCGCTTCATCAAGGGCACCTGCCCTAAATGCGGCTCCGAAGACCAATACGGCGACAACTGTGAGAAATGCGGTGCCACCTACGCACCCACCGACCTGAAAGATCCGAAGTCGGCCATCTCCGGCGCCACCCCGGTACTGAAGGACTCCCAGCACTTCTTCTTCAAGCTCCCGGATTTCCAGCAGATGCTGCAAGCCTGGACCCGCAGCGGCACCCTGCAGGACGCCGTGGCCAACAAACTGTCCGAGTGGCTCGACAGCGGCCTGCAACAGTGGGACATCTCCCGCGATGCGCCGTACTTCGGTTTCGAGATCCCGGGCGAACCTGGCAAGTACTTCTATGTATGGCTGGATGCGCCGATCGGCTACATGGCCAGCTTCAAGAACCTGTGCGACCGCACCCCGGCGCTGGACTTCGACGCGTTCTGGGGCAAGGACTCCACCGCCGAGCTGTATCACTTCATCGGCAAGGACATCGTCAACTTCCACGCACTGTTCTGGCCGGCGATGCTTGAAGGTTCGGGCTACCGCAAGCCGACCGGCATTGCCGTACACGGCTACCTGACGGTCAACGGCCAGAAGATGTCCAAGTCCCGTGGCACCTTCATCAAGGCGCGCACGTACCTGGACCATCTGTCGCCGGAATACCTGCGTTATTACTACGCCTCCAAGCTGGGCCGTGGCGTCGACGACCTGGACCTGAACCTGGAAGACTTCGTACAGAAGGTCAACTCGGACCTGGTCGGCAAGGTGGTCAACATCGCCAGCCGTTGCGCCGGTTTTATCCACAAGGGCAACGCCGGCCTGCTGGTCGCCGAAAACGCCGCGCCGGAGCTGACCGAAGCCTTCACGGCCGCTGCGCCAAGCATCGCCGACGCCTATGAAGCCCGCGACTTTGCCCGCGCCATGCGCGAAATCATGGGCCTGGCCGACCGAGCCAACGCCTGGATCGCCGACAAGGCACCGTGGTCGCTGAACAAGCAGGAAGGCAAGCAGGCTGAAGTGCAGGCGATCTGCGCCACGGGCGTCAACCTGTTCCGCCAGTTGGTGATCTTCCTCAAGCCGGTACTGCCACTGCTGGCCGCCGACGCCGAAGCGTTCCTGAACGTCGCGCCGTTGACCTGGAACGATCACGCCACCTTGCTCGGCAACCATCAGTTGAATGAGTTCAAGCCACTGATGACCCGCATCGACCCGGCCAAAGTCCAGGCCATGACCGACGCTTCGAAAGAAGACCTGACTGCCAGCCAGACCGACACCGGCGAGTCCGCTACGACCGGCAACGGCGAGCTGGCCAAGGACCCGATTTCTCCGCAAATCGAGTTTGACGCCTTTGCGGCCGTGGACCTGCGTGTTGCATTGATCGTCAAGGCCGAAGCGGTAGAGGGTGCCGACAAGCTGCTGCGCCTGACCTTGGACATTGGTGACGAGCGACGCAATGTATTCTCCGGGATCAAGAGCGCGTATCCGGACCCGTCCAAACTCGACGGGCGCCTGACGATGATGATCGCCAACCTCAAGCCACGGAAGATGAAGTTCGGCATTTCCGAAGGCATGGTGATGGCGGCAGGCCCTGGCGGCGAAGAAATCTACCTGCTCAGCCCGGACAGCGGCGCAAAGCCGGGCCAACGCATCAAGTAACGGCTGTTGTAGTGAGCGGGCTTGCCCCGCGCTGGGTGGCGCAGCCGCCCCAATAAGGACGCCGCAGTAGTTTCAGAAACACCAAGGCGCCTGGATTTGGGGCGGCTTCGCCACCCAGCGCGGGGCAAGCCCGCTCACTACAAGCCCTGTTTGTTCAACTGGCATGCCAATGGTCACGAACCTGATTCAACGTATCGACGCGCTGCTGCCGCAGACCCAATGCGGCAAGTGCGGGCATCCGGGCTGCAAGCCTTATGCTGAGGGTATCGCCCTTGGTGAGGCGATCAACAAGTGCCCTCCCGGCGGGGAGGAAACCATCGCCGGCTTGGCGCAATTGCTGAAAGTGCCGATTCTGGCGCTGGATACCAGCCGAGGAGAAGCCCCGGCCCAAGTCGCCTACATCCGAGAAGCCGAATGCATCGGTTGCACCAAGTGCATCCAGGCCTGCCCGGTGGACGCGATTGTCGGAGCCGCCAAGTTGATGCATACCGTTATCATCGATGAGTGCACAGGTTGCGACCTTTGTGTCGCGCCCTGCCCGGTCGATTGCATTGAGATGCGCCCAGCGACCTCTGTGTTGCCGATTGTGGGTGGCCTTGCAGCTAATGACCACCAGCACCATGAACGCGGCATCAAGCGCGACCGGGCACGACGGCGCTTCGAGCAGCGCAATGCCCGCCTGCAACGCGAAGAAGCGCGCAAGCTCGACGAACGCCTGGCACGGGCCAAGCGCTCGGCGCCGGTTATGCCCATGCCGACCGATTCCGCCCAGGACGCGGCGGTCAAAAAAGCCAAAATCACGGTCGCAATGAGTCGCGCTCAGTTGCACAAATCCCTGAAGGCGTTTGGTCACCCACCGACCTTTGAGCAGCAGTCGCAACTGATCGTGCTGCAACAGCAGTTCGAAGCGGCGGAGCAGGCCCTCGCGGCCCTGGAGGTCCCCAGCCCGACAGCGCTGCCGAGTCAAAAAGACCCAGCGCTCAAGCGCGCAAAAATCCAACTGGCAATGCGTCGCGCCGAACTGAAAAAAGCCCAGGACCTGAACGCTGACCAACAGCAATTGGCAACCTTGAGCGCAGCGCTGGTCAGCGCCGAGCAAGCCTTGCATGACGCTGAGAATGACAGCGAGCAACCCAGGCCCGACTTGCAGCGCGTAGAAAAACGCCCCATCGACGCCGAACTGCGCCAGTTGAAAACCGCCTTGGCCTATGCCCGGGCCGAGGTCAGCAAGTTACAACGCCAACCTGGCTGCGGCGTGGCTGAGCTGGAGGCCGCACAGCACAGGCTGGACGAGGCGCAGCGCCAAGTGAACGCGCGTACCGGCGCGTAAGCCGCGACAGACGCTGCCGGGTGTGCGGATGATGGTTTATCCTGCAAGACCCGGCCCCCCACCTTTGAACACTATGCTGCCCGCTTGCAAGGAAACGCCCGCCCCATGAACGCTGCCAAACGCCTGGAAATTTTCCGCAGGTTTCACGAAGACAATCCCGAACCCAAAACCGAGCTGGCCTACTCGTCGCCGTTCGAGTTGTTGATTGCGGTGATCCTTTCGGCTCAGTCCACAGACGTTGGCGTCAACAAGGCCACGGCCAAACTGTATCCGGTGGCCAATACACCGGAGGCCATTTACGCCTTGGGGGTGGACGGCTTGTCGGAATACATCAAGACCATCGGCTTGTACAACAGCAAGGCCAAGAATGTCATCGAGACCTGCCGCCTGCTGATTGAACTGCATGGCAGTGAAGTGCCGCAGACCCGTGAAGCGCTGGAAGCGCTCCCCGGTGTGGGCCGAAAAACCGCTAACGTCGTACTCAATACGGCATTCCGGCAACTGACCATGGCGGTGGACACGCATATCTTCCGCGTCAGCAACCGTACCGGGATTGCTCGCGGCAAAAACGTGGTGGAGGTGGAAAAACAATTGATGAAGTTCGTGCCCAAGCCGTATTTGCTCGATTCCCACCACTGGCTGATCCTGCACGGGCGATATGTCTGCCAAGCCCGCAAACCGCGCTGCGGGAGCTGCCGCATCGAAGACCTGTGCGAATACAAGGACAAGACGTCCGACGATTGAGTGATCATTAGTTTTTGCAATCAATCGATTGAAAAAATCTTTTTTACCCGATCATGGATTATCGTTATAAGGAGCGCCAACGGCAGTCTTAGCCTGGAGTTAACCTTATGAGCACTGGCAAAGAACAACTGGATGTAGAAGACGACCTCATTGCAGAGGCGGATGACGAAGGAGATGCCCCTGTTGTAGAGGTGGCCAAGACCAATTTGAGCAAACGCCGCACTATCGACAATCTTCTGGAAGAGCGACGCTTGCAAAAACAGCTGGCCGATTACGACTTCGATCTCTGATCGACTCGTGAACGACCGGAAGCCTCCCTGACGGAGGCTTTTTTGCCGGTATACGAATGCCGGAGCGGTGGAATGTCTTAACTCATACCAACCCGTTGCGCTGGGCCAGTTCAATCAGGTCGACGAGGGAGCGGGCATTGAGCTTGAGTAGCAAACGGGTCTTATAGGTGCTGACGGTCTTGTTGCTGAGGAACATACCGTCGGCAATCTCCTTGTTGGTCTTGCCCCGGGCCAGTTGCTGCAGCACCATCATCTCTCGCCCCGACAAGCGCTCGACCATGTCAGCTTCACTGGCGTTGCCCATGGTGGAGCGCACCGAATTAAGCGCCTGGTTCGGAAAATAGCTGTAGCCGGAAAGCACCGCCTTGATGGCACTCAACAACTCGGTCAGGTCCTGCTGCTTGCACACATAACCGGCCGCCCCGGCCTGCATGCAGCGCATGGAAAAATGCCCCGGGGCCTGGGATGTCAGTACCAACACCTTGAACGGTGCAGGTTGTTTGGTTGAAGCAAGCCGGCAAATGACTTCCAGCCCATCGAGCTTGGGAATTCCGATGTCCAGTATGACAATGTCCGGCGTATGTTCCCGTGCAAGTTGCAAGGCATCGACACCGTTATCAGTCTCGGCAACGACCTCATAACCATGACGTTCCATCAGCATGCGCACAGCAAGACGAATGACGGGATGATCATCCACGATCAGCACTTTATTCATGAGAAAGTCCAATTTCGCTGTTCGAATTATTTAGAGCAAGCACAATAGCCTAGTCGTTTCATAGTTGGCATAGCGTTACCCCCCGAGCAACAGCAAGCAGAGACCCAACCCACAACGATATAAGAATTAACCTACAAAAAACCAACAACTCGGATGTGTCGAGTTTTATAAGACCTTTCAGACCTTTCCGGGCTTTTACATATTTTGAGTGAAATCTCCAGCGGGTATGGGGCATGCGGTAAACGTGGCGCACACACCTTTCAGCAAATGCCCCTTGCCTCTTGCCTGTACACGGGAAAGCCGGCATAAAAAAATCGACTGCTTTAGTTCCACTTAACATATTTTCTTACACCCAAAATTCCTACAGACGTTTCAGCGCCAAATGGCTTCGCTGTACTTTTGTGAGTGAATTTCCTGTAAGGCTAGTTCCTGTTCAGGTGTAAAAAATTCATTCCCCCTACAAAATTCAATTATCCCTGGAGCAAATCAAACAAAATAAAATGCGCCAACTACAAAACTATCAACAGGCGTTTATAACTTTAAACACTTCACTCCGGTTAAAAATAACAGGCAAAAAAAATGGCCCCTTGAGCAAGGGGCCATTTTCACTGCGGGCGAATCACTCAGAACAACGAGCGACCTTTGTTGGCCGCGATGCGCATGCGCAATGCGTTCAACTTGATAAAGCCTGCCGCGTCCGCCTGGTTGTAGGCGCCGCCATCTTCTTCGAAAGTGGCGATGTTCGCGTCGAACAACGACTCATCGGACTTGCGACCGGTGACGATCACATTGCCCTTGTACAGCTTCAGGCGCACAACGCCGTTCACGTGGACCTGGGAAGCGTCGATCATCTGTTGCAGCATCAGACGCTCAGGGCTCCACCAATAGCCGGTGTAGATCAGGCTGGCGTACTTGGGCATCAACTCATCTTTGAGGTGTGCCACTTCACGGTCCAGGGTGATGGACTCGATGGCACGGTGAGCGCGCAGCATGATGGTGCCGCCTGGGGTTTCGTAGCAGCCGCGGGACTTCATGCCCACGTAACGGTTCTCAACGATGTCGAGACGACCGATACCGTGCTCACCGCCGATACGGTTCAGGGTCGCCAGTACGGTGGCCGGGGTCATTTCGACGCCGTCCAGCGCGACGATGTCGCCGTTGCGGTAAGTCAGTTCCAGGTACTGCGGTTTGTCGGGTGCGTTCTCCGGGGAGACGGTCCAACGCCACATGTCTTCCTCGTGCTCGGTCCAGGTGTCTTCCAACACGCCGCCTTCGTAGGAGATGTGCAGCAGGTTGGCGTCCATCGAGTACGGGGATTTCTTCTTGCCGTGACGCTCGATCGGGATTGCGTGCTTTTCAGCGTAATCCATCAGCTTTTCACGGGACAGCAGGTCCCATTCGCGCCAAGGTGCAATCACTTTTACGCCGGGCTTGAGCGCATAGGCGCCCAGTTCAAAACGGACCTGGTCGTTGCCCTTGCCGGTGGCGCCATGGGAAATGGCGTCGGCGCCGGTTTCATTGGCGATTTCGATCAGACGCTTGGCGATGAGCGGACGCGCGATCGAAGTACCCAGCAGGTACTCGCCTTCGTAGACGGTGTTGGCGCGAAACATCGGGAAGACGAAATCGCGGACGAATTCTTCGCGCAGGTCGTCAATGTAGATCTCTTTCACGCCCATGGCTTGCGCCTTGGCACGTGCAGGTTCGACCTCTTCGCCCTGACCCAGGTCAGCGGTGAAGGTCACCACTTCACAGTTATAAGTATCCTGCAGCCACTTGAGGATCACCGAAGTGTCCAGGCCGCCGGAATACGCGAGAACGACCTTGTTTACGTCGGCCATGCCATCACTCCACGGGGTTGTACGGAAAGGCGTCGATTCTACCGACCAAAACCGTGAATTTACAGAGGCGCGACAGCAAATGAAGATAAAGCGACAGATTATGTCGAGCGGGCGACCGATGGTCGCACCTTATGAGCGCGCTTTATGAAATATGCGCGGGGTTGCTTGGGGCTGCGGTCGCAGGCGCCGGTTTCTCGGGCGCCGCGACCCGTTCAAGCTGGATATTCACGCGACGGTTGCGCGCACGGTTGGCCGCATTGGTGTTGGGCGCCAGTGGGTAGCTTTCGCCGTGGAAACGCAGGGTGATTTGCGATTCTGGAATACCGTTGGCCTTGAAGTAGTCCATCACCGCCAGCGCACGACGCCGCGACACATCGCGGTTGGTCAGGCGATTACCGCTGTTATCGGAATGGCCGTTCAACTCGATATGATTGACCGTGGGATCGGCTTTCATGAACGCAACAATCACCGACAGCTTTTTCTTGGCCGCCGCATCCAGCTCGATACCGCCGCCAGGGAACCCGACCTCGGTCTGCTTGACCTGATCGTAATTCATCGGCAGCAACTTTGCGGTGCACAACTGATAATCGTTGTAGGCCTTGCTGAACTTCACCGGCAGCAGGCGAATTTCCGAATAGCCGCCTTCACGCGCGTAATGCCGCACGGTTGGGCTACGCCCTTCCAGTAAACCACTGAACAGACGACCGGCTTGGGCCTGGGAGCTATTGAACAAAACGTCGCCGCTGCCGACCCGCACGGCACCCAGGTTGATGTCACCGCGGCCGGGTTGCCAGGGAGCAGCGGCGGCCAACAAGGTGGCTGAACCGGCACCCAGCGACCCGTTAAAGACTTTCAGACGAAACGTCGCCTGCTCGCCGGCCCGGCGCACGAACTCACCAGAGCCGAAATCGGTGATCGGCTGGGTCAGACGGCACTCGAACTGATCGCCCTCCACCTTCCACTCAATATTCTCCAGGCGTGTCTGGAACGTGAGGGCCATCACAGGCAGGCTGGCGAACGCACTGAGCAGGGCTAGATAATGCTGGCGCACGGGAGGCTCCACTGGTTTCTACAACACTTCAAAGCGTCATACATCGTTAAGGCATACCCGGGGATATCGGTCGCATCCTGCAAAACTTGATAGCGAGTGCCTGCAAGAGTCTTTTCCGGTAGCATTCCCACCAGATTGACCCGCCTGGAATCCCCAATGTCCGACCGCCTGACCCTGCTGCGTCCCGACGACTGGCATATTCATCTTCGCGATGGTGCTGCGTTACCCCAAACTGTGGCCGATGTAGCGCGCACGTTCGGCCGCGCCATCATCATGCCTAACCTGGTACCGCCGGTCCGTAATGCCGCCGAAGCCGATGCCTATCGCCAGCGTATCCTCGCTGCACGGCCGGCCGGCAGCCGCTTCGAACCGCTGATGGTGCTCTACCTGACCGACCGCACCCAACCTGACGAGATCCGCCAGGCCAAAGCCAGCGGTTTCGTGCATGCCGCCAAGTTGTATCCGGCGGGCGCGACCACCAATTCCGATTCCGGCGTGACCAGTATCGACAAGATCCTGCCGGCCATCGAAGCCATGGCCGAAGTCGGCATGCCGTTGCTGATCCACGGTGAAGTCACCCGTGGCGATGTCGACGTATTCGATCGTGAAAAGATTTTCATCGACGAGCATATGCGCCGGGTGGTCGAGCTGTTCCCGACCCTCAAGGTCGTGTTCGAACACATCACCACAGCCGACGCCGTGCAGTTCGTCACCGAGGCTTCGGCCAACGTCGGCGCTACCATCACCGCCCACCACCTGCTCTACAACCGCAACCACATGCTGGTAGGCGGGATTCGGCCGCACTTCTATTGCCTGCCGATCCTCAAGCGCAACACCCACCAGGTGGCCTTGCTGGATGCGGCGACCAGCGGCAACCCGAAGTTCTTCCTCGGCACCGACTCCGCCCCCCACGCCCAGCACGCCAAGGAAGCCGCGTGCGGTTGTGCCGGCTGCTATACCGCTTATGCGGCGATCGAGTTGTATGCCGAAGCGTTCGAACAGCGTAATGCCCTGGACAAGCTCGAAGGCTTCGCCAGCCTCAATGGCCCGCGTTTCTACGGCCTGCCGGCGAATACCGACCGTATTACCCTGGTCCGTGAAGACTGGACCGCCCCTGCCAGCCTGCCGTTCGGCGAGCTGACTGTCATCCCGCTGCGCGCCGGTGAAACACTGCGCTGGCGCCTGCTGGAGGAAAACACGTGAGTGAAGACCATTTCGACGACGAACACGAGCACAGTGGCGGCGGCTCCCGTCACCCGATGGCCGAGCGGTTTCGCGGCTATCTGCCGGTTGTCATCGACGTAGAAACCGGTGGTTTCAATTGCGCCACCGACGCGCTGCTGGAAATTGCCGCCACCACCATCGGCATGGATGAACAGGGTTTCGTGTACCCGGAGCACACCCACTTCTTCCGTGTCGAGCCGTTCGAAGGCGCCAACATCGAGGCGGCAGCCCTGGAATTTACCGGCATCAAGCTGGACCACCCGCTGCGCATGGCTGTAAGTGAAGAAGCGGCACTGACCGATATCTTCCGTGGCGTACGCAAGGCGCTGAAGGCCAATGGCTGCAAGCGTGCAATCCTGGTGGGGCACAACAGCAGCTTCGACCTGGGCTTCCTGAACGCCGCCGTGGCGCGGCTGGACATGAAGCGCAATCCGTTCCATCCGTTCTCCAGCTTCGACACGGCAACGCTCGCCGGCCTGGCTTACGGCCAGACGGTATTGGCCAAGGCGTGCCAGGCAGCCGGTATCGACTTTGACGGTCGCGAGGCCCACTCGGCACGCTACGACACCGAGAAGACCGCCGAGCTGTTCTGCGGCATCGTCAACCGTTGGAAAGACATGGGCGGCTGGGAAGACTTCAACGACTGAAGTCATACCCCGCACATAAAAAAACCGGCCTTCTCAGGCCGGTTTTTTTGTACCGCGATTCTGGCTTACAGCTTGCCAGCGTTCTCGGTCAGGTAAGCCGCAACGCCTTCTGGCGAAGCGTTCATGCCTTTGTCGCCTTTTTTCCAGTTGGCAGGGCAAACTTCGCCGTGCTCTTCGTGGAATTGCAAAGCGTCAACCAGACGGATCAGCTCTTCCATGTTACGGCCCAGCGGCAGGTCGTTGATGATCTGCGAGCGCACGACGCCCTTGTCATCGATCAGGAATGCGCCACGGAAAGCCACGCCGCCTTCGGACTCAACGTCGTAGGCTTTGGCAATCTCGTGCTTCATGTCGGCAGCCATGGTGTATTTGACTTTGCCGATACCGCCATCATTGATGGCAGTGTTGCGCCAAGCGTTGTGGGTGAAATGGGAGTCGATGGAAACAGCTACCACTTCAACGTTGCGCGCCTTGAAATCGTCCATGCGGTGGTCCAGAGCGATCAGCTCCGAAGGGCAGACGAAGGTGAAGTCCAGCGGGTAGAAGAACACCAGGCCGTATTTGCCTTTGATGGCTTCAGACAGTTTGAAGCTGTCTACGATTTCGCCGTTGCCGAGGACGGCAGGTACGTCGAAATCCGGGGCTTGTTTACCGACGAGTACGCTCATGGGGTATCTCCTGATGTGGGGTGACGATTGAAGTAAAAGGACCGGTCGTGAGTCTGCCGCATTCCGACGACAGCCCCGTGACGCAGTCACGCTTCGTGAAGACCGACCATCATACACTGAAAAAACCGTTCGTCAGTGCGGGCGCAGTGCCAGTAACGGACCCTACGATTCTACTTTGACAATCATTCTCGTTAACATTAAGATCCACCGCACTTAAGCCTCAAACCTGCGACGGTTCTCCCTTATGTATGTCTGCCTCTGCACTGGCGTCACCGACGGACAAATCCGCGAAGCAATCTACGAAGGTTGCTGCAGCTACAAGGAAGTACGCGAAACCACCGGCGTTGCCAGCCAGTGCGGAAAATGTGCGTGCCTGGCCAAGCAGGTGGTACGGGAAACCTTGACGCAGTTGCAGACAGCCCAGGGCGCGCTCCCCTATTCAGCAGAATTTACACACGCTTAAATCAGCATATTTTGAAGAACCGGACTTAGTGTCCGGTTTTTTTATGCCCGTAATTCAATTAGTTAGCGCCAAGACGCGGAACACAAACATTCTTATTCCTATTAATTTTCATTTATTATTCAATAACTTAGGTTTGACACCCCGTAATTGGCCGCTCAAACTCCGCCCTATACACAGCAATTACAGGGCAGGACCCCAGTCATGAAAGGCGACATCTCAGTCATCCAGCAACTCAATAAAATCCTTGCCAATGAACTGGTCGCGATCAATCAGTACTTTCTGCATGCGCGCATGTATGACGATTGGGGCCTGGAAAAGCTGGGCAAGCGTGAATACAAGGAATCCATCAAGGCCATGAAGGATTCGGACGCCCTGATCAAGCGCATCCTGTTCCTGGAAGGCCTGCCGAACGTGCAGGATCTGGGCAAGCTGAACATCGGCGAACACAGCAAGGAAATGATCAGCAGCGACCTGAAGTTCGAACACAAGAGCCACAGCGACCTCAAGGCTGCCATTGCACATTGCGAAAGCAAGGGCGACTTCGGCAGCCGCGAACTGCTGGAAGACATCCTGGAAGATCAGGAAGAGCATATCGACTGGCTGGAAACCCAACTGGGCCTGATCGACAAAGTCAGCCTGGAAAACTACCTGCAATCGCAGATGGGCGAATAAGCCCTTCGTACGCAGGTACAAAAAAGCCCCGCTCTCTCACGAGAAGCGGGGCTTTTTATTGCAGGACTTTCTACAAGAGCATCAAGCGTCAGTCTTGGCTGCTGCGTTTGCCGCTGCATCTTTGATCAGCGTTTGCAACGAACCATCAGCCGCCATCTCAACGATGATGTCACTGCCGCCGACCAGCTCACCGGCTACCCACAGTTGCGGGAACGTCGGCCAGTTGGCGTATTTCGGCAGGTTGGCGCGGATCTCAGGGTTTTGCAGGATATCCACGTAAGCGAATTTCTCGCCACACGCCATGATGGCCTGGGAAGCCTTCGCGGAGAAACCGCACTGAGGAGCGTTTGGCGCGCCCTTCATGTAAAGCAGAATGGTGTTGTTGGCAATCTGCTCTTTGATCGTTTCGATGATATCCATGGAACACCTCTGCAGGAACTTCGCGACTCACAGGTCGGCACGGTGACGCATTGTAACGCAAAATTCCAGCCTGGTGCTCAGGCAGCTTAAGCCGCCGCCACCCGCACGGGCACCCCGTTCAGCGCGGCGTTCCCGGATAACTCATCCAACTGCCGTTCATCGGTCAAGTCATTCGCACTGGCCCCTGGCTGCCCGCTGGCGATGGTCATCTGTACCCCGGGGCGGCCATGGCCCCAACCGTGGGGCAGGCTGACCACCCCGGGCATCATGTCCAGGCTGGCTAGCACCTCCACTTCGACCATGCCGATACGCGAGCTGACGCGTACCCGCTGACCATCACTCAACTGGCGCCGGGCAAGGTCGTCGGGATGCATCAGCAACTGGTGGCGAGGCTTGCCTTTCACCAGGCGGTGATAATTATGCATCCAGGAATTATTGCTGCGTACGTGCCGGCGACCGATCAGCAGCAGCTCATCGGCCATGGGCACCGGCTGTGCCGCGAAGCGCGCCAGATCCGCCAGGATCACGGCGGGCGCCGCCTGCACATGGCCATTCGCGGTTTTCAGGCGCGCCGCAAGATTGGGCTTGAGCGGTCCCAAGTCCACGCCATGGGGATGATCGAGCAACATCGCCACCGACAATTTGTGGCTGGAGGCATCGCCGTACACGCCGGCACGCAACCCGAAATCAATCATCTGTGCGGGCTCCATCGTCGGCTTGAGCGCCACACCGGTCCGCGTGGCAAAGGCCTTGGCCAGGCCGACAAAGATCTCCCAATCATGCAAGGCGCCCTCAGGCTTGGGCAGGATCGCGCGATTGAAACGGGTGACGTTACGCACGGCGAACATATTGAAGGTGGTGTCGTAGTGGTCGTTCTCCAGCGCCGAGGTGGACGGCAGGATCAGGTCGGCATAGCGCGTGGTTTCGTTGATGTAGAGGTCGATGCTGAGCATGAACTCAAGGCCATCCAGCGCTTGCTCCAGCTGGCGGCCGTTGGGCGTCGACAGTACCGGATTGCCTGCCACCGTCACCAGCGCACGGATCTGCCCTTCGCCTTCGGTCAGCATTTCTTCGGCCAACGCCGACACGGGCAACTCACCACCGTACTCCGGACGCCCGGAAACCCGACTCTGCCAACGATTGAAATGCCCGCCGGCGGTGGACGCCACCAGGTCCACCGCCGGGGTGGTGCACAGCGCACCACCGACACGGTCCAGATTGCCGGTCACCAGGTTGATCAGTTGCACCAGCCAATGGCACAGCGTGCCGAAGGCCTGGGTAGAGACGCCCATTCGCCCATAGCACACGGCCCTGTCGGCGGCGGCAAAGTCCCGCGCCAACTGGCGAATCTGCTCGGCCGGCACTGCACATTGACGGCTCATGGCGTCGGCGCTGAACCCGGCGATCGCGCGCCTCACCTCCTCAAGCCCCTCAACCGGCAAATGACTGGCGCGGGCCAGGTTTTCGCTGAACAGCGTGTTGAGCACTCCAAATAACAGCGCTGCATCCCCTCCCGGGCGCACGAACAGGTGTTGGTCAGCCATCGCTGCCGTCTCGCTGCGCCGTGGGTCGACCACCACCACTTTGCCGCCACGCGCCTGGATGGCTTTCAGGCGCTTCTCCACATCCGGCACGGTCATGATGCTGCCGTTGGACGCCAATGGGTTGCCGCCGAGGATCAGCATGAAGTCGGTGTGGTCGATATCCGGGATCGGCAACAGCAGGCCGTGGCCGTACATGAGGTGGCTGGTGAGATGGTGGGGCAACTGGTCCACCGAGGTGGCCGAGAACCGATTGCGCGTCTTGAGCAAGCCGAGGAAGTAGTTGCTGTGGGTCATCAGCCCGTAGTTGTGCACGCTGGGGTTGCCCTGATACACCGCCACTGCGTTCTGCCCATGCCGGGCCTGGATGCCGGCCAGCCGCTCGGCGACCTGTGTGAATGCCTCCTCCCACGAGATCGGCTGCCACTCGCTGCCCACCCTCAGCATCGGTTGGCGCAGACGGTCGGGATCATTCTGGATATCTTGCAGCGCCACGGCCTTGGGGCAGATATGCCCACGGCTGAACGTGTCCTGCGGGTCACCCTTGATCGAGGTGATCGCCAGGTGGCCGTCGTCGGCCAGGGTAGTTTCCAGGGTCAGCCCGCAGATAGCTTCACACAGATGGCAGGCTCGGTGGTGGAGAGTCTTGGTCATGGCCAGTCTCTTTATAAGGACTTTGGCCAGACTATGGACCCAGCCCCCCAGCGCCGCCAGCACCGTTCGCCGTGTGAATCGACGGCTATCAGGCCAAGCCATGGGGGCAAGCGTGAGCAAATGTTACAAGCTGCGCATGCCCTTCTGAAACCGACACAGCCTGGCCTGGGCCCGCCCTGGCGCATTGCAAAAGGCTGCAATGCCAGTGTACAAAGGCCCCACTGCTGTGAGGAATCAGTCTTCAAAAGCGCCTTCGCGCCCTTCTTGAACACCCATAAAACCGTAGCCCTATTGGTAAGACGCGACATTTAATGTCAATATCGCGCCTTCCCCTATTTCGTCGCCCCGTGCGGCTTTCGCCGCAGGTCTCGCCCGTTGTCACAATAAACAAGGCTTTGAGTATCTGCGGTCTGTTGCAAAAAGGTAGTTAATGATGAGCGCAAGGCACTTTCTCTCCCTGATGGATTGCACGCCCGAAGAGCTGGTCAGCGTGATCCGTCGAGGCATTGAGCTTAAAGACCTGCGTAACCGCGGCGTACTGTTTGAGCCCTTGAAAAACCGCGTACTCGGGATGATTTTCGAAAAGTCCTCGACGCGCACCCGCTTGTCCTTCGAAGCCGGCATGATCCAACTGGGCGGCCAGGCGATCTTCCTGTCGCCGCGTGATACCCAACTGGGACGGGGTGAGCCGATCAGCGACTGCGCCATCGTCATGTCGCGCATGCTCGATGCGGTGATGATCCGTACCTTCGCCCACAGCACATTGACTGAATTTGCCGCCAACTCCCGTGTACCGGTGATCAATGGCCTGTCCGATGACCTGCATCCCTGCCAATTGCTGGCCGACATGCAAACCTTCCTTGAGCATCGCGGCGCGATCCAGGGCAAGACCGTGGCCTGGATCGGCGATGGCAACAACATGTGCAACAGCTATATAGAAGCGGCGATCCAGTTCGACTTCCAACTGCGCATTGCTTGCCCCGAAGGCTACGAGCCGGATGCGCGCTTCCTTGCGCAGGCGGGTGACCGCGTCACCATCGTGCGCAACCCGCGCGATGCGGTGATCGGTGCGCACCTGGTGAGTACCGACGTCTGGACCTCCATGGGCCAGGAAGAAGAAACCGCCAAGCGCCTGACCCTGTTCGCACCGTTCCAGGTCACCCGCGCCCTGCTCGACCTGGCTGCGCCGGACGTCCTGTTCATGCACTGCCTCCCGGCTCACCGTGGCGAAGAAATCAGCCTCGACTTACTCGACGACCCTCGCTCGGTCGCCTGGGACCAGGCCGAAAACCGTCTGCACGCGCAGAAAGCCCTGCTCGAATTCCTGGTTGAGCCGGCGTATCACCACGCATGAGTCATAGTCTTCTGCTGAACCTGCACAATCTGGCATGCGGCTATCAAGCTCAACGGGTGGTGCAGAACCTCAACCTGCACCTCAATGCAGGTGGCATCGGTTGCTTGCTGGGCTCCTCGGGCTGCGGCAAAACCACCACCCTGCGTGCGATTGCCGGGTTTGAACCGGTGCACGAAGGTGAAATCCGCCTGGCCGGCGAAGTCATCTCCAGTGCAGGTTTCACCTTGGCACCCGAGAAGCGTCGCGTCGGCATGGTGTTCCAGGACTACGCACTGTTTCCGCACCTGAGCGTGGCCGACAACATCGCCTTCGGCATTCGCAAACACCCGCAAAAAGACCGCGTGGTCGCCGAGCTGCTCGAACTGGTCAACCTGAAGAACCTGGGCCAGCGCTTTCCCCATGAGCTTTCCGGTGGCCAACAGCAACGGGTCGCCCTCGCCCGCGCCCTGGCGCCGGAGCCGCAGCTTTTGCTGCTCGACGAACCCTTCTCCAACCTCGACGGCGAACTGCGACGCAAGCTCAGCCATGAAGTGCGTGACATCCTCAAGGCACGCGGCACCAGTGCGATCCTGGTCACCCACGACCAGGAAGAAGCTTTCGCCGTCAGTGATCAGGTCGGGGTTTTCAAAGAGGGTCGCCTTGAACAGTGGGACACGCCCTACAACCTCTATCACCAGCCGCAGACACCTTACGTGGCCAGCTTCGTCGGCCAAGGCTATTTCATTCGCGGCCAGCTGAGTTCGCCGCAATCGGTCAGCACCGAACTGGGCGACTTGCGCGGTAAGCGTGCCTATACCTGGCCTACAGGTGGCGCAGTGGACGTATTGCTGCGCCCGGATGACATCGTTTATGCACCGGACAGCCCGTTGAAAGCGCGGATTGTCGGCAAAACCTTCCTCGGTGCCTCGACCTTGTACCGCTTGCAGTTGCCAACGGGCGCTCAATTGGAGTCGATCTTCCCCAGCCATGCCGATCACCGGGTCGGGGCAGATGTGGGCATTCGTGTTGCCGCTGAACATCTGGTGCTGTTCCAGGCGTCAGGCAGCGTTGCCGCGCAGGTCCCGCACGCCGACGCCGGCGTACGCCGCTACAACCCGGCGTAACGACCGGCCACGCCCTAATGCCAGTCAGTTAAAGGGTGGGATGTAGAACACATCGTCTGTAGTGAGCGGGCTTGCCCCGCGCTGGGTGGCGCAGCCGCCCCAACAAGGACGCCGTGGTGTTTCAGGAAGATCGCGGTGACTGGATTTGGGGCGGCTTTGCCACCCAGCGCGGGGCAAGCCCGCTCACTACAGACTTTGGTCGCGGCAGGTTCTCTTAACTGACGAGCATTAGGTCATGCCCGGCCAATTTCGGCGAATTTGGCCTGGGTATGTTCAGCCAGTACGGCCGCCGGTAGCTCAACCTCCAAGCCCCTCCTGCCTGCACTGACAAAAATCGTCGCAAACGGTTGTGCCGTTACATCGATGAACGTGCGCAGACGCTTTTTCTGGCCCAGCGGGCTGATTCCGCCCAACAGGTAACCGGTAGCGCGTTGCGCCGAAGCCGGGTCCGCCATCTCGACTTTTTTCACCCCTGCGGCGTGGGCCAGGGCTTTTAAATCCAGACTTCCGACGACCGGCACCACCGCCACCAGCAACTCACCTTTCTCGCTGCTGGCCAGCAGCGTCTTGAATACCTGCGCCGGGTCGAGCGCCAATTTTTCCGCGGCCTCCAAGCCATACGACGCCGCCTTGGGGTCATGTTCATAACTGTGGATGCGATGTTCGGCGCGAACTTTTTTCAACAGGTCCAATGCGGGGGTCATGAGCGCTCCAGGCTGGGCAAACTGATGGCCAATTCTAGGCCAAGTCCATGCAAAACGCTCTAGTGCGCCCCTGAGATAACCCTTGTGCAACGCGCCTGGCATGATCATTCACCACACCAATAGTTCGAAAATGACCAATAGTTCACTTTCGACCTTTGACAGCCGTCATTCTTGTCTATATTTTTTCGTTTACGAATACTGCAGGAATACCACCCGCAGCACTCGAGCAGTAGACCGCGAGTCAGGATGGGGATCCTTTCCACGGTAAAAGTCGACGCTCGCCCATTGCGACGAGACAACAGACAACAACAAAAACAGAGGTTTTCCATGACAACTGCTCTTCAACAGCCTTCACTTTCGAGCCAATGCATGGCCGAGTTCCTGGGGACTGCGCTTCTGATCTTCTTCGGTACCGGTTGTGTGGCTGCGCTCAAGGTAGCGGGTGCCAGCTTCGGGTTATGGGAAATCAGCATTATCTGGGGGGTCGGCGTAAGTATGGCGATCTACCTGAGTGCCGGCATTTCCGGGGCTCACCTCAACCCGGCAGTCAGCATCGCCCTGTGCATCTTTGCCGATTTCGAAAAGCGCAAACTGCCCTTCTATATCCTGGCCCAGATCGCCGGTGCGTTTTGCGCCGCCGCGTTGGTCTATACGCTCTACAGCAACCTGTTTTTCGATTACGAACAAACCCACCATATGGTTCGCGGCTCCCAGGCCAGCCTGGAATTGGCGTCGGTGTTCTCCACCTACCCCCATGCGCTGCTGAGCACAGCCCAGGCGTTCCTGGTAGAGATGATCATCACCGCGATCCTGATGGGTGTGATCATGGCGCTGACCGACGACAACAATGGTTTGCCACGCGGCCCGCTGGCACCTCTGCTGATCGGCCTGCTGATTGCGGTGATCGGTAGCGCCATGGGCCCGCTGACCGGTTTTGCGATGAACCCGGCACGTGACTTTGGCCCCAAGCTGATGACCTTTTTCGCCGGTTGGGGTGAAATGGCCTTCACCGGTGGTCGCGATATTCCTTACTTCCTGGTGCCGATTTTCGCTCCGATCGTCGGCGCATGCCTCGGTGCTGCAGCCTATCGCGGGTTGATTGCCCGTCACCTGCCGAGCGCCGCACCCACTGTTTCTGAAACAACTGACACGGCTGTCAACGGCAAGACGCATATTTCCTGATAGCGCCGGCCTGGCGCCCACTGCCCTTTTTGCGGCCCAGGCTGGTTAATAACTTCCTTATTTTCGTCCAAGGCAATCGACATGACCGACATTCAGAACAAGAACTACATCATTGCCCTTGATCAGGGCACCACCAGTTCGCGGGCGATCATTTTCGATCGCGACGCCAACGTGGTGTGCACCGCCCAGCGTGAATTCGCTCAGCATTACCCACAGGCTGGCTGGGTTGAACATGACCCGATGGAAATCTTCGCCACCCAGAGCGCGGTGATGGTCGAGGCCCTGGCCCAGGCTGGCCTGCACCATGACCAGGTAGCCGCCATCGGCATCACCAACCAGCGTGAAACCACCGTGGTGTGGGACAAAATCACCGGCCGCCCGATCTACAACGCGATCGTCTGGCAGTGCCGCCGCAGCACCGAGATCTGCCAGCAGCTCAAGCGCGATGGCCATGAGCAATACATCAGCGACGCCACGGGCCTGGTGACCGACCCGTACTTCTCCGGCACCAAGCTCAAGTGGATCCTCGACAACGTCGAAGGCAGCCGCGAGCGTGCCCGCAGCGGCGAGCTGCTGTTCGGCACCATCGACAGCTGGCTGATCTGGAAATTTACCGGCGGCAAGACCCACGTTACCGACTACACCAACGCCTCGCGCACCATGCTCTTCAACATCCACACCCTGGAGTGGGATGCGAAGATGCTGGAGATCCTGGATATCCCGCGAGAAATGCTGCCGGAAGTGAAATCTTCCTCGGAAATCTACGGCCGCACCAAAAGTGGCATTGCCATCGGCGGCATCGCCGGTGACCAGCAAGCCGCCCTGTTCGGCCAGATGTGCGTAGAAGCGGGTCAAGCCAAGAACACCTACGGCACCGGTTGTTTCCTGCTGATGAACACCGGCGACAAAGCCGTGAAGTCCAAGCACGGTATGCTCACCACCATCGCCTGTGGCCCACGCGGCGAAGTGGCCTACGCCCTGGAAGGCGCGGTATTCAATGGTGGCTCCACCGTGCAGTGGCTGCGCGATGAGTTGAAAATCATCAACGACGCCCACGACACCGAATACTTCGCCGGCAAGGTCAAGGACAGCAACGGCGTATACCTGGTGCCGGCCTTCACCGGACTGGGTGCTCCGTACTGGGACCCCTATGCACGCGGCGCGCTGTTCGGCCTGACCCGTGGCGTACGCGTGGACCACATTATTCGTGCAGCCCTGGAGTCGATTGCCTACCAGACTCGCGACGTTCTCGACGCCATGCAACAGGACTCGGGCGAACGCCTCAAGGCCCTGCGCGTGGACGGCGGCGCAGTGGCCAACAACTTCCTGATGCAGTTCCAGGCCGACATCCTCGGCACTCAGGTCGAGCGCCCGCAAATGCGCGAAACCACAGCCCTCGGTGCGGCATACCTGGCAGGCCTGGCGTGCGGTTTCTGGGGCAGCCTGGACGAGTTGCGCGGTAAAGCGGTGATCGAGCGCGAATTCGAACCTCAGCTCGATGAGGCAGCCAAGGAGAAGTTGTACTCCGGCTGGCAAAAAGCGGTCAGCCGCACCCGCGACTGGGAGCCTCACGAAGGCGCTGAATAAGCCAGGCACCGAGCCCAAATCGGGTTGTAACTGGCGGGGAGCCGCTTGCTGCGTCATCATGGGCCACTTTTGTATGGCAGCCCAAAGGACGCCCCATGAATCTGCCTCCCCGCCAACAACAAATCCTCGAACTGGTCCGCGAACGCGGCTACGTCAGTATCGAGGAAATGGCGCAGCTGTTCGCTGTCACCCCGCAAACCATCCGCCGCGATATCAACCAGCTGGCGGACGCCAATCTGCTGCGCCGCTACCACGGCGGCGCGGCCTATGACTCCAGTGTCGAGAACACCGCGTACGCCATGCGTGCCGACCAGATGCGCGATGAGAAACAGCGCATCGGTGAAGCCATCGCCGCGCAGATTCCCGACCATGCCTCATTGTTCATAAATATTGGCACCACCACCGAGTCCATAGCCCGTGCGCTGCTCAATCACAACCACCTGAAAATCATCACCAACAACCTCAACGTCGCCGCCATGCTCAGCACCAAGGACGATTTCGATGTGTTGCTGACCGGTGGCAATGTGCGCCGCGACGGCGGTGTCGTGGGCCAGGCGAGTGTCGACTTCATCAACCAGTTCAAGGTCGATTTTGCCCTGGTCGGCATCAGCGGCATCGACGAAGACGGCAGTCTGTTGGATTTCGACTATCAGGAAGTGCGGGTTTCGCAGGCGATCATCGCCAATGCGCGCCAAGTGATCCTGGCGGCGGACTCGAGCAAATTCGGGCGCAACGCCATGATTCGACTGGGGCCAATCAGCCTGGTGGATTGCCTGGTGACCGACCAGCAACCGGTACCGGCGTTGGTGCAGCTATTGAACCAGCACAAGGTTCGCCTGGAAGTCGTCTGAAGACTACAAATAACCTGTAGTGAGCGAGCTTGCCTCGCGCTGGGCTGCGAAGCGGCCCCATTAGGTCCACTGCAATCTTCCAGACAGACATGCGGTGGCTGGGTTAGGGCCGCTTCGCAGCCCAGCGCGAGGCAAGCTCGCTCACTACAGACTGCCTTCATGTTCACAAATTTTCCTTTCCCCGCCCTTCGATGAGTTTTTTCAATCGAAGTCGGGTGGCTGTGCGCGCGTTTATCAGCTACCATTTTCGCAAATGAACATTAATGTTCGAATTCAAAGACGAAAAGATCGCGAGGCCAGCCGATGACTCCTTCCACCTTGCCTGCTCCACCGCTTGCCGAAGTCTATGACGTTGCCGTAATCGGTGGCGGGATCAATGGCGTCGGCATTGCAGCAGACGCAGCCGGGCGCGGGTTGTCGGTATTCCTTTGCGAAAAGGACGACCTGGCCAGCCACACATCGTCTGCCAGCAGCAAGCTGATTCACGGCGGCCTGCGCTACCTGGAACATTATGAGTTCCGCCTGGTGCGTGAAGCCCTGGCTGAACGTGAAGTGCTGTTAGCCAAGGCGCCGCACATCGTCAAGCCCATGCGTTTCGTGTTGCCGCACCGCCCGCACTTGCGCCCGGCGTGGATGATTCGTGCCGGCCTGTTCCTGTATGACCACCTGGGCAAACGCGAAAAACTTGCAGGCTCCAAAAGCCTCAAGTTCGGCCCTGACAGCCCGCTGAAAAGCGAAATCACCAAAGGCTTCGAATATTCCGATTGCTGGGTGGATGACGCCCGCCTCGTGGTACTCAACGCCATGGCCGCCCGCGAGAAAGGCGCCCATGTCCATACCCAGACCCGTTGCGTCAGTGCACGTCGCAGCAACGGCATGTGGGAAATGAACATGGAACGTGCCGATGGCAGCCTGTTCTCGATCCGCGCCCGTGCGCTGGTGAATGCCGCAGGCCCCTGGGTCGCCAAATTCATCAAGGACGACCTGAAGCTGGATTCGCCTTACGGCATCCGCCTGATCCAGGGCAGCCACCTGATCGTGCCGCGACTGTACGAAGGCGCCCACGCGCATATCCTGCAGAACGAAGACCAGCGTATCGTCTTCACCATTCCGTACTTGGACCACCTGACCATCATCGGCACCACCGACCGCGAATACACCGGCGACCCGGCTAAAGTGGCGATTACTGAAGGTGAAACCGACTACATGCTCAAGGTGGTCAACGCTCACTTCAAGAAGCAACTGAGCCGCGACGACATCGTCCACACCTACTCCGGCGTGCGTCCGCTGTGCAACGACGAGTCGGATAACCCGTCGGCCATCACCCGCGACTACACCCTGGCACTGTCCGGTGGCAATGGTGAAGCGCCGATCCTGTCGGTATTCGGCGGCAAGCTGACCACCTACCGCAAGTTGGCGGAGTCGGCGATGGCACAGCTGGCGCCGTTCTTCACCCAGATGCGTCCAAGCTGGACCGTAACGGCCAGCCTGCCCGGCGGCGAAAACATGACCACGCCACAAGCGCTGGCCGAGGCCATTCGCAGCCGATTCGACTGGGTACCGAGCGAACTCGCCCAACGCTGGGCCACCACGTATGGCAGCCGCACCTGGCGCCTGTTGGAGGGTGTGCAAGCGCCGGCCGACCTGGGCGAGCACCTGGGTGGTGGCCTGTACACCCGCGAAGTCGACTACCTGTGCGCCGAAGAGTGGGTGACACAAGCGCAGGACGTGCTGTGGCGCCGGACCAAACTGGGCCTGTTCACCACCGCGCAAGAACAGGACAACCTGCAACGCTACCTCTCCCAGGTTGAGCAGAACCGCAGCAAGACCCAGGCGGCCTGACCCTCCATCCCGTAGAAGCGAGCCCGCTCGCGAAAAACCTGAGAGCGCCGCGTTTATCCAGAATGAACGCGGCGTTTTTGCGCCTGTTGGCGAGCGAGTCTGCTCCTACACGCTCCCCTCATTGCATTCGGTTTTCCGAACGCAACACTCCAACCTATTCGGTTTGCCGGATCCGACGGTTACATATTTGCCGTCACACAAAGTTAATAATCATATAAATCATGTAGTTAACCTTTTATTCCTGGTCTGGCACGACTCATGCTCTACACTCCCTGAGGATTGCCTGAGACGCTTCAGGAGCCGTCACAGGCATTCGCTGTACAAGAGAGCCGTTTAGCCGGCTTTATAAAAAAAACAAATGTCGAGGAAGTATTGATGCGCATCGTTCCCCATATCCTGGGCGCAGCTATCGCTGCTGCTCTGATCAGCACTCCAGTTTTCGCCGCCGAACTCACCGGCACACTGAAGAAAATCAATGACTCCGGCACCATCACTCTCGCGCACCGCGACAGTTCCATCCCGTTTTCCTACATTGCGGATGGTTCGGGCAAACCTGTGGGCTACTCCCACGACGTTCAGCTGGCTGTGGTTGAAGCCCTGAAAAAAGACCTGAACAAACCCGACCTCAAGGTCAAGTACAACCTGGTCACCTCGCAAACCCGCATCCCGTTGATCCAGAACGGCACCGCGGACCTTGAGTGCGGCTCCACCACCAACAACGCCGAACGCGCCCAGCAAGTTGATTTCACCGTCAACATCTTCGAAATCGGCACCCGCCTGCTGGTCAAGAAAGACAAGGATGGCAAGCCGTCCTACGCTGACTTTGCCGACCTGAAAGGCAAGAACGTCGTGACCACCGCCGGCACCACGTCCGAGCGCATCATCAAGGCGATGAACGCCGACAAGCAGATGGGCATGAACGTCATCTCCGCCAAAGACCATGGCGAATCCTTCCAGATGCTGGAAAGCGGCCGCGCCGTTGCCTTCATGATGGACGACGCCCTGCTCGCCGGTGAAGAAGCCAAGGCCAAGAAGCCGGATGACTGGGTCATTACCGGCACTCCGCAGTCCTTCGAAGCCTATGCCTGCATGGTTCGCAAAGACGACCCAGCGTTCAAGAAAGCTGTAGATGACGCTATCGTTGGCCTGTTCAAGTCCGGCGAAATCAACAAGATCTACAGCAAATGGTTCGAAAGCCCGATCCCACCGAAAGGCCTGAACCTGAACTTCCCGATGAGCGAGAAGGTGAAGGAGCTGATCGCCAACCCAAGCGACAAGCCGGCACCTGACGTAAAAATCTGATACCTGACTAAGCTTATCTCCTGAGGGAGCCAACCCTCCCTCAGGCGTCTGTTACTACCTGCTGGCTTTAATTTGGAACACTCGACCTGGCGGTTTTCGAGCCGATCGCGTGTGCCTGGCGTTCACCGTCAGGTGGGAAAGGATCTTCCCCAAGCGGGTGCTTGTACATCGATCGATCTCGAGGGGAGACCCTAATGAATTACAACTGGGACTGGGGCGTATTCTTCAAGTCCACCGGCGTTGGCAGCGAGACTTATCTCGACTGGTATATCGCCGGCCTGGGCTGGACCATCGCCATCGCTGTCGTGGCATGGATTATCGCCTTGCTGCTGGGCTCCATTCTGGGGGTCATGCGCACCGTGCCAAGCCGCCTCGTATCGGGCATCGCGACCTGCTACGTGGAACTGTTTCGTAACGTGCCGCTGCTGGTTCAGCTGTTCATCTGGTACTTCCTGGTGCCCGACATGCTGCCGCAGAACCTGCAGGACTGGTACAAACAAGACCTCAACCCGACCACCTCGGCCTACCTGAGCGTAGTGGTGTGCCTGGGCCTGTTCACCGCCGCCCGTGTGTGTGAGCAAGTGCGTACCGGCATCCAGGCGCTGCCACGCGGCCAGGAATCCGCGGCGCGCGCCATGGGCTTCAAGCTGCCGCAGATCTACTGGAACGTGCTGCTGCCCCAGGCTTACCGGATCATCATTCCGCCGCTCACCTCGGAGTTCCTCAACGTGTTCAAGAACTCCTCCGTGGCGTCCTTGATCGGCCTGATGGAGCTGCTGGCGCAAACCAAGCAGACCGCCGAGTTCTCGGCCAACCTGTTTGAAGCGTTCACCCTGGCCACACTGATCTACTTCACCCTGAACATGAGCCTGATGTTGCTGATGCGCCTGGTCGAGAAGAAAGTCGCCGTGCCCGGCCTGATCTCCGTGGGGGGTAAATAATGGACTTCGATTTCAGCGGCATCATCCCCGCTATCCCAGGCCTGTGGAACGGCATGCTCATGACCCTGCAACTGATGGTCATGGGCGTGATCGGCGGCATCGCGCTGGGCACCGTGCTCGCGCTGATGCGCCTGTCGTCCAGCAAGCTGCTGTCGAGCCTGGCCGGCGCCTATGTGAACTACTTCCGCTCGATCCCACTGCTGTTGGTGATCACCTGGTTCTACCTGGCGGTGCCGTTCGTATTGCGCTGGATCACCGGCGAGGACACTCCGATCGGCGCGTTCACGTCCTGCGTCGTGGCCTTCATGATGTTCGAAGCCGCGTACTTCTGTGAAATCGTGCGGGCCGGCGTGCAGTCGATCCCCAAGGGCCAGATGGGCGCGGCACAAGCGATGGGCATGACCTATGGCCAGACCATGCGCCTGATCATCCTGCCCCAGGCGTTCCGCAAGATGACCCCGTTGCTGCTGCAACAGTCGATCATCCTGTTCCAGGACACCTCGCTGGTCTATACCGTGGGCCTGGTGGACTTCCTCAACTCTGCCCGCTCCAACGGCGACATCATCGGCCGCTCCAATGAGTTCCTGATCTTCGCCGGTGTCGTCTACTTCATCATCAGCTTTTCCGCCTCGCTGCTGGTCAAGCGTCTGCAAAAAAGGTTTGCCGTATGATCTCTATCAAGAACATCAACAAGTGGTATGGCGACTTCCAGGTGCTGACCGATTGCAGCACCGAGGTTAAAAAAGGCGAAGTGATCGTGGTGTGCGGGCCTTCGGGCTCGGGCAAATCCACCCTGATCAAATGCGTCAACGCGCTGGAACCGTTCCAGAAGGGCGACATCGTGGTCGACGGCACCTCCATCGCCGACCCGAAGACCAACCTGCCGAAACTGCGCTCGCGCGTGGGCATGGTGTTCCAGCACTTCGAACTGTTCCCGCACCTGACCATCACCGAAAACCTGACCATCGCGCAAATCAAGGTGCTTGGCCGCAGCAAGGAAGAAGCCACCAAGAAGGGCCTGCAACTGCTTGACCGCGTCGGCCTGTCGGCACACGCCCACAAGCATCCGGGCCAACTCTCCGGCGGCCAGCAACAGCGGGTGGCGATTGCCCGCGCCCTGGCCATGGACCCGATCGTCATGCTGTTCGACGAACCCACTTCGGCCCTCGACCCGGAAATGGTCAACGAAGTGCTCGACGTAATGGTGCAACTGGCCCAGGAAGGCATGACCATGATGTGCGTGACCCACGAAATGGGCTTTGCCCGTAAAGTGGCCGACCGCGTGATTTTCATGGATGCCGGCAAGATCATCGAAGACTGCCCGAAAGAAGAGTTCTTCGGCGATATCAGCGCCCGCTCCGAGCGTGCACAGCACTTCCTTGAGAAAATCCTGCAGCACTAAGTACTCCGTAGCTGCCCCTGTAGAAACCGGGTCAATGTGGGAGGTGGCTTGCTCCCGATAGCGCTATATCAGCCAATGCATATTCAGCTGAACCACCGCTATCGGGAGCAAGCCCCCTCCCACACTGGACCGGCAAGCTCTGGTTGACCCAAGGCATCTGTGATGAAATGCGACCCCAACCAATTTCGCGCCGCACCGCCATCACTTGCCGTGAAACCACGTCTGATTCGCCAACTGTTCCTGCCGCCGTTGATCATCGCCCTGATGATCGGCTTGGGTTATATCGGGTTCTGGGTCAGTGAGTTCTATGGCATCCGCACGCTCAGCGACACGGGCGAACGCCAGTTGGAGCTGCACGCTCGCACCGTCGAAAGTGAACTGAGCAAATACACCTATCTGCCCAGCCTCCTGGAATTGGAGTCCAGCGTTTCCCAACTGCTGGCCGACCCGAACCAGGAGACGCGCAAAACCGTCAACGATTACCTGGAGGGCCTGAACCGGCGCAGTCGCAGCCGGGCCATCTACGTGATGGACACTACCGGCCGCGTGTTGGCGACCAGTAACTGGCGCGATGCCGACAGTTACCAGGGTGAGGACCTGTCCTTCCGCGCCTATTTCCAGAACGCCGTGCGTGGCCAACCCGGCCGCTTCTACGGCATCGGCAGCACCAACGGCGAGCCCGGCTACTACCTGGCCCACGGCCTGGAAGAGCACGGCAAGATCATCGGCGTGGCCGTGGTCAAAGTGCGCCTCGAAGCCCTGGAGGAGCGCTGGCAACGTGCGCGCCTCGAAGCGTTTGTCAGTGATGAAAACGGCATCATCATCCTTTCCAGCGACCCGGCCCGCCGACTCAAGGCGGTGCGCCCGCTGAGCGATGACACCAAGGAACGCCTGGCGCACAGCCTGCAATATTACTGGGCGACCCTGAACGAGCTCGAACCCCTGGCCCGCGAGCGCCTCAACGAAGGCAGCGAGAAACTGACCTTCCCGGCCAACAGTGAAGTGGTAAACGACGAGCACGCCGTCAGTTACCTGGCACAAACCCGTCCGCTCAACGACACACCGTGGAATTTCACCCTGCTGACGCCGCTCAATGACCTGCGCCGCGCTGCGATCAATCAAGGCATCCTGGTGGCCGTCGCCTTTGGCCTGGTGGCCTTTCTGCTGATCGCCTGGAACGAACGGCGCAAGGTCATCGCCACCCGTCTCGCGGCCCGCGAAGCCTTGCAGGAAGCCAACAGCCAACTGGAGCGGCGGATTGCCGAACGCACCGCCGACCTGCGCGCCAGCAATGAACGGCTCAAGGGCCAGATCCGCGAACGGCGCCAGGCCGAAGAAACCTTGCGCCGCGCCCAGGACGAACTGGTACAGGCGGGCAAGTTGGCAGCCATCGGACAGATGTCCACCAGTATCGCCCATGAATTGAACCAGCCGCTGGCGGCGCTGCGCACGCTGTCGGGCAACACCGTGCGCTTCCTTGAGCGCGGCGCCCTCGACACCGCCAGCACCAACCTCAAGACTATCAACGAACTGATCGATCGCATGGGCCGCATCACCGCCAGCCTGCGCTCGTTCGCCCGACGCGGTGACGACCAGGGCGAGGCCAGCCTTGGCAAAGCCGTGGACGCTGCGTTCCAGGTGCTCGGCGCACGCCTGGACGGCCTGCCGATCACCCTGCACCGCGACTTCGCCGACGCCCAGTTGCAGATCGACCAGACGCGCCTGGAGCAGATCCTGGTCAACCTGATCGGCAACGCCCTCGACGCCATGCAGGCACAGCCGGCCCCCGAACTGTGGCTGGAAGGCCACAGCGCCGACGGCAAATATCGCCTGCACGTGCGTGACAACGGTCATGGTATCGACCCCGAGGCGCGCAAACATTTATTCGAACCCTTCTTCACCACCAAGCCAGGCGAGCAGGGCCTGGGCCTGGGCCTGACCCTGTCCGCCAGCCTCGCGGCGGCCACCGGCGGCAACCTCGCCGTGGAACACCCGGCCAGTGGTGGTACTGCCTTTGTCCTGTGCTTGCCGCTGGCGGGCGCTCAAACAGCTGAGTCGACATGAATACAGACGCTACAGCCCCCAAGGACGGCCTCACCGTCCTGATCGTCGAAGACGACCCCCATGTATTGCTCGGTTGCCAGCAGGCCCTGGCACTGGAAGACATTCCCAGCGTGGGCGTAGGCAGTGCCGAAGAAGCGCTCAAGCGCATTGGTGAGAACTTTGCCGGCATCGTGATCAGCGATATCCGCCTGCCGGGCATCGACGGCCTGGAGCTGTTGACCCGCCTCAAGGCCCTGGATAAAAGCCTGCCGGTGGTACTGATCACCGGCCATGGCGATATCTCCATGGCGGTGGGCGCCATGCGCAACGGCGCCTACGACTTCATGGAAAAACCCTTCTCCCCCGAGCGCCTGGTCGACGTGGCGCGCCGAGCCCTGGAGCAACGCAGCCTGGCGCGGGAAGTCTGGTCGCTGCGCCGTCAGTTGGCTGAACGCGATTCCCTGGAAGGCCGCATCATCGGCCGCTCGCCGGCCATGCAGAACCTGCGTGAACTGATCGCCAATGTCGCCGACACCTCAGCCAACGTGCTGATCGAAGGTGAAACCGGCACCGGCAAGGAACTGGTCGCGCGCTGCCTGCATGATTTCAGCCGGCGCCACGCTCACCAATTCGTCGCGTTGAACTGCGGCGGCCTGCCGGAGAACCTCTTCGAAAGCGAGATTTTCGGCCATGAAGCCAACGCATTCACCGGCGCCGGCAAACGCCGTATCGGCAAGATCGAGCACGCCCACGAAGGCACACTGTTCCTCGATGAAGTGGAAAGCATGCCGATCAACCTGCAGATCAAATTGTTGCGGGTGTTGCAGGAGCGCACGCTCGAACGCCTGGGGTCGAACCAGAGCGTAGCGGTGGATTGCCGGGTGATCGCCGCCACCAAATCCGACCTCGACGAGCTGAGCCGTGCCAGCCAGTTCCGCAGCGACCTGTACTACCGCCTCAACGTGGTGACCCTGGAGTTGCCACCGCTGCGCGAGCGCCGCGAAGACATCCTGCAACTGTTCGAACACTTCCTGCAGCAATCGTCCCTGCGTTTCGACCGCGCCGCGCCGGAGCTGGACAACCAGACCCTGTCGAGCCTGATGAGCCACGACTGGCCCGGTAACGTGCGCGAACTGCGCAACGTCGCCGAACGTTTCGCCCTGGGCCTGCCCGCCTTCAAGAAAAGCGGTGCCAGCAGCGGCAACCAGGGCCTGGCCTTCACCGAAGCGGTGGAAGCCTTCGAACGCAACCTGCTCAACGATGCCCTGCAACGCAGCGGCGGCAACCTGACCCAGGCCAGCCAGGAACTGGGGATGGCCAAGACCACGCTGTTCGACAAGGTCAAGAAATATGGCTTGAGCCACTAAGTCACAGGAGCCCCCACTCCTATCGCGACCTAACTTGTAGTGAGCGGGCTTGCCGCCCAGCGCAGGGCAAGCCCTAATGCCAGTCAGTTAAGGAGTAACGCGGTCACTGTGGGAGGGGGCTTGCTCCCGATGAGGGTGAGTCAGTCGATAAATTGCTGACTGACACACCCTCATCGGGAGCAAGCCCCCTCCCACAAGTTATTCATCGTCCGTTCTATCGCTTAACTGACTGGCAAGCCCGCTCACTACAGGTCTGCTCTCAGCGAATGATCTTTTCCACTTGGATGCCCAGTTTTTTCAGGCGATACCAGAAGCTTCTTTCAGAGATCCCGATCTTCGACGCCGCCGCTGCCTGCACCCCGTTGCTCTCTTGCAAGGCCGCCAGGATGTAGGCTTTCTCCACCTCCGCCAGCGCCGCATCCAGGTCCTGAGGCACACCCAGGCCCTCGCTGAGCACCGCCGTCACGCCACCCTCGGTGGGCTTGGAGGCGAACAGGTAAGCCGGCAAGTCGATATCTTCAATCACCGGTTTGGCCGCGACGATGGTCGCGCGCTCCACGCAGTTTTGCAGTTCACGGATATTGCCCGGCCAGTTGTAGGCCGCCATGGCCTGCAACGCCTCCGGGCTGAAGCCCGTGATGCGTTTGCCGGCGGTGGCGCTCAGGGTCTCGGCGAAGTGCCGGGCCAGAGGCACGATGTCTTCGGCACGGTCACGCAGGGGCGGCAGCGGAATCGGGAACACGTTGAGACGGTAGTAAAGGTCTTCGCGGAATTCTTTGTTGGCCACCGCATCCAGCAGGTTTTTGTTGGTCGCGGCGATCACTCGTACGTCGACCTTGCGCTCGCGTGGATCACCCACCGGCTCGATCACCCGCTCCTGCAATGCACGCAGGATCTTGGCCTGCAGGGCCAGGGGCATATCGCCGACTTCGTCCAGGAACAACGTGCCTTTGTCGGCCTGCTGGAAGCGCCCGACCCGGTCACTGACCGCGCCGGTGAAAGCGCCCTTGCGATGGCCGAACATCTCGCTTTCCAGCAAGCCTTCGGGGATCGCCGCGCAGTTGACCGCAACGAACGGTTTGTCGGCCCGGCTGCCGTGCTTGTGAATGGCGCGAGCGACCATTTCCTTGCCGGTGCCGCTTTCGCCGGTCAGCAGGATGGTTGCATTGCTGTCGCGTACCGAGTCGATCGCGTGCAGCACCTGGCGAAAGGCCGGGCTTTCGCCCACCAGGCTGTCGAATTGGGCATGGTGATCCAGCTCGGCACGCAGCCGCGCGTTATCGCGCAGGATGTCGCGAAACTGCAAAGCCTTGGCCACGGTGATGTCCAGCTCGTCGATGTCGAAGGGCTTGGCGATGTAGTCATAGGCGCCATTGCGCATCGACTGCACGGCATTTTTCACCGTGCTGTAGGCCGTCATCACGATCACCGGCAGGTCCGGAAAACGCACCTTGATCTCGGCCAGCAATGCCGGCCCATCCATGCCCGGCATGCGCCAGTCACTGATCACCAGGTCGATGTCTTCCTGCTCCAGCACTTTGAGTGCATGCAGACCGTTGCTCGCGGTGAACACCTGGATGCCATTCTGGCTCAAGGCAGACGACAACAAATCACACAGCTTCGGCTCGTCGTCGACTACCAATACGTTATGCGTCATGACCTTCCTCATCGTCGCCATCGTCTTCACCCTGTGCCGGAATGTACAGGCTGAAGGTGGCGCCGGCATCTTTCTCACTGGCGCATTCAATGCTGCCGTCGTGACTTTCCATGATCGAATAGACTTTAGCCAGCCCCAGGCCGGTGCCCGAAGCCTTGGTGGTGACGAATGGCGTGAAGATACGCTCCATCATATCCGCCGGAATGCCCGGGCCGGTGTCGGCAATGCTGATCACCGTGTAGCCGTTCGTGCTGGCGATACCCAGCGTCAGGCGCCCGCCTTCAGGCATTTCGTCGACGGCATTGAGAATCAGGTTGAGGCACGCCTGCTTGATCTGCTTGGCATCCGCATAAAGGGTCGCGCCGGGGGCCTGGTCGACAATTTGTGCATCGATATTGTGGGTGGCCAATTCGGGGCCGCAGAAACCGAGGATTTCTTCGACCACCGGGCGTGCCGCCTGCAACACACGCAACGGTGGGTTGGGTTTGGCGAAGTCGAGAAACTCGGTGATCAGTTCATTGATGCGGCTGACTTCGCTGATCACGTATTCCAGATGGCGCTTGTCGGTCTCCGCCAAGTCCGCACGGCGGTGCAACAGCTGGGTGGCGGTCTTGATGATACCCAGCGGGTTGCGGATTTCGTGAGCCAGGCCCATGGCGACTTCGCCCAGTGCGTGCAACCGGTCTCGACGGCGCAGTTGCGCTTCCAGGTGGTGCAGCTCGCCCAGGCGTTCGGTCATGTGGTTGAAGGTGCTGCTCAACTGCGCCAATTCGTCGCCGCCACTGACCAGCACCCGGTGCTCATAATTGCCGGAGATCACCGCGTTCACCCCCAGGGACAAGTCCCGCAGCGGCTTGGTCAGGCGCCGTGACACCAGCACCCCGGCGCCGAGGGACAGCGCCGAGCTGAGCAGGAAAATCAGCAGGAACAGGTTGCTCTGGTTCACCAGCCCCACCAGGCTGGTATGGCGCAGCAGGCCACTGAAGATCACGCCTTGCAGGTCGCCGGCGTCGTTGAAGATCGGCCAGTACAGACCGCTGTAATTGTTGGTGAACTGTTCGCTCGGTTGTTTGGTGGCGCGCATGGCCGTTTCGACATTCTTCGGGATGCGCGACGGGTGATTATCAAAACGCTGGGTCGAGAATATCTCGGAAAAACCCGAAGGGTTGGCCAGGTACAGGCGCAGGTCGAGGGAGTGGACATCCGCCACACTGGTGAGGAAGCTGCTGTCCAGGTAGGTAGCGACCAGGAGCAGGTAGTCCTCCCCATCCTGCGTGGTTTCGAACGTGGAGACCACCATGCCCGTCGTCACGCCGGCCACCTGCACCGTCTGCAAGACGGCATTGCTGGTCAGGTTGATCTGCTTGACCACATCGTCAGCCGCCGTGGTGAACACCACCTTGTGATCGCTGGCGCGGATCAGCGCAACCACGTCGATATCAGTGGCGTTGGCAATGTCGGCGGTCAGCCGGTCGTGCTTGGCGGCTTGCTTGCTTGACGGCGGGCTGGTGTAGCGCAGGAACAGCTTGGCCATGCGCGCGTTGTCATGAAGGATGTTGCCGACCTCGTCCTTGACGATCTTGGTCGACTCTTGCAGCCAGATGCGCACGTTGCTGTCGAAGATCTGTGACAGTGTGGTTGCCGCCAGTTCGGCCGCAATCATGGTCGGAATAACGCTGACCAACCAGAACGCCAGCACCAGCTTGCGCTGGACGCTCCAGCGCGAGATGGCAAAGGGGCGGGCTTTCGGGCGGGTCTTGGTGATCATCAGGTTTCGCTTATCACAGCAGCCATGGCAGGGTCGGAACGATCCGGTCGAAGAAACATTTTCGCGAAATTGAACAGCCCGTTCACCCACCGATTACGCCGGCGCAAGAACAGGCTGTTGTACTCAAGCTCGCTCGTTTACCCAGACACAGACCGCGCGTTCTTCAAGCCGTTCCAGACACTGCGCTGGATGGCTCGAACGCCCAAGCAGGCTTGGGCGATGATCACGTCGAGTGCTCAGGTTCATGCCCGCTGTCGGTAATCCACGGGCGCTTGGACAGCGGCGGCATGTTGCTCGACAAACTCGGCACTCAACTCGATCACCCGGCGGTATTGCAGGTCGACGGTGATCATGTGATAGCAGTTGTCCAGCAGGATCTTGGTCACGGGACCACCCAGATGGCGCTCCACGTAATCGGCGTTCCAGCGGCTGGTGATGTCGTCCTCGATGGAGTGCAGCACCAACGCCGGGACCTTGATCTCAGGCATGCGTTTCTTGACCACGGCGTTCATGCGGTGCAACTCGCGCACCGTGATGCCCTCCATGGTCAGCAAACCGGCTTCGCTGCTCTCCCCCTCCTTCATCTGCCGTTCGACGATCGAGCGCAGGCGCTCGTTCTTGATGCCATACGGCGGCTTCTCTTCAAAGCGGCAGACGTGCACGCCGAATGGAATCTTCATCAACAACGGCGTCAGGAACGCCAATTTGTTAATGCTCCAGCCGTCGTACTTCAAGGTGGTGGAATACATCAGCAACCCGGCCACTTGTCCTGGGTGCTCGGCGGCCACATACATCGACATCACCGCGCCCATGGACAAGCCACCGACAAACACCTGCTCGTGGCGCTGCTTGACCTGCGCAAAGGTCTTGCGCACGCCTTCATACCAGTCCAGCCAGCCGGTCGCCTGCAAGTCGCTGTTATCGCCGCAGTGCCCAGCCAGGGTGGGCACGTACACCGTGCAGTTGCCCACCTTGGCCAGCCCCTTGGCGACTTGGCGCAGTTCCGTCGGGGTGCCGGTCAGGCCGTGGATCAACAGAATCCCGACCGGACCTTCACCCAACACGAAGCCGGCGTCACCTTCACCGAGGTCGACTCCGATGTTGTTCACCGCTTGGTCGCTCGCACCAGCAGTTGCTCCAGGAGTTTCAGGCCCAGGTCGATTTCCGGGTAGCTGATTTCCAGGGACGGTGCCAGGGTGATCACGTTTTTGTAGTAGCCGCCCACGTCGAGAATCAAGCCCAGTTTCTGGCCGTCAACGACCATGTCGCCCTTCATGCCTTCTTCGACCATGTAGTCCAGGGTCGCCTTGTCTGGCGTGAAGCCGTCCGCAGCGCAGATTTCGCAGCGCAGGGCCAGGCCCAGGCCATCGACGTCGCCGATGATCGGGAAACGTTTCTGCAGGTCTTGCAGACCTTCCAGGAAGTATTTGCCCTTGGCCATGACCATGGCGCCGTAGTCGACTTCGCTGGTCATCTTGAACATTTCCAGACCTACCGCCGTACCCAGTGGGTTGGAGGCGAAGGTGGAGTGGGTCGAACCTGGTGGGAAGATCTTCGGGTTGATCAATTCTTCACGAGCCCAGATACCGCCCAGCGGGTTCAGGCCGTTGGTCAGCGCCTTACCGAAGACGATCACGTCCGGCTGCACGTCGAAGTGCTCGATCGACCACAGTTTACCGGTACGGTAGAAGCCCATCTGGATTTCATCGGACACCATCAGGATGCCGTGCTGATCCAGGACTTGCTTGAGTTCGCGGTAGAAGTTCATCGGCGGGATCACGTAGCCGCCGGTGCCTTGGATCGGCTCGACGTAGAACGCTGCGTATTCGCTGGAACCGACTTTAGGGTCCCAGACGCCGTTGTACTCGGTCTCGAACAGACGGGCGAATTGCTGCACGCAGTGGCTGCCGTATTCTTCCTTGGTCATGCCTTTAGGGCCGCGGAAGTGGTACGGGAACGGGATGAACTGCGCACGCTCGCCGAAGTGGCCGTAGCGGCGACGGTAGCGGTAGCTCGAAGTGATCGACGACGCGCCGAGGGTACGACCGTGGTAGCCGCCTTCGAAGGCGAACATCAGGCTCTTGCCGTTGCTGGCGTTACGCACGACTTTCAGGGAGTCTTCGATGGACTGCGAACCGCCGACGTTGAAGTGCACGCGACCATCGAGGCCGAATTTCTTCTTGGCGTCGACTGCGATCATTTCCGACAGTTCGATCTTGCCTTTGTGCAGGTACTGGCTGGCGATTTGCGGCAGGGTATCGATCTGCTGTTTCAGCGCGTTATTCAGGCGCGGGTTGGCGTAGCCGAAGTTTACGGCCGAGTACCACATTTGCAGGTCGAGATACGCCTGGTCTTCGGTATCCCACACGTAGGAGCCTTCGCAGCGGCTGAAAATGCGCGGTGGCTCGATGTAGTGAACGGTGTCGCCGTAAGAGCAATACTTGGCTTCTTTATCCAGAAGAACCTGGTCTTCGGCGGTAGCGATACGGATATCAGACATGGTGGAAGAGTTCCTGATTTTCAGCGGTAAAGGTGGTGGCGTTGGCGGCGATGCCCATCGGCAGTTTGGCCAGCAGCGCAGGCAGTTCGGCAAAAGTGTCGAAGCGCACGTGAGGGATATGGTTGGCTTCGCAGTATTTGGCCAGGCTGCCTTTGGCGAAGACGAAGTCGGCGGTGGAAGCCACACACATGTCGGACTTGCCGTCGCCGATCACCAGCACGCGTTTGTTGCGTGGGGTGGATTTGCACTTGCAGTTGCCGGCCGCGGCACGGCAGGCATCGCTGGAATACGGGAAGTCGATGCGCCAGCTGTTCTGGTCGACCTGGCGCAGCCGGTTGGCGAGGATCGGCAGCAGGGTCACGTAGTTGCGCGACAAAATGCGCGCGATGCCCTGTTCGATGCCATCGCTGACCACCTCGATGGTGGCGCCCAGGCCCATGACGTGATCGACGAAGTCCGGGAAGTCCGGGTCGATTTCGACGCTGTCAAAATACGCCAGCAGTTCTGCCGGGGTCGCTTTGATCAGCGCCAATTGGCGGCTCAGGCATTCGCGGGAACCGATATGTCCATCCAGCCATTCCTGTTCGATGGTTTCCCACTCGGGGCCGGCGAAGCGTTGGAGGACGTTGTCGATGACATCGGTGGGGGTGATGGTCCCGTCGAAGTCACACACGATATGCCACTGGATCATTGCGTTTACCTTGATGGAGCGCGCTGTATGCGCTTGCCCCAGGGGTATAGCAGGGAGCGTGCCAACTGGCTGAACGCCAGCGGGGCTGGGGTTTTGGCTGAGATGCGTGGTGATATGTGTCGAGCCAGCTACAATTTTTGTAGCTTGCTACAAACAAGATGAGTGCTTGCGCGCAGGGCTACCTTCGCGCGTGAATGCGCGCCAGTTCAGGTAAGGAATCCGCTCCATGTTCAAAGTCACTTGCGCGGTACTCACAGGTTTAGTCGGTCTGCTGGGCGTTTCCAGCACCGCTTGGGCCGCCGGCATCACCGGCCAGGTGGGCGCCGGCGTCAGCTATCAGCCCCGCGACCCCACCGCCAGCAGCTACGAAGTCAAACCGATTCCCTACCTCGACCTGGACTGGGGCAACATGAGCCTGGGTACAGACGACGGCCTGACCTGGAGCGTACTCAATACCAATGGTTTTACCGCCGGCCCCTACGTCAATTACCTGCCCGGCCGCACGTCCAACGGCTCGCTGCGCGGCTTGCGTGATGTGCCGGACATGGCCGAAGTCGGCGGGTTCGTACAATACGCCCCGGCCGATTTCTGGCGCGTCTACACCCAGGTCGGCCAGGCCGTCGGCGGCGCACGCAGTCGAACCGGCATGCTCGGCAAACTCGGCGGTGAACTGGGTTACCCGATGGGCGGCGACATCATCGGCAGCACGGGCCTGATGGCCTACTTTGCCGACGCCCGTCAGACCCAGGCGTTCTTTGGCGTCGACGCCAATGAATCCGCCGCCTCAGGTATCCGGGCCTACAACGCCAGCGCCGGCTTCCAGAACCTGACGCTGACCCAGAGTTTCGAGTTCCCGCTGACCTCCCATTGGTCGTGGCTGACCAGCGCCAGTTGGACGCGCCTGGTCGGTTCGGCGGCCAACAGCAGCATCGTCAAGAAAAATGGCGACGTGAACCAGGGCCAGGTGCAGACGGCGATCAGCTACAAGTTTGACTGAAGCTCAGCCTTTGGCTTCGCTGATAATCTGACGAATCGCGCCCACAAAGGCTTCCGCCGGCTGGCCGCCGCTGACCGCGTACTGGTCGTTGAACACGATGGTCGGCACCGAGCTCACGCCACGGGACACCCACAGTTGTTCCTGCTCGCGCACTTCGGCGGCGTACTCGTCGCTGGCCAGGATCTGGGCCGCACGCTTGATGTCCAGGCCGACGCTCTCGGCGATGATCGCCAGGGTCGCGTGGTCGGATGGGTCCTGGCCATCGCTGAAATACGCCTTGAACAGCGCTTCCTTGAGGTTGTACTGCAAGCCTTCGAGCCCCGCCCAATGCAGCAGGCGATGGGCGTCGAAGGTGTTGTAGATACGGCTCTGGCCGTCGGTGCGGAAAGCGAAGCCCAGGGCTGCGCCCATGTCGCGGATGCGTTCGCGGTTGGCCTGGGACTGCTCGGCGGTGGAGCCATATTTCTCGGTGATGTGCTCAACGATGTTTTGCCCGCCGGCGGGCATGTTCGGGTTGAGTTCGAATGGCTGGAAATGAATCTCGGCCTGTACCTCGCTACCCAGTTGGTCGAGGGCTTCGGTCAAGCCGCGCAGACCAATGATGCACCAGGGGCAAGACACGTCGCTGACGAAATCGATTTTCAGGGGAGTACTCATGGCAGGCAACCTCGCAGGCGTTCTTGTCGGCACTGACGCGCCGTAAAGGTTGCACCATACACCAAGTTCACAGCACCTTCGAAGACTCACCCAGGTCAATCTGCGCCCAATGCGCAACGTCTTCGCGATGGGCTTGCAGGTAGGGCAGCACCGCCGTCAGCAGCGGTGCCTTGAACGCTTCCTGGAATCGATGGGCCATGCCCGGAATCAGTTTCAGTTGGCTGCCCTGGATATGCGCGGCCAGGTGCACGCCGTGCATCACCGGCAACAAGGGATCGGCGGTGCCATGCACCACCAGTGTCGGAACCCGCAGCTGGTTGAGCAACGGCACGCGGCTGGGCTCGGCGAGGATTGCCATGATCTGACGCTTCACACCCTCGGGGTTGAAGGCACGGTCATAGGACAGTGCCGCCTGATGCAGTAATACCTGACGATCATCTTTCACCTGCGGGCTGCCCAGGGCCGCTAGCAGGTCCGCCTGCTGCTCCAGCGCCACCTCGCGATTGGGCGCGCTGCGCCGCGACAACAATTGCACCAGCGCCGCACTCGGCGCCGGCAGGCCCTCGGCGCCGGAGCTGGTCATCACTAACGTCAGGCTTTCCACCCGCTGCGGCGCCATCGCCGCCAGGTGCTGGGCGATCATGCCGCCCATGCTCACGCCCAGCACGTGGAATTGCCGGATCTGCAAGGCATCCATCAAACCCAGCGCATCATCGGCCATATCCGTCAGCGTGTAAGGCGTCGCCACCGGCAGGCCGAGCTTGTAGCGCAGCACTTCGAAGGTCAGGTTGGCGCTGGCCGGGGCCTGGCGCCAGGTGGACAGGCCGACGTCACGGTTGTCGTAGCGAATCACCCGGAACCCCTGCTCACACAGGGCCACCACCACTTCATCCGGCCAATGGATCAACTGCCCGCCCAGCCCCATCACCAGCAGCAGCGCAGGATCGGACGCACGGCCGATACTCTGGTAGGCGATGCTGACTGTTTCCAGGTCGACCGTTTGGGTCGGGACATTGACATCACATCGAGAAGCCGCAAAAGACGGCAGGCCGAACAAGAGAGCGGCCAGTAGCAAAAACACGCGCATGAAAAACACCGAAACGCAGAACCCCAGTAGAGCGCGAGTCTGATGAAGTTTGTTCAAGCGCGCTGCCACACTTCCATGACAGTTTGATGAAGAGTGCCCAGCGGTCAGGTCTACACATGTAGCGCCAACTCGCCGGAGCAGGTGCGTTCAATGGGCGGATGCCGGAAGCCATCGGCCTTTTGCCCAAGGAACCCCCATCATGCCCGACCTGTCTGCGCCAGCACTCGCTGACCTGCCACTGCCGACTTTTACCCCCTCACATACGACCCTGGCGTTGAACCAGGACGAGAACCTGCTGCTGCGCGCCGAACAACGCTTGCGTGATTGCCGCAGGGACATGCTCGAACTGATGAGCCACGCACCGACACTGCGAGCGACCATCCATGACACACTCCAGCAACACCTGGGCCTGGACGGCGCCCAGGTAGGGCTGCAAACCCCATCCGAGGGCGAGCACGCGGCCGGCCGCTGTTCCCTGACCGACGCTTGCGCGTTTCTCCTCAAGTACCCGGCCACTGACACCGCGACACTGAGTGACGTGCAGGTATTACACCTGCCCGCCAACCATCCACTGGCCAAGCTGACGACGCCGCAACTGCTGGAGCAGGTCCGCCGCCTGGATATCCGCGCCGCCCTCACCCAGGCCTGGAACCGCTATTGGGCGGGCCGGGCACCGCAGACCCCGATCAGCCGACGCCAACGTGCCGCACAGTTGTATCGCGAGCATTTCGAGGCGACGGGCTTGTGGCTCAAGGCTCAAGACATTGAGCGGGCGACCCCGCTCACACCGCTGTTCGTACTACTTGAGTCGTCGGACGACACGCCGTCAGTGAACGAGCAGAAAATATTCACCGAACAGCTGATGCTCAAACATTCCGACGCCAGCCTGCGTGCACTGCCCGGCGCCTGGGTGGTCACACTGGACGGGGAACAACCCGTCAGCCAGCTTTTATATGTGCCGTTTCACCAACCGGCCTGGCAGGTCTTCAGCCAACGTGCCGCGATGGAGCGTTGGCTGCTGGAGCACCAGCGCGAACTGTTCGATACTGAAGCCCCCCTGGCGACCCTCCACTACCGGCTCCAGACACAGCCCTTGGCCAACGGCATCGAGCAATGGCTGGCCTGGCTGGTCGACGCGCAATGGCAGAGCCTGGGCAGCGCGCCGCAGCACCCGGTTTTCCGCGATGGCGCCCCCCTGGCGCTGTTGCACAGTGACGAACTGGACCTGCTGCGCCGCACCCGCCCGCTGTTCTCGGCGGCAGCGCCCAGGCAAACGCCGTCGGCCGAAGAAATCGAGCTGGATTCACCGCCACCCTTTGGTTGGCTGGGCGCCGACCTTGACCCCAGCCATCGCCGGGCGATGATCCGGCAACAACGCCTGGCCCTGGAAACCCTGCAAGGCGATGAGCCGCGTATGAACGCCTTCAAGCAAGCCCTCGCAGAACTCACTGCCCAGCAATTGGCGGCAGACGCCGCCGCTGTGGCGATGCTGGAAAGGCGGCCATTGGATACCACGACCCTCAATATTCAGTACACAGCGCTGTATACCGCCAGGCGCGAAGGTTTGAGAGCCGAGGCCAGGCTGCAACGCAGCCTTGAGCAAATCAACCCACACGAACTCACCCGCCTGGAAACGGTACTCGACCAGCCGCTGCGCGCCGCGCGCAACGAGGACGCGTGCGTGGCCGCACTATGGTTGTCGATCACCCGCCAGAACAACGCTACGACCACCGTCACCACCACCGAACTCAAAGGCCCGCTGGTCATCACCTGTGCGCTTGCGCTGACCGACCCACCTGACACTCCTCATAGCCTGTTGCTGTATTGGCCCGGCACCGGCGGCGGCCTGCAGCGGTTCGACTCGTGCCAGGCCCTGGCCACATCGGTATTACGCCTGATGCCCGAGGAACAGGCGCTTTCCATGCAACTCAAGGAGCTGAACGTCGACCCGCTCGACTACAGCCTCAACCTGCAACACGTCGCGTTCGAGGAGCAAGCCGCGCAGATACGTTCGGACCATCCGGCACCACCCCACGGCCGCCGACGTGCGGCCGAACTGGAGAAACTGCGCCTGCAGACACTTCACAGCCTGCGCGTGCCGGTGCATGAAGCCCGGGACCTGGCCTGCCTGCAGGTGCTCGAACAAGACAACAGCGCCCATCTGGCCGAACAACTCCCCGATTGGCTGCGCAGCCTTACCGCGCAACAACGTGCAAGCCTCAAACCGTTGATGCAGGCTTACCTGCCGGCGATCGAACAGGCACAGCAATTATTCGACCAGTCCCTGCCCGCGCGTGGCGACTTTGTGCGGCGACACATCGATGCGCGCCTGCGCAAGGACTTCGCCCTTGAGCACGGGTTTTCCATCGCCGTGGAACTGCCGGACGCTGTCCAACAGCAGCGCGACATCATCCCCGGCGGCAATATCGGCGGCACACCGACACGCCTGGTGGATGTTCCCAGTCGCGAACGCAGCAGCCTGACCCTGGAACAGCTGGCATTGAGCAACATTGACAGCACGTTGAGCCTGCGCCTGGGTTTTATGCGCGCAATCGTGGCCAGCGACGCCGCCGAGGAAGGCCGTGCCTTGCAGGCCGGACTCAGCGCCGACTACCTGAGCAAGATGGTGCGGGACCTCAACCTGGCGAAGAAATATGAAGACCATATCTACGCCACGTTCAGAGGGCACCCGGATGAATCGACCTTTGAACAGCAATACCGCCGTGAAGTGCTGATCAAACCCTGGCGCCTGCTGTTGCAGCTGCAAGGGCGCTACGCCGTGCTGCAAAACCAGCTGACGGAAACGGACCTGCAACTGCTCGACATCGCCATCGATGCCGACACCGCCACGGCCTGGGACTCAGGGTCACGGCGCATCCGCCTGCTGCCGGCCCACCTCGCGACGGGAGGGCGTGATACCCGTGACGAGCAGCCGATCACCTTGTCGGGCATCACCTTCATTCACAACGCAGCGAGCGGCTTGACCTTGTTGTACCTGCCCGACGCACCTGACGAACGTTTTTTCCGTCGCTACGACAGCCTGGATCAGGCGCGCAAGGGCCTGTTCGATCTGTGCCGGCTGGACAAGATGGTGCAGTACGTCGCCGGCCGTGCGATCAAGGGCGATGTCCGCGCGCATATCCAGCGGATCGACCAGGCCCAGCAAAAACACTTTACGGGCATGATCGGCGCGGGCGAACGTTGGCCGGTCACCACCTCACTGTCGGCACATCTGCTGGATGCGCACATGGGGCGGCTGATCGAGGCCAACCGCAATGATGCCCGCTCCAACGAAGACCTTGCGCTGGAACGCTATGCGCTGCAAAGCGGGCACCTGTTCAACGGGATCAAGATCGCCTTGGGGTTCGTGCCTTTCGTGGGTACGGCGGTGTCGCTGGTGGATGGTGTCACCCAACTGGCCGGTGCCGTCGATGCGTTCCGCCAAGGGGAAACGCATGCCGGCATTGAACAGCTGGCGTCAGTGTTCGAATGCCTGTTGTTCGCGGCCATGGATATTGTGCCGATGGCCGCCGTGCCGTCGGTGCGGGCCGATGCGGCGCGCCGGTTGATGCGCTTGCGACAATCGGCCCATGCCGGCGTCAGCAGCGGCGCCTGGCGCTCCCTGGCATCGCACAGCCGGGCAAGCATCCTGACGCGGTTCGACGGTTATGCGTATGAAAAACCGCTTTCACTGGCGGGCCTGCAACCGGGCAAACAGGGCATTTATCGCCAGGTCTATCGCCACCCCGCAGGTGACTTCATCCTCAACCACGGCCAGATCTTCCAGGTGGAGTTCGACAAGGCTTATCAAACCCTGCGACTGAGCGGCACGCGTAAAAAGTCCTATAAGCAGCCCATCGGGCTGGACGAGAACGGCCAATGGGATACCCATGGCGCGCTCTACGGCACCTTGGTGGATGGCGGGCTGCCGGGGGGCGGCAACGTGCTGGGCGCCGTGGCCGACCGCCTCGACCCGCTGTGGCCGGCGATGATTCGCCAATGGCTGCCGCGCTGGTGGACCGACCATGCCTTGCGCCAGCAGCGCAGGCTGATATCTCGGATCGGGACGGCGTTGCAGTCGATAAACGCCAGTGGCGCAGAGGTCAATCGGTTGCTGCCGCGCTACCACGCGGATGACCTGTCTGTGATCCCGGAGCTTGAACGCGCCATGGACAATCTCACGGCGCAGGCCCAGAAAATGGATGAAGAGTTGGTGTCCATCTCACGCTACCTGCGAGGGAACCGCAGCCAGATGTTGAGGAAGGCCCGCGGCGATGTGGCCGATGATGTATGCCTGTGCACACAACTGCAGGTGAGGGTGTCCCTGCAACAAGTCCTGAAATACTCCGACGAAGCCGCCGCCCTCAACACTCGTCTTCAGGCCATGCCCTTTGACCAGGTGACCGGCAGGCAAACCCTCAGGGAACAGATCCGCAACCTGGATATCCAGGCATTTGACTGCTACCAGCGAACCGACGCAGCGGTTGAACTGATGAACCGATGGCTGCCCCTGGGCCCCGGAATCAATCGAAAAACCCTGGTCACGACTGCCGAGGTCATCAACCGCCGTTATTCCGAACTTGAACGCGCACGCTTCAAGACCGAGGCCCTGACCGAGCTCATCGCGCATCGCAGACCCGGGCACGACATCGCCTGGCATTACCTGCAGGGGCCGCTGAATAACGCCGAGAACGCCTTGATACAGGCGCTGTACCTGCAACGTCATCTGCTCGAGGCAAGCCCCAACCCCAGCCAGCGCAACCGCATATTGCAGCACTGCATCAGCACCTACGACACCTATCAGCGCCAGTTGAACAGTTGGACGGCCGGTGTACCGCAGCTGTTTGATGACACCTATGTCGCGCAGATGCACCAACAGCTCAGCGCCCTGCGCGCACGCGCCGAAAAAGCCCTGACCACCGTCACGCCCAAGACCACGGGCGCACCCGGCAAACGCGTGTTCGAGACCGACGACAACCTGCTGCTGATTGGTGACGCCGATAAAACCTCAGCCCCGCAAAAACCGCGCTACACCCTCACGGGTAAACGGGGCGAGGAGCATGTCTGGGAACAAGGCAGCGACGGCAAATTCCGCCGCGTCGATGCAGCGAGCCCGACGGCATGGCAACCCACCCCCCGTGACCTGAACGCCTTGACCCAGGACGCCAAGAATCGTTTGCAGAACCTGGCCGCCCACCAGGCCCGAGTCGACGGCTACAGGCGCCAGAAAATGCTCCCGGCGGACCTTGAGTTCATGATGACCAGCGAGGCAGATACCCTCGAGCTGCAAGCCCGTCACCTCGCAGAGTTGGCGGGAGATGCGGCATTGGTCCGGCAACTGCGCCAGAAGGCCACCGACCTGCGCGAGCAAGGCCGGCGGCTGCGGATCAACCAGTCCATCGCCAGCCAGACACCGACCGAGGGCTACCTGGACTATCTGCTCAGTCAGCAGTTGGATGACAAACCGATTGTCGACATCCGCAAGACCGGCGCCCTGGAGGACCTGGGACGGCGCCAGGATGGCCGGCCGGATTTCATGCAGGAATTTGAAATCCGCGATATACGCCAGGCCACGCCCAAGCCGCTGTGGTACGCGCACTTTCACTACGAGTCGGCAACGCCCAAGCAACTCGATGTCTTTGTCAAAGGCCACCTCAAATTGCCTGCTCAGCGTCGCCTCGGGCTGAAATGGCAACAGACTCAAGCCCGCGACGGGGCAACGGGCGACGTGGCGATCTGGCGGGGAGACATTAATAAACCACTGGCAAGGCAGCATTTCCAGACGGCGTGGGATGGATTGCTCTAGTCGCCGCCGCGCACCGGCTTGTCCGCAACGGGAACATGAGACAAACTCAACTTAATTAATGTGTTGGCAAGTTTTACTCATGGAGGCCCTGGTGCTGGAAATTCGTCACCTCAAGACCCTGCACGCTTTGCGCGAAGCCGACAGCCTGGTGGAAGCCGCCGAGCGTCTGCACCTGACGCAGTCGGCGCTGTCCCACCAGTTCAAGGAACTGGAAGAACGCCTGGGCATGCCACTGTTCGTGCGCAAGACCAAGCCGCTGCGCTTTACCAGCGCCGGCCTGCGCCTGCTGCAACTGGCCGACGCCACCCTGCCCTTGCTGCGCGGTGCCGAGCGCGATATCGCACGGTTGGCCGGCGGCACCGCCGGGCGTCTGCACATGGCGATCGAGTGCCATAGCTGCTTCCAGTGGCTGATGCCGACCATCGACCAGTTCCGCGACGCCTGGCCGGAAGTCGAGCTGGACCTGGCCTCGGGTTTCGCTTTCGCCCCGCTGCCGGCCCTGGCCCGTGGCGATCTGGACCTGGTAGTGACCTCCGACCCGCTGGAACTGCCGGGCATCACTTATGTACCGCTGTTCACCTACGAAGCCATGCTGGCGGTCGCCAACCAGCATGCGTTGGCGAACAAGTCCTATATCGTGCCGGAAGACCTGCTCAGCGAAACCCTGATCACCTACCCGGTGGAGCGTGACCGCCTGGACATCTTCACGCGTTTTCTGGAACCGGCCGACGTCGAACCGGCCCAGGTGCGCACCTCGGAACTGACGGTGATGATGATGCAGTTGGTGGCCAGCGGCCGTGGTGTCTGCGGCATGCCCCATTGGGCGCTGCATGAGTACAGCTCGCGGGGTTACGTGAAAGCCAAGCGCCTGGGCGAGAAAGGCTTGTTTGCGACGCTGTACGCCGGGATTCGCGCCGACATGCTGGATGCGCCGTATATGCGCGACTTCTTGCTCACGGCCAAGGACACATCGTTTTCGACGCTGGATGGGGTCAGCGCCGTTCGATAAACGACGCGGAACAGCACCGTGGCTGATCACTGACCTTTCAATTCACGCCACATGTGGATTTTGTCGAAATACTCGATGCCCACCCGCACCGCCAACGGCTCCAGGCCGTATTGGATAAACCCGCACCGCTGGTACAACGCCAAGGCTGCATCGTTGCCGGCGGTGACGGTCAGTTGAATCACTTTGAGGCCGGGCTGGCGGCGCGCGTCATCGAGCGCCGCTTCCACCAATAGACGGCCAAGCCCCTGCTGCTGATGCGCCGCGCTCACGTACATACCGAACAGGGTCACTTTGTGCCGGGCCTTCTCGCGGGGCTCAAAGGCCAGGCCGACAATCCCGGCCAGCTCATCACCGTCGAACCCACCCAGCAACCGATCCAGCGGGCTGGAAAGGCGCTTTTCCCACCAGCTCGACGGCATCGCTGCACGCTCGGCCACACTGGAGGTGAACGCCTGTGGATAGGCGCCGTAGGCCTCCAGCATCAACTCGCGATACGCGGTGGCGTCGCCGGCCACCAGCGGGCGAATCTTCATGCCGTCAGCGACTGGCGATAGAACGGCAGGATCAGGTCACGCGTCAACGGCGCCAAGTGCAGGCCGCCGTCGCCCATGGGGTCGATCCAGCGCACCTCCTCGATTTCCGCCGCAGGCACCACCGCCACGTCGATGTGTACCTGGAACAACTCGGCGTGCACGGTAAAACCGGGCTCATTGGCGGCCGGGGCCGAGAAGTGGCCGAGGTAAAGGGCCTGGCTGGGGTCGATGTGCAAGTTGAGTTCTTCATGCAGCTCGCGCGCCAGGGCCTGGGCCGGTTGTTCCCCGGCGTCGATCTTGCCGCCCGGTTGCATGAATGCCTGGGTGCCGCGCTTACGCACCAGCAAGGTCTGGCCGTCGCGGCCGATCAGGAGGGCGGCGGCAATACGAATGGTTGAAAGGCTCATTAAAGAATGGGGGTCTCTTCGGGTAGTTTGATAAATACGCTGTATTTGGCGCCTTCCATCGCTTCGAACGCGATCAGCTTTTCCACCAGCGGCAGGTTCAACACCTTGCCGGCGTTGAGCAGCAGCATGCCGTTATCGGCATTGAGGTTGCGCGCCAGGACCATGCCGGCTTCCAGGTCTCGTGTGGAAAGGACTTTGACGCTGGGGTCGCCCAGGGTCACATCGCTCAAAAAAGTGGCGCAGGCTTTGACGAAGTCTTCGACCAGTGCCGGATCGTACAGGCGCCCGGCATACTTGCGGATATACAGCAGCGCTTCGTCGCTGTTCAGATACCGCTCAAGGATCAAGCCCTTTTGCAATTCGATGAAGTCCACCGCCAGCTTCAGCAGGCGTGAGCCGAACGGAATCGCCTCCTCCTTGAGATGGTCGGGAAAACCCGTACCGTCCCAGCGTTCCTGGTGATGCCGAATGAGCCGCGCCGCATCCTTCATCGGCTCCAGGGTCATCAACAGCGACTCGCTTTGCGTCGGGTACGCGCGATACAACTCACGGTCGGTGCTGTGCAGCCTGTCCGACGGCGCAACCATCATGCCGTCGGTCCAGCTCAGCTTGCCGATGTTGTACAACGCAGCGGCCATCGTCAGGTCGCGGGTACTGGCTTCATCCATCGACTGGGCGGCGCAATACACCCGAATCAGCTCGATCAAGGCGCGGTTGGTCTGCTTGTCCTTGGGCAGGCGCAAGTTGGCCAGCAGCGAGAACACCTCAGTGCCCGTCACGTAGCTGCGCTTGAGCTCTTCGTAGGCCAGGTCAAGCATGTCGGCGGTCTGTTGCAACTCGGAGGTGCGCGCCGCCACGCGTTTTTCCAGTGTGCTGTTAAGCACCTTGAGCTGCTCATTCTGCTGCTGGGTCAAGCGCTCCAGGCGCTGGTGCTCAAGGCACTGATTGAGGACCAACTGCAATTCGTCGTCATTCCAGGGCTTGCTGATGTAGCGGTGAATCTGGCCCTCGTTGATCGCCTTGATGATGGTTGCCACATCGGCATAACCCGTCAACAAAATGCGGCTGGTGGCGGGATACAAACGATGCACTTCGGCCAGGAGCTGCGCGCCGTCCATTCCGGGCATGCGCGCATCGCTCATCACCAGGTCGACGTGCCGCCCGGCCAGAATCTCCAGCGCCTGGGCACCACCGCCGGCCAGCAGTATTTCGTAGGGCTGAGTACGCAACAGGCGGCGCAAACTGTTGAGGATCGATTCTTCGTCGTCGACCAGCAAAACGACGGATTTCGTAGCGAGCTGTTCATCCATGGTGACTCTGCCTTCAAATAAAACAAAGTTGAGCTAAATTGAACCCTCGTGTCATACCTTGCGCCTTCGCTTGTAGGCAAGGTGGACTCACGCTGCAGGTCATCGCGCGGCAAACGCGTTAATTTGACGCCAACTGGCCGTCGATATCAAGCGAGCTCGACTATGCTGTCAGAGCAACTCGCCCCCCACTCAGAGGTGAAGCCAAGGAAGGAGCCGTTATGCAATCGAGCCTTTTGCCTGTGCGGAGCGCGCCATGAACATCGACCCGGGACGGGCCAACCGTCGCATCCTGATCGTCGATGACACCGCCTCGATCCACGAGGACTTTCGCAAGATCCTCTGCGCCGAAGCAGAGGGCGAAAAGTCCCTGGACAGCCTCGAAGCAACGCTTTTCGGCACCTCCGCGCCCGTGCGCCAGGCGTTTGTGCTGGACTCGGCCTATCAGGGCCAGGAAGCCCTTGAGCTGGTGAACAGAGCCCTGGCACAGCAATCCCCCTACGCCATGGCGTTTATCGATATGCGCATGCCTCCGGGCTGGGATGGCTTGCAAACCATCGAACAGCTATGGAACGTCGATCCCAAGCTGCAAATCGCACTGTGTACTGCCTATTCCGATTATTCCTTCGAGGCCATCGAAGCGCGGCTGAAGTACAACGACCAATTGCTGATCCTGAAAAAACCCTTTGATCACCTGGAAATCCGCCAGATGGCCAGTGCCCTCACCTGGAAATGGCAACTGGCCCAGGATGTCGCCCTGAAGATGATCGACCTGGAGCGCACCATCGAGGAACGGGTGCAGGAATTGCTCAAGGTCTCGCGCCTGTTGCAATACGACACGCTCACCGACCTGCCCAACAGCACATTGCTGGGGGACCGTCTGTCCCAGGCGATTGCCCTGGGCCGACGGCACGAGACTGAGTTGGCGGTGGTCTTTATCGGCCTGGACCGTTTCAAACGCGTCAACAATGCCTGGGGCTACCCGGTGGGCGATGAAGTGCTGCAACAGGTCAGCCAAAGCCTGCTGGAGGCCGTGCGGGAATCGGATTCGGTGTTCCGTTATGGCTCTGATCAGTTCGTGGTCCTGCTCAACGATGTCCAAAATATTCAGCAAACCCAGCATATCGCGCAAAAATTTCTCAATGCCATCAGCGTGACCCGCCATGTGGCCGGGCATGACCTGAGCGTTACCGCCAGCCTGGGCATCAGCACTTACCCCAATGACAGCGGCTCGGCGGTGGAGTTGATCAAGCACGCTGAAACCGCCATGCATAACAGCAAGGAACTGGGGCCGAACGACTTCCGTTTTTACACTGAAGACATGAACCTGCGCGCGCAACGCCAACAGGGCCTGGAAAGTGCGATCCGCCAGGCACTGGAGCGTGATGAGTTTGTACTGCATTACCAACCGAAGCTGGATTTGAAGTCCGGGCACATCGTTGGCGCCGAAGCGTTGATCCGCTGGTTCCAGCCACGCTCCGGCTGGGTCAGCCCCGCCGAATTCATTCCGGTGGCCGAAGACTGCGGGCTGATCGTGCCCCTGACGAAATGGGTGCTGCGTCGCGCCTGCGAGCAGGCTCAAGCCTGGAACGCCCTGGGCCTGAACCCGCTGAGTATCTCGGTGAATATCTCCTCGATCGACTTCCGCCAGCGCGACTTCGTTGAGAACCTGGCCGCCATTCTCAAGCAGACCGGGCTGCCCCCGGCCCAGCTGGAACTGGAGATCACGGAAAGTGTGTTGATGCAGAGCGTCGACACCACCGTCATCACGTTGAACCGGATCAAAGCCATGGGTGTCCGTCTGGCCCTGGACGACTTCGGCACGGGCTATTCCAGCCTCAGCTACCTGCGGCGCTTCCCCATCGATGTGTTGAAAATCGACCAGTCATTCATTCGCGGCCTGATTGTGAACAATCAGGATGCGCAGTTGATCAGCGCGATCATCGGCATGGGTAAAAGCCTGGATTTGAACATTATCGCCGAAGGGGTAGAGTCCCTCGAACAGCTGAAATTCCTGCAGGCCGAGCGCTGCGAGGAAGGCCAGGGTTTCCTGTTCAGCAAGGCAGTGCCAGCGCAGGACTTCATCTTGTTGCTGCAGGCGGGCAAAACCAGCCTGATGCCCGATCATTAGTCGTTTGCAAGGAGTGCGCGATTGAAAGCAGTGTCAACCTACGGGCTTACCCTGGCGATGTGGCTGGGCCTAGGCGCGCCGCTGATGGCCGCGCCGCTGGACGAAGCGCTCAAACCGCTGCCGCCGGTGCCCACCCTGGACCCGGCCAAAGTCGAGCTGGGTCGCCAACTGTTCAATGAGCCACGCCTGTCGGTGAATAACACATTGTCCTGCGCCAGCTGCCATCGCCTGGAAACCGGAGGGGCCGACAACAAGGCATTCTCCCTGGGCTTCGATGGCAAGCCGCTCGGTATCAACACGCCGACCGTGTTCAACGCCAGCCTGAACTTCAAACAGTTCTGGAATGGCCGGGTAGACACCCTGCAAGCCCAAGCCGAACACGTGGTCATCAACCCGATGGAAATGGGCAGCGACTGGAAAACCGTGGTGCAGAACCTGGCCGCCATGCCCCTCTACGCGTCTGCATTTTCCAAGGCCTACCCGGATGGCATCACCGCCGCCAACGTGCAAGACGCCCTGGCGACTTATGAACGTACGCTGCTCACCCCCAACTCACGGTTCGATCAATACCTGCAGGGCAACACCGAGATTTTGACGATCCAGGAAAAGTATGGTTACCAGCGCTTCAAGGATTACGGTTGCATCGCCTGTCACCAGGGCGTGAACATCGGCGGCAATATGTTCCAGAAGTTCGGCGTGATGGGCGATTACTTCAAGGCCCGCGGCAACCCGCTCGAATCGGACCTGGGCCGTTACCTGGTGACCCAGGATGAAGAAGACCGCCACGTGTTCAAGGTGCCCAGCCTGCGCAATGTCGCGGTCACTGCGCCGTACTTCCACGACGGCTCGGCCAAGACCCTCGAGGACGCGGTGGATGTCATGTTCAAGTACCAACTGGGGCGCAACCCTTCCCAGGACGACAAAGACCTGATCATCCAGTTTCTCAAGACCCTGACCGGCCAATGGGAGGGTAAGCCACTATGACCCTGTCTCGCAGCCATACCAGCACCCTGCTGCTCACCCTGATGACTTTGGTTCTGGCCTCGATCCTGGTGTTTCTGTACCTCAAGTCAACCCGCGACCAGACGGCCACTTATACCCAGTCCCGGGACCTGATCCGGCAGCTGCAGCAACTCAATGCCCAGTGGGACAGTGAAGTGCTCAAGGCCAGGATCTCCATTACCCGTAACTACGACCCGCTGGTCTCGCCTTTGCTGGAAATGACCCGGATATGGGCCGATCTGAAAAACCGTGAGTCTTACCACGACAGTGCCGACCAGGCTGGCTGGCAAGCCAGCCAGCAAGCCTACGAAGCCGCCCTCCAGGAAAAAGCCCGGCTGGTGGATCAGTTCAAATCCCACAACGCGGTGTTGCGCAATTCCCTTGCGTTCCTGCCGACCGCCGAAGACGACATCCAGGCCCAATTCAACCGCGTTGAAGATGAAAGCAAGCTGCATGTGCAAAGCGTGGCCACCGACACCTACGACCTGCTGCTCAGCAGCCTGGAGTTCGCCCAGGTCACCAGCGATGAGCGGGCGGCGGATATTCTGGTGGGCCTGGGCAAACTGGCGATCAACAAGGAAACCCTGCCCAGTGAGTTTCGGGCGCCAGTCGACATCCTGAGTAATCATATTGAGTTGATCCTGCGCGAGCAGCCGCTGGTCAATGGCCTGCTTGAGCACATTGCCGCGGTCCCGGTGGCCGAAAGTCTGGATAACCTGAGCACCCATCTCGACCTGGACCAGCAGGCGTCTGACCGGGTGGATCATCAGTACCATCGCTACCTGCTGATCTTCTCGACCCTGCTGGTGGTGATGCTGCTCTACCTGGCGGTGCGCCTGTTACGCAGTTTCGCCGAGGTCAACCGGGTCAACCGTGCCTTGCAGTCGGCCAACGAAACCTTGGAGCAACGCGTGGAACGGCGCACCCAACAGCTCAAGGATGCCCAGAGCGAGCTGATGGACAGCGCCCGCCAGGCCGGCATGGCCGAGATCGCCACCAACGTGCTGCATAACGTCGGCAACGTGCTCAACAGCGTGAATATCTCCGCCGACCTGGTCGCGCGCAAACTGCGCAGCAGCAAAGCCCAGGGCCTGGGCAAAGCCATGCAGTTGATCAATGAGCACCCGCACGATCTGGGCACCTTCCTGAGCGAAGACGAAAAAGGCAAGTTGCTGCCCAACTACTTGAACCAACTGGTGGACGCCATTGCCGTTGAACAGCAAGGCATGGCCGAAGAGCTGGCGCAACTGAGCAAAAGTGTCGATCACATCAAGGACATCGTTTCCACGCAGCAATCCTATGCCGGTGTCGCAACCCCACTGGAGCCGGTCCAGATCAGCACCCTGATGGAAGATGCCTTGCGCATGAACGCCGGCGCACTGAGCCGTCACCACGTCACGGTGGTCAAGGAGTTCGCGCCGGTACCGGAAGTGATGGGTGATAAACACCGGCTGCTGCTGATCATGGTCAACCTGATCAGCAACGCCAAGTACGCCATGTCCAACCTCAGCGACCGGCCACGGCAGATGACCCTCGCGGTCCGGACGCAGGGTGACGACATGCTGGAGATCAGTGTAAAAGATGAAGGCGAAGGCATACCGGCCGAAAACATGACGCGCATCTTCACCCACGGTTTCACGACTCGTAAGGAAGGCCATGGTTTCGGCCTGCACAGTTGCGCGCTGGCCGCCGTTGAGATGAACGGCCAGCTCAGTGCCCACAGCGATGGGCCAGGCCAAGGCGCTGTCTTTACCCTGAAAATCCCTCTTACCCCTGCCGGAAGCCCCGCATGAACCAGCCTCCTAACCGGCGCATCCTGTTGATTGATGACACGCCGTCGATTCACGAAGACTTCCGCAAAATCCTGATGCCGCAGGATGACTCCAACCAGGCGCTGGATGACATGGAATCAGCGTTGTTTGGCGACACGAGCAAACCCAAGACGCAGGCATTCGAGTTGCATTCGGCCTATGGCGGCGAAGATGGCCTGGCGCTGCTGACAACGGCCATGGCCGAACAACGGCCCTACGCACTGGCCTTCGTCGACATGCGCATGCCCCAGGGCTGGGACGGGGCAAAGACCATCGAAGAACTCTGGAAAGTCGCTCCCGACCTGCAAGTGGTGGTCTGCACGGCCTATTCGGATTACTCCTGGGACACGCTGCTGGAGCGCCTGCACGCCCATGACCGTTTGCTGATCCTGAAAAAGCCCTTCGACAATATCGAAGTCCAGCAGATGGCCAATACCCTGGCCAACAAATGGGACATGGCCCGACGCGCCTCGCTGCAAACCGCCCATCTGGAACAGTTGGTGGAGCAACGCACCCAGGCGCTGCAAGTGGAAATCGCCGAGCGCAAGCTCCTCGAAAGCCAGCTGGTGCAGTCCGAGAAACTCGCGTCGCTGGGGCAACTCGCAGCCGGTGTGGCGCATGAGATCAACAACCCGGTGGGCTTTATCTCCTCCAACCTCAGCACGCTCGACAGCTATTTCAACCAGCTGCAACAGATGCTGGACGCCTACCACCATGCCGAAAGCCAGCTGGCGCCGGGGGAAACACTGGATCGGCTCAAGGCTTTACGCACTGAACTGGAGCTGGATTTTCTCAAGGAAGATGTCCCCATCCTCATCCGTGAATCCAAGGATGGCATTGGCCGCGTGGTACAGATCGTCAAAGACCTGAAAAACTTTTCCCGGGTGGATAACGACCAGACCTGGCAATTTGCCAACCTGCAGCAGGGCATCGACTCCACGCTGAACATCGTCGCCAGTGAACTCAAATACAAGGCCGACGTGATCAAGCATTACGCGCCCTTGCCGGAGATCGAATGCCTGGCCTCGCAACTCAACCAGGTGGTGATGAACCTGGTCATCAACGCGGCGCAGGCCATGGGACCGGAGCGCGGCACGATCACCATCAGCAATGGGGTGGAAGGCGAAAACGTGTGGCTGGAAGTGGCGGACAACGGCTGTGGAATAGCCCCGGAAACCGTGCAGAAGATTTTCGATCCGTTCTTCACCACCAAGCCGGTGGGCGAAGGCACCGGGTTGGGACTGTCACTGTCCTACGGCATCGTCAAGAAACACCGCGGCGATATTTCCGTCAGCAGCGAAGTGGGCAAGGGGACGAAGTTTCGCGTGGTGCTGCCGATCCGGCAAACGGCGGCATAGAACGCGCCAAGATAACGGCGCTTCTCCTGACTGACGGGCATCAGGGCCTGCTATTTGATGCCCAGCGGTTGCTCCAGCAAGGAGATCGCTCGTAAGCTTCAAGGCTCTGTAAACCGTGAAAGTCCATAAGAAATACCCGTACAGCAGGCTGGGGAGCCAATCCCAGTCGCAGCTGTCGTCGATTTTTCTTCAGGCGCAAAACGCCTGGCCGATGAGTCCGAACCCAAGGAACCCCGTATGAGCCTGTCGTTACTAAGCCGTTACGCCTTCTTTGCCGTGTGCGTCATTTTCACCCTCGCCAGCCTCCCCTTTATCGAACACGAATGGTTGTGGCCGATTACCGTGATCACCGGCCTATTGAGCCTGATCGGTATTTTCGACCTGCTGCAAAGCCCCCACGCCGTGCGCCGCAACTACCCGATCCTGGGCAATATCCGTTATCTGGTGGAAACCATCCGCCCGGAAATACGCCAGTACCTGCTGGAGTCCGACAGCGACGCCCTGCCCTTCTCCCGGGCCCAGCGTTCGCTGGTGTACTCGCGCGCCAAGAACGAAACCGCCGACAAACCCTTCGGCACGCTGATCGATGTGTACCAGTCGGGCTTTGAATTCATCGGCCACTCCATGCGCCCGGCTCCGCTGAGCGACCCCAGCACCTTCCGCGTGATGGTCGGCGGCCCTCAGTGCACGCAGCCTTACTCGGCGTCGGTGTTCAATATCTCGGCGATGAGTTTCGGCTCCCTGAGCGCCAACGCGATCCGCGCCCTCAACCAGGGCGCCAAGCTCGGCAACTTCGCCCATGACACCGGTGAAGGCAGCATCAGCCCCTATCACCGTGAGAACGGCGGCGACCTGACCTGGGAGCTGGGCAGCGGCTACTTTGGCTGCCGCACCAGCGACGGCCGCTTCGACCCGGAACGCTTCGCCCTGCAGGCGCAGAACCCGCAAGTGCGCATGATCGAAATCAAGATGAGCCAGGGCGCCAAGCCCGGCCATGGTGGGATCCTGCCCAAGCACAAGGTGACCAAAGAAATTGCCGAGACACGCGGCATCATGATGGGCGAGGACTGCGTCTCCCCGTCGCGCCACAGCGCATTCTCCACCCCCATCGAAATGATGCACTTCATCGCCCAACTGCGTGAGCTCTCCGGTGGCAAACCCGTGGGCTTCAAGTTCTGCCTCGGCCACCCGTGGGAATTCATGGGCATTGCCAAGGCCATGCTGGAAACCGGCATTCTCCCGGACTTCATCGTGGTCGACGGCAAGGAAGGCGGCACCGGCGCCGCGCCCGTGGAATTCACCGACCATATCGGCGTGCCGCTGCGTGAAGGCCTGTTGTTCGTGCATAACACCCTGGTGGGCCTGAACCTGCGCGACAAGATCAAGCTCGGTGCCAGCGGCAAGATCGTCAGCGCATTCGACATCGCCAGCGTGCTGGCCATCGGCGCCGATTGGGCCAACTCGGCGCGAGGCTTCATGTTCGCGATTGGCTGCATCCAGTCACAAAGCTGCCACACCAACAAATGCCCGACCGGCGTCGCCACCCAAGACCCGCTGCGCCAACGGGCACTGGTGGTGCCGGACAAGGCCCAGCGCGTATTCAACTTCCACCGCAGCACGCTCAAGGCACTGGCGGAAATGCTCGCGGCGGCGGGTCTCGAACACCCGTCGCAACTGTCGGCCAAACACTTGGTGCGACGCATGTCAGCGACGGAGATCAAGCTGTTCTCACAGCTGCATGTATTTCTCAAGCCTGGTGAGCTGCTGACGGGTGAAGTGAACGGCGAGTTCTATTCACGTATGTGGCAGATGGCGCGGGCGGATAGTTTTGAGCCCAATGAAGTCGAGGCTGCGTGATATCCCCAAGGCCTGCCCGACATCGGGCAGGCTTTACATTCAGTAATAACCAGCCTTTGCAATCACTTACAAATACCGCCACCCTGCGCCCGCCCGACGTGCGGCGTACGACAACACGCGCGCTCGCCTGTCTTCATTAAACCTATTGTTCAAGAGCCAGCCGCCATGCTGAACGGACGCGACCCGCGCATCGATTTTTTTCGGGGCCTGGCGTTGATCTTCATTTTCTGGGATCACGTCCCCCACAACCCACTCGGCCAGATCACCTTGCGCAACATCGGTTTCAGCGATGCGGCGGAGGTGTTTGTGTTCCTCGCCGGCTACGCCGCCGTATTGGCCTACGGCAAGATCCTGCAACGTGATGGCTATTGGTTCGCCTCGCTGAAAATCCTGCGCCGAGCCTGGGTGCTGTACGTGGTGCATATTTTCTTGTTGGCCATGCTGATGGGCATCGTGTTCTTCGCCAACAGCCATGTGGAGACCCGCGACCTGGTCCAGGAGATGGGCCTGACGCACTTCATCACCCATCCGCAACAGGCACTGACCGACGAGCTGCTGCTGCGTTTCAAGCCCAACCTGATGGACCCGTTGCCGCTCTACATCGTGCTGCTGGCCGGCCTGCCGCTGGTATTGCCGTTGATGCTGCGCCGGACTTGGGCCGTAGTGGCGCTGTCCGCCACGGTGTACCTGCTGGCGCCCTGGATGGGCTGGAACCTGCGGGCGATTGCAGATGGCGTGTGGTATTTCAACCCGGTGACCTGGCAATTCCTGTTTGTACTGGGCGGCGCGGCGGCGATCTACAGCCAGGGGCCTGCACCCACGCAATCGCGACCATTGTTGCGGCAACCCGTGTTTCTGCTGGCGGCGCTCTACGTGCTATTGGCCGGGGTTCTGACGTTGTCCTGGCGCTGGCCTCAGGTGCACGACGCCTGGGTGCCCGCTGCCCTCAGCGACCTGATCTACCCCATCAGCAAGACCGACCTGTCACCCGTGCGCCTGGTGCATTTCCTGGCCCTGGCCTACGTGACCGCCAAGCTGCTCCCGACCACCGGCTGGACGCGCAACTGGCCGGCCGAACAGGTCTGCCGCATGGGCCGTTACTCGCTCGAAGTGTTTTGCCTCGGTGTGTTGCTGGCGCCGTTGGCAGACATGCTTAATGCACTCATGGGCGACACCCTGCTCATGCAATTACTCACCGCCATCACCGGCATGCTGCTGATGGGAGGCCTGGCCGCCTGGATGGAATTCAACAAACGCCTGGACCAGCGGCCATTCGTCCACACCCTCGCACGGTAGCCGCGCCAATCGCCCCGTGCCGCTCACGCAAGCTATATAGGTAGCGCCAGCGAACGGTACGGGGATGCTTCCATTTGCCCTCCACTTAACAGTGAAAGGAAATGGTCGATGCCTACCCATCCACCGCTCAATGAATTGTCGGGCGAGCTGCAAACCAGCGAATCCTGGGCTCGCCAAGAGACCCTGGAAATGCTCCGCGAAACCTTCGCACGCTCCATGAGCAGCCTGAGCCATGAGCAACAACGCGACTACGTCAAGCTGCAACGCGAAGCCCACAACACCCTGCTGGCCGTGGATGCGCAAAACGCTAAGCTGATCAGCGAGTTCAAGGCCAGCGGCTTGGCCCAATTACGCAGCCGCATCGGCGGCCAGGACCCCGAAAAGGCCTACCTGCACACCCGCTACCTGGAAGAGTTGCAAGCCCCCCTGCCCTGGGAACCGCGCACCAGTGCCATGAACGATGGGCGAGGCGCACGCCGCTTTCGTCGGGCCTACGATACGTGGAAATACCGTGCCCACCATTCCAGCCTGTCGCTGTGGGATGCGGCCTGTCTCAATTTCGACTTCACCACCAGTCAATCGCCCAAGGCGGGGCAAACCTTTGTCGATGCATCGTCGCTCAGTGGCGTGGACGACCCGGATCTGACCGTCGAAAAATTCATCCAGATCAGCCGCGACCTCGACCTCGGCGGCCAACTGCAAACCACCCTTAACAACGCCCTGCGCAAAGGCGGAAAACTTCACACTGTGCTGCTGGCCAGTGCGCGTGCCAGCCTGTCGTTCGAAACACTGGAGGCGTATCGCAACCGGGCCAGTACCGGCGTGACCCGTGAGCTCTACGATAAGCTCAGTCAGGCCATCGACGGCCGCGGCCCCGCGCTCGAATTCGAGACGTTCAGCGTCCGCACCGGCAAAACCATTGCTGTGCCCTTGCTGATGATCCGAGTGGCCAGCCTGGGCGTCGTCTCCTACTTTCCGTTCCGCCCCGACGGTGCCTTGCGCTATCACGTGGACGCCACCAGCGCCAACCAGACGTTTGTGCAGCAACTCAAGGACAGCCACCGCAAGGGCGACCTGGGCTGGTTTGCAAGGCAACTGCCCACCCCCGAACTGCGCGGGTTCCAGAAGTTACTCAAGGATGAACCGCGCCCGCCCGGCCTGAACCCGTTGGCGGGGTTCCTGTATGACACCTTTCATCGTCTGTTCCCCGAACGTACTCTCGACAGCCTGCGTTTTAGTGCCGACCCCAGGCAAAACCGCAAACACACCCTGGTCGAAGCCCTGACCCAGCGCCAGGTGAAACGCTACCGGGCCAACCTTTCAACCCTCGCCACCGCCCGTTCGGAGCGCGACCTGCAAGCGGTGATCGACGGTGCAGCGGCGATCGCCGATGAAATTCTGCAACTGCTGCTGACCCCCGTGCCAGGTGGCGTCAGCGGGTTGAACCGGGTCATGCAGGCGGTAGTGTTCGGTAGCCTTGGCTACAGCCTGATCACCGGCATCAACGAAGCGGCCAAAGGCGAAGCCAGTCAGTTCGCGGCGGCGCTGAGCGATGTGGCCGACCTCGCGGTCAACGGCTTGTTGATCACCACCGCCGGGCGTGTGCACCGGCAACGCCTGGAGCAGTTGATCCAGCGATTGGGCCAACCACGCAAAGTCCTGCGCAGCGACAATACCTATGAACTGTGGACTCCGGATATCCGCCCTTACGCCGTGCCGGACCAGAACCTGCTCGACGGCCAGCGCATCAGCCCACAAGGCACCTACGCGATCAAGGGTCATCAGTACGCCTGGCTCGAGCAAAACGGGCAACGGCAGGTGGTGGAGGTCGACTACGACGCCCGGGCCATGCGCTGGAAAATCAAGCACGGCGATGGCAACGCCTACGCCCCGACGATTGTCTTCGAGCCGGCGCAACAGGTCTGGGTGCTGGACCTGCAAGATGCCCATACCCTCTCGGACCGCCAACTGACCGAGCGCATGCTGCCCAACGGCACCCATGCGCTCACCGATGCCGATATGCACACGCTGCTGCGCAGTACGGCCACCACGCGCGCCATTCTGGACCGCGTGTGGTCGGGCAGCCCTGCCCCCATCACCCTGACTGAAGGGGTACGTCGCCTGCAGGCGGACCAGTTGATCAACCAACTGATCAACCACTTTCACCGGCGCGGACATTGGCCGCCGCATGCCGACAGCCTGGTACTGAGCCTGTTGACTCAACTGCCGGATTGGCCGGCGCAGGTGCTGATCGACGTGTACGACCCGTACGGCACGCCGCTCGAAAGCTACGCCAAAAGCGACCCACCGCCGGCCACATCACAGCGCATTACCCTCACGCGCCGCGATGACGGCACCTACAGCGCCTTGGGCGACACCGGCAGCGGCGCCGTGACCCAGGAGCGCTTGTTTGAATTGATCCTGCGCGTGCAACCCGCCGCCTCGGTGCTGGGCAAAGAAGGCAGCCCCAACCTCACCGAAGCCCAGCGCATCGCCCGGATACGCCTGCAGATCAGTGAACTGGCGCGAGCGCGGCGAATCGACCTGTTCAGCGCCCTGACACGCTACTCAGGCTTTGCCCGCCATGAAATCGCGGCCACCGATACGGCCAGGGTGTTTGTGCCGGTCAGGGCCGCGCCGGCGCGGGTGGAAGTCACCCCGGTGTTGAAAAAACTGCGTGGCCTGTACCGCCCCTTGAGCTCGGCCAACCTTGATCAACTGCTGCGCGACCAGCGCTTCAGCAGCACCGAGCGGGCGCAGTTCCTGCAGGATGGCACGCTGCCCCATGTGCTGCGTGAACACCTGGAAAACCATCGCACGGCCCTGCGCATCGACGCCGTGATCGATGGTTTGTATCACGCCAGGGCTTTTGATGCGGACACCGATCTATGGGCACGGGAGTTTGCCTCCAGCCTGATCCGCAACACCCTCAAGCGGCACTTCGTAATCACCGAGATCGACGACAAGCCGTATGCCAACAGTGGCCCGGATGACACCACCGTGGAGTTGCGGCACTACGGCGACGGCCATTACCAGGCCTATGACATGCGCAATGCGGGCCTGATCCCGGTGTCGCCGAGCGTCGACAGCTTCTACCTGGCCATCGGCTCAGTGCTGCAACCCCACGAACGGCTGAAACTGGGCATGACCTCAGACACCGATGCCCAGGGTTTGCGCAACACCCTTGGCGACCTGATGAGCGCCCAACGCAGCCCCGAAGGCTACATCACCCTGCTCGATCAATCGTTGGGCCAATACGCGCAAAGCGTGGTGCTGCCCGCCAACCTGTTACCCGACGCCCTGGGCCTTTACGAACTCGACGGGCAACAACTGTTGCCCCTGTATGGCTCGTTGTACCCGGTGACCTATGACCACAACCGGCTCAAATGGCGGCTCAAGCACCCGAAAAAAGTCGGTGTCGACACGCCCCGCCTGGAGCACAATCGCCGCGGCGCGTGGCGGCTTTCCAACGAAAACCCACTGTCCTGGGACGACCACCACCTGTTCTATCGCCTAGGCAGCGAGGACTTCAACGTCGACCAAGCCACCGCGCAACACATCCTCAAGCTCACCGACACCCCGTCGCGGGCCTTGCGCGAAGTGCACAGTGCCGGCCTGGCTCCCCCTCCGTTGCTGACCGATACCAGCAAGCGCTTTCGCATCGAGCGCGAGATCCTGCACTTCATCCGCGCCATGACCACCTACACGGCCAGCCGCAGTGCGCGGGCTTCGCTGCAATTGCTGTTGGTCAGCGCCTTGCCCGGATGGCCGCGCAGCCATGCCTTGGAAGTGGTCGACAGCCACGGCAAGGTGCTCGGACAGTACCCGAGCCAACTCAACCCCGACGCCGAGAAGATCCGCATCAGCGAGACCGACAGCCACGGCCCCGAGCCGCTGAAAAATATCGTATTGAACACCGCCTTGATCGAGGCACTGCTCGGCGAACTGCCCGCGACCCAGCAGGAACGGTTGTTCAAACTGGCGAAGAAAATCGCCGAGCATGCTCATCAGGAACGCGCTCAGCTATTCGATATCCTCTACCGCCAGAGCGAACAGAGCGGCACGCGCCTGGAAAAGCGCTTGCAGAACCATCATCCGGCACTCCCCATCAGCGCGGCCAAGGCGATTCTGGAGCATGCCAGCCGCCAGGAACTCAAGCAGTTGCACGATCACGACGAGGTCGGCCTGCGCCTGGCAGAACAGGCGCGCCTGACCGCCCATGATGTGCGCCTGAACCGCGCCTTCGAAGGTTTGTACCTCACGACCCTGGCCAACCCCGACAGCGCAAAGATCATCCTGCATTTGCTCAAGAGCGTCCCCGGCTGGCCGGCGGCCCTGCGCCTGGATATCCACGCAGGTACGCCTAAAGGGCGCTTGCTGGAGCACGCCGGGATCCTCGACGGCAATGATCGTCGGGTTCTGGTGAAGATGGACAACGGCTATCGGGCCTACGACGGCATGGGCCAGGCGCTGGGAGAAACCACCGACCTGCTCGGGGGCGTCGCCGACCTGCTGTCCGAAACTGAGCGCCAAGCCCTGGGCATTGACGACAGCGGTGACTTGACCCCATTGCGGCACCGCCTCGCTGACCTCGCGCTGGGCCAGCGCGTGGCGATCAAGGCCCTGCTCGATCTGCCGCATATTCCGTACTGGCTGCAGCCGCCGATGGCGGTCAACAGTTCATTCACGGCCTACCCGTTTACCTTGAGCGACCTATGGCCGTTCCACGCCCGCCAGCCGGTGGATCTGGTCAGCAAGGTGCGCGAGATCTACCCCAGTTTCAGCGTGGCCAAGGCCAACGCCCTGATTGATGCACTGGGCATGAGCGAACCCGCCGCGTTACTCGAACTGGAGCGGCGCAAGGCCGAATACCAGGCCTTGGATTACGGCCTCACCCACTGGGCGGAGTCGCCCCACGCCAACGATGATCCCGCCACCGACCCCTTGGGCATGAACCTCGGCCAGCGGCGCTACCTGGCCGAACAGATCCGCAGCGCTTGGCGTCAGGAAACCCGCGTACTGTATGCCGACGGCATGTTCGACGTGCACGTGCTCAAGCTGCAACTGGGCGACAACGACTTGCCCGACACCGATTTTCTCCTCGGCACCCAGGGCTTTGCGCATATCGATTACCTGCATATTGCCGGCGATACCTTCCCGGCCACCGGTAATGCGTTTCTGAGCAAGTTCGCCAACCTCAAGTATCTGAAAATCGACTGCATGCTCACGGAGCTGCCCGCCAGCATCACCGCCATGACCCAGTTGGAACAGCTGTTCCTGGCGGACAACGACATCGTGCTGACCGACGAATCCCGGCAACGCCTGGCCAACCTGACCCGCCTGGAAGAACTGCACCTGGACAACAATCCGTTGGGCCTGCCACCGGATATCAGCAGCATGCCGAGGCTGACGGTTCTGTCACTGCGCAATACCGGCCTCACTCAATGGCCAATAGGTGCCGAAACCCGCGGCGACCTGGGTGCGTTGATGCTTCAGGAAAACCGTATTACCACGCTTCCCGACGCGTTGTTCAACACCGGCATGGTCCACACCAATCGCAATACGGTGTTGCACGACAACCCCTTGGACGCCGACACGCTGGACCGGATAAACGACTACTACGCCCAGACCGGCGTCAGGCTGGGCGGCCCCTTGCCAGGCATCCAGCATCAACAGAACGTGCCAGCCGACTTGAATGATTGGCTCACCGGCATCCCTGCTGCCGAACACGCGGCCTGCCAGAAACTGTGGAGCCTGTTGAAGAACAACGAGGACGCGAGCCCCGATGACGCATTTCGCGTATTGAAGGACCTGACCCAGTCTTATGCCTATGTAAAGAACGAAACCTCGAAAAAAGCCCTGACCCAACGGGTATGGCACCTGCTGAACGCCATGGGCGATTCCACCGAGTTACGTAACGACGTCTTCCTCAACACCTACCTGGCAGGCACCTGTGGCGATGGCGCGATCCTGGCCTTTATCGATATGGAAATCCGCCACCTGCGCTACGTGGCCAAGGCGCAACCGAACATCGCCATAGCCGAACGCGAGCTGCTGGCTTTGGCGCAAAGCCTGTTCTACCTGCGCACACTCGACCAGTTCGCCGAGGACCATCTGAAATCACTGCGCGAGGCCCAGGTCGACCCTGACGATGCCGAGGTGAAGCTGTATTTGCGCATGAGCCTGGCAAAGGAGTTCAGCCTGCCGGTGCATCAGGAAGAGTTGTTGTATTCGGCACGGGAGTGGGTCAAGTCCAGGGATATTGCCAATGCCCGGCAGAAGCTGCGGGACATCAGCAAGACCGACGCGCCGCAAACCTCATTGTTGCAGGAAGACTTCTGGCTCGAATACCTGGCCCGCAGCTACCCGGAGCCTTTCAGCACCATTGACACCATCACCCGGCACCAGGTGAATGCGTTGAACCAGGCGGTGACGGACAAACGCTCCGACACCTACCTGGACCGGCGCCAGTCGATTACCGACCAGGAAACTGCCGAACGTGAACGCCTGATCCGTCAATTGACCCAGGCGGCACAACTGGCCAACCAGAGACGCAGCTAACGCCAGGGGAGCGAACTCGCTCCCCCCGCACTAAACAGAGCGTGGCACACCCTCACTCGCGTCGCTCGGCCGCAACTTGAAGGCATAGAACACAAGCGTCAGCAGCACCAGGAACACCGGCCCCACATACAGCGCCACGCGGGTGTCCGGGAAGTACGCCATCAACCCCACGACCAACACCAGGAACGCCAGCGCCAGGTACGAACTGACCGGGTACAACCACATGCGGTATTTCAACCCGGCCTGTTCGGCGGCGCTCAAGCTTTTACGGAATTTAAGCTGGGCCAGCAGGATCATCAGCCAGGTCCAGATCGCGCCGAAGGTAGCGATGGAGGTGACCCAGACAAAGACTTTTTCCGGCACCAGGTAGTTGAGCAACACGCCCAGCAGCAGCGCGAAGATCGACAACAGCAAGGCGCGACGCGGCACACCGTTGTTCGAGGTCTTGGCGAAGGTCGCCGGGGCCTGGCCGTTCTGCGCCAAGCTGTAAAGCATGCGCCCGGTGCTGAAGATACCGCCGTTGCACGACGACAGGGCCGCGGTGATCACCACAAAGTTGATGATGCCGGCGGCGGTCTTGATCCCCAGACGCTCGAAGGTCATCACGAACGGGCTGCCTTGGGTACCGATCGCATTCCACGGGTAGATCGACAGAATCACAAACAGCGCCCCCACATAGAACAGCAGGATGCGCCAGAACACCGAGCCGATTGCGCTGGGGATGGTCTTCTGCGGGTTCTTCGCTTCACCGGCGGTCAGGCCGATCATCTCCACGCCCAGGTAGGCGAACATGACCATTTGCAAGGACATCAGGACGCCCTGCACGCCATTGGGCATGAAACCGCCGTGGGCCCACAGGTTGGAAATACCCAGTGCCACGCCATCGTTGCCGAAGCCGAACGCAATGATGCCGACGCCGCCGATGACCATCGCAATGATCGTGACGATCTTGATCAGGGCAAACCAGAATTCGAACTCACCGAACGCCTTGACCGCGATCAGATTGATGGTGCCCATGCTGATCAGCGCCGCCAAGGCCCAGATCCAGCGCGGCGTATCGGGGAACCACACGCCCATGTACACCGCGACCGCCGTGATTTCCGCGACACAGGTCACCAGCCACAGGAACCAGTAGTTCCAGCCGGTCAGGAAGCCCGCCAGCGGGCCGAGATAATCCTGTGCATAACGGCTGAACGAACCGGCGACAGGGTTGTGCACGGCCATCTCGCCGAGCGCACGCATGATCACCAGGATCGCCAGGCCGCCGATGATGTACGACAGCATGATCGCCGGACCGGCCATTTCAATGGCCTTTGCCGAACCCAGGAACAGACCGACGCCGATGCAGGCGCCGAGTGCCATCAAGCGAATATGTCGCTCACCGAGTTCGCGTTTGAGCGGGCCGCCTTGAGCGGTCTCGCCATGGGGCAGGGGGTTGCCGACTGGCATAGGGATACAACCTCATCTTGTTATTGGATAGCCCGTCGCGTTTCACACGCCGTTGCCGGTAAGGCCAGGCGGAAATCGAAACCGGGGCCGTCTCATGAACAGCCCCGCCTTGCAGGGCAAGACGATGGGCCGTGCAGTATAAAAAGCCTCGACCAGTGCCTTTCACTGTAAAAGCCAGTCAATTTAGTGGAAGCGCCCACAATAATGCAATTTCACAGGCGCATATGACCTATACCCGGCGACCAATCGCCGCAGCTGCCGTCGTTCACTCAAGGGCTGATTCAGAAGCTTCCCACGCAAAAAATACAATTTCCTCACATCAAGCCCACACCGTCTAAGCTTCAAACAAGTCCGATCAATCTGCGTGAATGGATCAATCGACTATGGGCGCACTATGGCAAACCGAATCGACCAAGGCTGCGAAACTACAAGGCAGTTCGGAACCAGCGCCTTTACCCCAAAATAAACCCAGGCCCCGCTACGGGCGCCGGCTGTTCTGGCTGATCGTGCTGATGGCGTTGGTGGCCCTGGGCTTTGCCGCTGCCAGAGAGATGCGCACTTCACGCCTGCAAGCCGAGCAATTGAGCAGGCTGGCCAACCAACTGACCTACCGGCTGGCCGACGGTCGCAGTGATACCATCGTGTACCCAGGCCCCGGACCGTTTGATCGACGCCTGGGCTACAGCGACCTCGACGACTTCCTGGCCCGCTTGCTCAAACGCGGTTACGTCGTGCAATCCCAAACGCGCTTCTCCCCCCAATTGATGGATTACACCCGCCAGGGGCTGTTCGTGCCCTACGCGGAAAAAATCCAGGCCGGTTTGTCGCTCACCGATTGCCAGGCGCTGCCGCTGTACCAATACACCTACCCGCAACAGCTCTACGCCAGCTTCGCCGCCATTCCGCCGCTGGTAGTCAACAGCCTGCTGTTTATCGAAAACCGTGACCTGCTCGACCCCGCCGCCCCACAGGCCAACCCCGCCGTCGACTGGCCGCGCTTTGCCAAGGCGGCCTGGTCGCAAGTGGCCAAGACCCTGCACCTGCCCGGCCAGAGTGCCGGCGGCAGTACCCTGGCGACCCAGTTGGAAAAGTACCGGCACTCCCCGGATGGCCTGACCCTTTCCGGCGCGGAGAAACTGCGGCAGATGTTTTCCGCCGGCGTACGGGCTTACCAGGCGGGGCCGGACACCGCGATCGCACGGCAGAATATCGTGCGCGACTACCTCAACAGCGTGCCGCTGTCGGCCGTGCCGGGGCACGGTGAGGTGCACGGCCTGGCCGAAGGTTTGCGGGTGTGGTTCGGCGCCGATTTCAACCAGGTCAACCAGGCGCTGGTGGGCAATGACCTGCGAGCCAAAGCGCTGGCCTTGCGCGAGGTGCTGGCGCTGATCATCGCCCAGCGCCGCCCTTCACATTACCTGGTCAAGGGGCGTGACGAACTGGCGCAACTCACCGACAGCCATCTGCGATTGCTGGCCCAGAACGGCGTGATCGACGCGCCACTGCTCAACGCGGCCCTTGGCGCCACGCTCAGCTATCGCGACTGGGTGCAACAACCCACGGTGCAACCGATTGAAACTAACAAGGGCATCAGCGTCGCGCGCAGCCGGGTTGCCGCGTTGCTCAATCGCCCGCTGTACGACCTCGACCGCCTGGACCTGTCGGCGACCAGTACCTTGCAAGGTTCCCTGCAGACCCAGGTCAGCGATTACCTCAAGCACCTGGCCGACCCTGACTATGCGCGCCAGCTCGGCCTGCTCGGCGAACGCCTGCTGACCGCCGCCAGCACGCCTCAAGTGCGCTACAGCTTTACCCTGTTCGAGCTGACCCCGGACGGTTCACGGGTCAGGGTACAGACCGATAACACCGACCAACCGTTTGATATCAATGAAGGCAGCAAGCTGGAGTTGGGCTCCACGGCCAAGCTGCGGGTGCTCACCACCTACTTGCAAATCGTCAGTGAGCTGCACGACCAATATGCGGCGCAATCCCCCGCCGCGTTGAAAAAAGTGCCGATCAACGATCAGGACCGCCTCAGCCGGTGGGCCATCGACTACCTGATCCAGACCTCGGACAAAAGCCTGGAAAAAATGCTCGACGCCGCCCTTGACCGCACCTACTCGGCCAACCCGGCGGAAGGTTTTTTCACCGGGGGCGGCCTGCATCACTTCCATAACTTTCGCAGCCAGGACAATGGCCGCAGCCCCACCCTGCGCGACGCCTTGCGCGAATCGATCAACCTGCCGTTCATTCGCCTGATGCGCGATATCGTGCGCTACACCACCTACGCAGGCCCCAACAACAGCGCGCAGTTGCTCAAGGACGACAACGACCCTCGGCGCCAGGAATACCTGGCCAGATTCGCCGACCGCGAAGGCACCGCGTTCCTGCTCAGGTTCTGGAAGAAGTACCAGAAAAAAGACACCCAGGCCCGCCTCGATACGTTCCTCGACAGTGTCCGTGCGACGCCGATCCGCCTGGCGGCTGTGCATCGTTACCTGCTGCCCGACGCGAGCCAGGAAAGCTTCAACCGCTTCGTGCGCTCGCACCTGGCCGGCAGCAAGGACGTCGGCAAGCTCAGTGATGAGCGCCTGGCCAAGCTCTATCAAGACTACCGCCCCGGCAGCTATGACTTGCCCGACCAAGGCTTCATCGCCAAGGTCCATCCGCTGGACCTGTGGCTGCTCGGCTACCTGCTCAACCATCCCGACGCGACCTTCGGCGAGGCCGTGAAAGCCAGTCAGTTCGAGCGCCAGGAAGTCTACAGCTGGCTGTTCAAGAGCCGCCATCAAAGCGCCCGCGACAGCCGTATTCGCACCATGCTGGAGATCGAGGCGTTTCTCGATATCCATCAGCGCTGGCAGGCGGTCGGCTATCCCTTCGATCACTTGGTGCCCTCCCTGGCAACCGCCATCGGCAGCTCCGGTGACCGACCTGCGGCGCTGGCGGAACTGATGGGCATCATCCTCAACGACGGCGTGCGCTCCAAGGTGCTGCGCATCGACAGCCTGCACTTTGGCGCCGACACGCCCTATGAAACCCGCCTGATCAACGACCCCGCGCCCGGCAAGCGGGTCATGCCGGTGGCGGTGGCGCAAGCCCTGCGCGGCGCGCTGTCCCAGGTGGTGGATGCGGGGACGGCAAAACGCGTCTCCGGCAGTTTCAAACTGGCCGACGGCACCCCGCTGGCCATGGGCGGCAAGACCGGTACCGGCGACAACCGCATCGAAGCCATCGGCGCCGGCGGCCGGGTGATCAGCTCCAAGTCGATCAACCGCACCGCGACCTTTGTGTTCTACCTGGGCGATAGCCATTTCGGCACGCTGACCGCCTTCGTCCCTGGCCGCTCGGCGGAACACTTCACCTTCACTTCGGCCTTGCCGGTGCAAGTGCTCAAAGGCATGGCGCCGATCCTGATGCCGTACCTGCAACCGGGTAGCCATACCCAATGCGTACCGGCCGCGGAAAACCGCCAGGCTAATGGCGAAGCCGGCGCAAGGACCTGGGGCTCGGCAAACGCCTACAACCCCGAGTCCCACACGACGGTGGCCGTACCTGAATAGGCGCTGCCCCCCCCGTGATCGAGCATCTGCGACACGCTGTCCGCCTTGATCTCAAAGTGCAGGGTGCTGGGCTTGCGGTCGATGTACCGGGTCGGCTGGAACAACTGGGTGCCCACACCGTCCAGGCGCAAGGGCAGCCGGTTGACCGGGCGCCCGACGCTGTCGTTCAACCCGACGGGCAAGGTGACGGCGACGTCCAGCGGGACTTGATGGCCGGCGGCGTTGCGCATACTGCAGGTATTGCCCATGGGCTCGCCGCATTCCAGGGTCATCTTGAATGGCGAGCTGGCCCACAGGTTGACGGTCTGGTCGCGGAACAGTCGCGTGGGTTTGCGTCCGTTTTTCAACCACGCCTGCCAGCCCTCCTGGGGTTCGAGTTGCACACGATTGCCACCCGGCGGCACCTCGACCTTGAGGTGGTGATCGACGTCCAGGGTAAAGTTAAAGGTCAGTTGATTGTCGTTGGGCTGCATGATGTCACCGAAATCGAAATCCGCCCGGGGGCCTACGCTGTAAGTGATGCTGCCGGTGTACACACCGCTGTCCATCGCCAGCGGGTTCGGGGTTTTGAGCTCGTAGGAGTACTCGAAAACCGGATAGCGGATGTCCGGGATATCCTTGACCGCAGCCATGTCACAGGCACCGACGTTGAGCGGTGTGATCCAGGACCATAAGAAAAACGTATTGTTACCCGTGCCATAGTTTGTCCCCAGACACGGTGCAGGGGCATATTTCCAGCCAATGGCGCCCCTGGCCCAGACCGTTTGGCCCACACCTCCATACAAATCGAAACGACCACCGATACCCGCGATGCGCATCCTCACCGTTTCCGACGCGCCTGTGACTGCATGACTGACGATCACATCGCGCCACTCGCTGGGCACCTTGAACATCGCGCCTTTGCGTACGTCGGTATGGCCGCCCTGGATCGGCACGCTGGATGAGAAGGTCAGGTCGCTGGTACGGATGCTGAAAATCCCCAGAGCCTTGCAGCGCTCAGGGATGTGCCAGGGGCAGATCCCGCTCTCGGGTGTGGTGTTGACGAAACGGTTGAGCAAGGGGTTGGACGGGTCCGGGCGAAATACCGCCGTGATGTCCTGGGTCAGAGCCTGCGCGGCCAGTGGTAACAGCAGTGCCCACGCGCACAGGGCGCGAATAATAAACTTCATCAAAGAAACCTCATGAGCCCGGCGCAGTAGCGTCGAACACCACCCGCACCGTGCCGTAGTAATTGCCGGGAAGGTAGTCGTCGCCGGGTTTGATCGCGACGATTTCCAGCGGGACGCGCCTGCCGGGCTTGGCTTCAGCGGTGGACACCACTTCGCTGCGGTCCAGGCTCAATTCCTGCCGGTTGAAACTCACACGCAGGTCGATACGGTCGCTGCCGTTGTACAGAAACGGCTGTTCCTCAAGCCGTGCACCAATGGCACCGCCGATATTTTTCACATCGAACTGCGCACGCAGCGGGCTCAACTGCGACGACACCGGGTTGTAATCCAGGCGTTGCTCACGGTGGAACAACTGCGGGTCGACCGGCAGCACATAAAAGTCCGGCGTGGGAATTTCGACAAAAACCTCGAAAGTCTCCCGCTCGAGCGCCGCCCGGTTGGGAGTGGCAGCCAGCAGGCTGACGATGGAGACAGCGGCGCACATCAGTAACTTGAGCATTTTTTGCCTCGGCACGGGATCAACCCTTGATCTCAACGGTTTTCTTCGCGGAGCCTTCGATCAGGTTGAAGCGGTATTCGCGCCCCGCTTCCTTGTCGAAGCTGAAACTGCGACCGGCCATGATGTGGTGCTTGACGGTGGGCCGGCAGTCACGCGGGTCGTCGACCCGGCAGTCCTTGAATTCATCCACCACCACGACGCTGTTGCCGTTGTTGTGCAGGGCGTAGCGCCTGGCGGCGTTATCGGCCTGGGTGTCGAAACGCGTGTTTTTCGGGCGCACGAAAAACACCGTGCCGTAGCCTGCGAGCACCCGCACACCGGCGGCGAGGTTGTCTTTGTATTCGGCGCGCTCTTCATCGGTAAGGGCGAATTCATCTTCGCTCTGTGGCACTACGGGCACGAAGCGCACGCGGAAATATCGCTCCTTGTCGCGGTTGCCCATGAACAGCAAGCGCGTGCCCTGGGTACCGTTGGCCGGCACGATCAGCCGCGCCGGGCTGGCCATCAGGCCGTCACGGGCAGTGCCGCCGGCGTGGTCCTGCAACGGCACTTCCCGGTAGCTGCCATCGGCGGCGTAGATCATCTCGAGAATGTTGACCTTGACGAAAGCCGTGGAGGTACCGCCGTTGAACACGCGCTTCATATAGGTACTTTTTTCCGCATCCAGGTAGTCGTAGACCACCCCGACATTGATCTGCGGGCCGGCGTGGCTGCTCAGCGAAAACAGCGTGGCGCCTAACAGCATGCAAAAACGTTTCATTGCTTGAACCTCAACGGATAAAGGGTTTCAACCGGCGGTTTGCGTGCCATGCACCACATCGGCCAGGGTGTCCGGCGTACAGCTGAGGTCGCCGATCATCAGCACGTCGCCTTCGCGGCGGGCGGTGCCTGGGTCCACGCGGAATTGGCAGAGCAATTGATTGGCAAAGCTCACTTGCAGGGTGGGTGTACCGGCGTGCATTTCCAGGGAGAAGAACCCGTCCACTTCGCTGACCCCACGGCTGGCGTGGTTGATCACGTGATGGCCCTTGAGCGGTTTACCCTGGGCATCGAGCAACCGTCCGAGCACGGTGACGGTTTGCATGACACTGATCTTGCGATAGTCCACCCCGCCCTTGTTCAAGTGGTAGTTGCTGCGCGCCGGCTGGATAGCGGCGGCCGGCGGGTGGTTGCCTTCGAAGTCAAAGCTCAGGGTGCTGCTCTTGTAAGCCGTGATCGGCACAAAGTTGCGCCCGGGGCGCAAGGTGGCGCTGCCACCGGCCAGGTCATCGGCGCGCAGGGTGATGTCGTCGAGGTCGGTCTCGACATCCACGATCATCCCGGCCCCTCCGGTGTGGTACTGGCTGCTGAGCACCATGTTTTGCGCGCCTACGGCAACGGTGCTATTGAGGTTCAGGCCGCCGCTGAGCTTGTCGTTGAACGAGGAGCGCTGCAAGAATGCGTCGCCGTAGAGCGCTTCGGTCTGGAAGCTGCTGCGACCGGACAAGCCGACGCCATAGGTGTCCGCCGTCGCCGTGGCCGAGACGCTCTGCAGGAAGTGATCATCCAGACTGCGCTGGTAGGTCAGCGAGCCATTGTTGTCGCGGCCGCCATCGCGCGCAGTGCGTGTGCCGAGGCTGGCCGACCATTGTTCGCCTGGGCCGCCAAGGGCGAGGCTGACGCTGATGTCGACACCCCGGTTACGCTTGTCGCCGGTACTGGCCGTGGCCGGGCGATCGAACACCGAAACACGCCAACTGGCATCGCTGCCCAACACCGTACCGCGCTGGTTCCAGCCCAGGTCCAGGCCGAGACCTTCGATGTTGCCCTGGCTGTAGGAGAGCCGGGAGTTGATCGAACTCTTGTTGCTCAGGCGATGGTTGATCGACAACGACGAATTGCTGGCCTGCCCGACGAAGGTGCTGCGCGGCCGCACACGCGTGCCATCGGGCAAGGTTTCATAGGTGCGGCGCGTGTCGAGCCAGCTGCGGTTGTGGCTGGCCACGAGGCTGCCATGGCCGTAGCTGTACAGGCCCTGGATATCCAGGCCGGTGCCGTGATCCTGGGTCTGGTAGACATTGGCATATACGCTGGTGGCGTTGGCCAGGGTCCAGTCGACCGACACGCCATTTTGCAGCTTCTCGCGCACCTTGCGCGTCGACAAACCCAGGATGACCCGGGGGTGGGCCAGGTAGTTGGCGCTGGCACCATAGGTCATGAAGCCGCTGGCCTGTTCGTCCCAGTTGCTCAGCAGTTTGCTCTCGCGCCCGAGGAAGCTGCTGTAACGCCAGCGCTCGTCGGCGTTGCGCCAGTTGTTGGGTTTGTAGACCAGTTCCTGGGTGGTGGAGGTGGTGCGGCCGTCTTCGACCAGGCGCACTTCCACCTCGTAGATACCGCCGGGGAGTGGCCGAGTGTCGAGGGTCTGCAACCCGGCTGCCACGGCCTGGCTGTTAAGCAGCAAGCCGTTGCGGTAGATCTCCACCGAAGCCTGGCGGCTGGCGGTGACATAAATCGGGTACACGCTGGGCTTGGGGTTGTTGATCAGCAGGCTGTCGGAGCTGCCATACATCACGCCCACGGCAGTGTCGGGATTGGCGCCGAACGCACGTATCTGTCGGGTCAGACCGTCGGAGCCCGGGGTGAAATAACCCAGGCGCAGGAATTGGCCTTGCAGTTCGCGCTGGCTATAAAGCTCGTGTACAGCGTGGTAGAGGGTGGTGTCGGTGCCGCCGAGGCGTGACAACTGCAGGTTCAACGCCTGGGTCCAGTTGCCCACGCTGGAGCTGGCCTCCAGGCCATAGCGCCCACCGAGTTGCTCCTCGGCGCCACCGTTGAGGTTGAGTTGATTATTCAGGATCAGGCCCATGCTGCCTGTTTCAGGCTGATCGTAATACCGTTTGACTTCTGTACTACGCTCGACGTTTTCGGTAAGGATCGATACCAACGAATTTTCAATACTGTAGTGCACCGCCAACAATTGCGACGGGCAACTTCGCTCACAACTTCCCAGGGGCATGCCCTGTTGCAGCAGTTGCTGCCACTTATCACGCTCACTGGCTGAAAACTGACTGTCGGCAACATCGCCGAACGCCAGTAACGTGATGCGATCATCCCGACCCAGCACGATCATCGCCTCGCCGAGAAACTGTTGATCGAGTTCGACGCGCACGGCCAGCGGCACATCGAAGAAGTGTTGCTCGAAATCGCTGGGCAACTCCTTGGACTGCAGCAACAGGCTGCGCGGCGTGGTGCCAGGCGCTGAGGGCGCTGCCAGCGCGCTGGCGCACAGCAATAGCGCCAGGGCGCCCGCGATAGGCGTCATCGGAAACATGCACGGAATACTCACTTTTACGGACAGCCGAGGCAGTCAAACGGGGCGGCGGCCAGGACAGGCCACCGCTCCTTCATCAACGCCTGGCGTTCAACCAGGCGCTCCACGACACGACGGCGTTACAGCGCCGGCGCGCGCGGCACAGCGTCGAAGATCACGGTGTAGTTGGCGGTGTACAGGCCGTTCTGGTTGTCCGCCGGTTTGGCCGGAGTAATCACCAGGTCAGCCTGGGTGCCTGGGGTGGATTGCGGGTCATCCACCACTTCTTGCGGTGAGGCGGTCAGCACGATGCCGTTGAAGGTGTTGGTCAGCGCAATACTGTTGCTGCCGTTGTACAGCGCGGCTGCCGTAGGGCCACCTTCAATGTAGGCGTGCACGGAGCCATCGGTATGTTTGACGCTGAAGGTTGCACGTAGCGAGCTCAGCTCACCGCTGACGGGGTTGTAGCTCATGACTTCGTCTTTACCGAAGTTGGGATCCAGCGGCTGGGCGTGGAACTGCTTGGTGGGAATGTCTGCCTTGATCTGGATGGAAGTGCGCGCATCATCTGCGGCAAACGCCAGGGACGAACCCAGTACAGCGGCAACCAGTGGCGAGGCAATGGCGATTTTTTTCAACATGACTGAATACCTGTTTTCTAACTTAAAGGAGTTGGCGTTACAGAACGCGCCTTAGCGTTTCCAATAACGTGCATTGACAACTTCGCAAGTTTCAACGCGACACAAGTATCCCGTGAGTTTTCCAACACGTAAGCAGGTGATTTCCTCGTATCGGGTAGCCCGACAACGATCAAGTCAATAGGAAAAATATGGCACTTTGCCAAAACTTATTAATTAGCTGTAAGAAGAAGACTACTCACAATTAAACGAAAGCTTTTATTAGTGGATCATTCCGTCAGAACAATATTACAACCCGTCATTTATACAACTAACAAAGTTCTTTCCGGATATGAATTCACGGTGCTGCCACGCGTAAACGCAGCGACAGCGACAGGTAGCCATTCGTCCGAAAGGCTTGCGCTCATCTTAAGATATATCTTACGTTATATCTAACCAAGACGGAGAGCCAAGCACATGAGAGAGCATCATCCCCACCACCCCCATCATCACGACGGCTTCGAAAAACGCCCAGGACGCGAACGCGGCGGCCGAGGCCCTCGGGTATTTGCACCCGGCGATCTGAAATTGCTGCTGCCGGCGCTGATCGCTGAGCAGCCGTGCCATGGCTACGACCTGATCCGCCAGATAGAAAGCCTATTCGATGGCACCTACAGCCCCAGCCCTGGTGTGATTTACCCGACCCTGACCTTTCTGGAAGAGAGCGAACTGATCACCGGCGACACCGAAGGCGGAAAAAAACGCTACACAATCACCGACGCCGGTCGTCTCTTCTTAAGCGAGCAAGCCGTTGCCCTGGAGGGTGTACGCATGCGTCTGGACGTCAGCAAACGTTCGCTTCGTGGTCACGACCGCCCGCCGGAAATCCACGAAGCGGTACACAACCTGCGCCATGCCTTGCATTCGCACCACGGGCGCTGGAGCCCGGAAGAAATCGTTCGTGTCGCGGCGCTGCTCAACGGCACCGCTCAAGCCATTGCCGACGGGAAAGCTCAATGAATACTCAAGCCATCCATCGCGTTACCCATGAAATCAAACGTCGCCGCCTGCAAGTATTGAGGGTGGTGGATATCACCCCGCGCATGCGCCGCATCACCTTGGGCGGCCCCGAACTGGCGGGTTTTGTCAGCCTGGGCAGTGACGATCACATCAAGCTGCTGTTCCCACAGAACGCCGCCGAACAGGCAGCACTGGAGAGCTCGACCTTCACGATCAAGGGCGACGGCCCGCAGCCCGCCATGCGCGACTACACGCCACGGCGCTTCGACCTGAGCATCGGCGAGCTGGACATCGACTTTGTCCTGCACGGTGACGGCCCTGCCTCGACGTGGGCAGAGCAGGCGCAGGTCGGCCAGCACCTCTATATCGGTGGGCCTCGGGGCTCGATGATCGTGCCGGATATGTTCGACAGTTATCTGTTGATCGGCGATGAAACCGCCCTGCCCGCCATCGCCCGCCGCCTGGAAGAACTGCCGGCCGGGCGCCAGGTATTGGCGGTGATCGAGATCGCCAACGCGGCGGAACGGCAACCCCTCGAAAGTGCTGCCGACGTGAAAGTGATCTGGGTGATCCGTGGCCAGGATGACCTGCTGGAAACAGTACGCACGCTGACGCTGCCGAGTGGTTCGCTGTACAGCTTCGTGGCGACCGAAAGCAAACTGTCGCGCCAGGTGCGTCGTGTATTGCTGGACACGCACCGGGTCAATGAAGAATTCCTCAAGGCCGTAGGCTACTGGCGTGCCGACGGTAGCGACGAGGAGTGAATCAGGCGTGGGGCTTGATGAGTCTGTCCAGCCCCACCACCGCCAGCGCGATCGCGACAAACCCCGCCAGAATCCCCCCGGCATTCGCAAACACTTGTGGATAACCCAGGGTGCCGACATCGATGAACGGGTACTGATACTGCCCGAGCAAATCGCCCCGCAGCAGCACATAGCCGAAGTACACCAGTGGGTAGATCACCCAGGCGCCGATATGCCCTAGGCGCAAATGGCCCTTGGGCACGCACCGCCACCAATAGATCAAAAACAGCACCGGCATCACGTCATGCAGCAGTTCATCGGCGATGAATTGAAAGCCTGCAGGGCTCCACAAATGCCGCAGCAACAGGTTGTAGGCCAGGCTGACCACGACGATGCTCACGGCGATCCCACTGCTGACCGTGGGCGCCAGGAAAAACCGCCTGGCCGCTGAATCCCGGTTGACCAGTGCATAGCTCAGCACCACGACCACCAGGGTATTGGTCAGTACCGTGAAGAAACTGAAAAAGTTGATCAACCCGCCCAACAGGCTGGCATCGGTGAGCCAGCGCGAATAGAGAATCAGGTACTGCTGAATCGCCAACCCGACCCAACCGGCCAGTGCCGCCGTGGCCACAAAGCGCTTCATGGAATCAATCCAGCGGGCGTTTGGTGCGCATCAGCTTCACGTACAACCCTTCGACTTTCTCCCGCGCCCATGGGGTTTTGCGCAGGAACGTCAGGCTCGACTTGATACTCGGATCGCTCTTGAAGCAGCGGATATCGATGCGTTCAGCCAGGCCCGCCCAATCGTAATGTGCCACCAGGGTGGTGAGGATATGTTGCAGAGTCACACCGTGGAGCGGGTCATTGCTTGTCGCGGTCATGCCAGGCCTTTTTGCAAAAAGAGAAAACACAGCCGCGCACCTTAGCCGACGAGGCGTACAGGTGGAAGCACTGCATTGAATATAGCCCCCGGAGAAAAGTTCCCGCTATCCAGCTGAAAAAGAGATGTTATATTGTAACTACAAGTATCAAATGTAATGATCTCGATACCTCTTGAACCTGCTCTTTTTCGCTGTTTTGCCAAGGAATGTCCGATGTCCCTCTTCCCTCTCTGGCGCTTGACCCCGCTCGCCGCCGCCTTGTTGATCTGCTCCGAAACCCACGCCCTGGAGCTGCAACCTCAAGTCATCACCGCCAACCCGCTGGGCAGCGAGCAACTCGCTTCGCCCACCACCGTGCTCGCAGGCGACGACCTGACCCTGCAACAAAAAGGCAGCCTGGGCGAAACCCTCAACAAGCAACCGGGTGTGTCGTCTTCGTACTTTGGCCCCGGCGCCAGCCGACCGATCATTCGTGGCCAGGATGGCGACCGCATTCGCATCCTGCGCAATGGCGTGGGCGCGCTGGATGCCTCGTCCCTGTCCTATGACCACGCCGTGCCGCTGGACCCGATCAACGTTGATCGCATCGAGATCGTGCGCGGCCCGGCGGCGCTGCTGTACGGCGGCAGTGCCATCGGGGGCGTGGTCAACACGTTCGAAAACCGCATCCCCACCGAGGCCATCGAAGGCATCCACGGTGCCGGTGAATTGCGCTACGGCGGCGCCGACACCACCCGCAGCAGCGCGGGCAAACTGGAGGCCGGGAATGGCACCTTCGCCTTGCATCTGGATGCCAATGCACGGGAATTCAATGACCTGAAAATCCCGGGTTATGCACGCAGCCGTCACGCCCCTGAAAGTGAAGACGGCCCTGGCAAAGAGGGCCGGCTGGGCAACAGCAGCGGGCGCCAGGACGGCGGTGCGCTGGGTGGTTCCTACACCTGGGACGACGGTTATGCCGGCCTGTCCTACAGCAACTACGACAGCAACTATGGCTCGCCCGCCGAGCAGGACGTGCGTATCCGCATGAAGCAGGATCATTACGCCTTTGCCTCCGAGTTGCGCAACCTGCAAGGCCCGTTCAGTTCGGTGAAGGTCGACGCGGGGTATACCGACTACCAGCACCGTGAGATCGAAGGCGGCGAAACCGGCACCACGTTCAAGAACAAGGGCTATGAAGCGCGGGTCGAGGGCCGTCACCTGCCTATCGGTCCGTTCGAGGGTGTGGTCGGTGCCCAGGTGAGTCGCAACGAGTTCTCGGCCCTCGGCGAAGAAGCCTTCGTGCCACAGACCGATACCAACGCCGGCGCGCTGTTCATCCTCGAAGAAATGCAAGCCACCGAGCGCCTGAAACTCAGCCTTGGCGGGCGCCTGGAACACACCCACATCGACCCGGATGCCAAAGGCAACGCGCGTTTCGCCAATGCCGACCACTCCAATGACTTCAACGCGGGCAGCCTGTCATCAGGCGCGGTGTATAGCCTCACGCCGGTGTGGTCCCTGGCTGCCACCCTGGGCTACACCGAGCGCGCCCCGACATTCTACGAGCTGTACGCCAACGGCGCCCATGTCGCCACCGGCACTTACGAAGTGGGCGATGCCAACCTGTCGAAAGAAAAAGCCGTGTCCAGCGACCTGGCCCTGCGTTTTGACAACGGTACCCACAAGGGCAGCTTTGGCGTGTTCTACAGCCGCTTCTCCAACTACATCGGTTTGCTGGGCAGCGGTCGCACGCTGAACGATGAAGGTGAAGCAGACGCCGGCGGGATCCCTGAGTACAAATACTCCGGCGTACGCGCACGTTTCGCCGGCTTCGAAGCCCAGGATCACTGGAAGTTGGGCGAAGGTGCGTACGGCAAATTCGCGCTGGAATTGTCGGGCGATTACACCCGCGCCACCAACCTGGACACCGGCGAAGCCTTGCCACGCATCGCGCCGCTGCGTTTGAACAGCGGTTTGCTGTGGGAACTGGACCGCTGGCAGGCGCGCATCGATGTGGAACATGCAGCGGGTCAAGGGCGTGTGCCGGCTAACGAAAGCGGCACCGACGGCTACACCACCTTGGGCGCCAGCGCGGGTTACCGCTTCAATGTGGGCGGCAGCGAGTGGCTGGCGTTTGTGAACGGCGAAAACCTGACCAACCAGACCGTTCGCTACGCCAGCTCGATTCTGCGTGATATCGCACCGGCTCCAGGGCGCAGTGTGCAATTGGGCATCCGCACCACCTTCTAAAACCACAGCCAAACCCTGTGGGAGGGGGCTTGCTCCCGATGACGCAGTTCCAGTCGCTGTAGCCAATGACTGAACCACCGCCATCAGCAGCCCCCTTTTTTCATCCTGTTTTTGCAGCGACATTTAGTCACTGTTACCAAAACTGAAACGATGCATCTTGCGATTCGTGCTTTCTCTTGTTTCGCCGCCGCATTATCCTTGCCCGCAATAAACTGAAACGTTTCACGCCTGCGGTCGACCCCATCTTGCCGAATTTTTTCCTTTTTAAAGACAGCGCTGTCTTACCCCGACCTGCGCCTGGGAATAAATCACCCGCCTGTGGATAACCCCGCTGCACCCCAGAAAAACCAAAAACAACGATGAACCAAGCCCGCGCTGAATCGTCATCTACAGTGAAGCACGGGGTTACATAATTCCAACGTAACGGAGAAACACACTATGAGCACTGATGGTGCCTCAAGCCCAAGCCGCCTGCTGCCCAGGCTGCTAGGCGTCTTGCTGCTGATCATGGGCCTGGCCTTGCTGGCCGGCGGCGTCAAGCTGAGCATGCTCGGCGGGTCGCTGTACTACCTGCTGGCCGGTATCGGCATCGCCCTGACCGGCGTGCTGCTGCTGGCTACTCGCCGCGCTGCGCTGGGCCTGTACGCACTGGTGCTGTTCGCCAGCACCGTGTGGGCGCTCTGGGAAGTCGGCCTGGACTGGTGGCAATTGGTGCCGCGCCTGGCGCTGTTGTTCGCCTTGGGCATCGTCATGTTGCTCCCATGGTTCCGCCGCCCGCTGCTGCGCGGCCAAGCGGCGCCGCTGGGCACTGGGGCACTGAGCGTGGCCGTGGTATTGGCCGGTGCAACGGCGCTGGCCAGCCAATTCACCAACCCGGGTGAAATGGTCAAGACCGGCCAACTGGACCGTGACGCCGTACCTGGCATGGCCAGCGCAGCACCGAGCCAGGCCGACGGTGAATGGAACTCCTATGGCCGTTCGGCCTTCGGTGATCGTTACTCGCCACTGGCCCAGATCACCCCGGAAAACGCGCACAAGCTGGTGCCGGCCTGGACCTACCGTACCGGTGACATCCCCGGGCCTGGCGACCCCGGTGAAACCACCGCGGAAAACACCCCGCTGAAAGTCAACGGCATGCTCTATGTATGCACGCCGCACAGCCAGGTGATTGCCCTGGACCCGGACACCGGCAAGGAAATCTGGCGTTTCGACCCGAAGCTGAGCACCGAAGGTGCGGCAAACTTCAAGGGTTGGGCGCACATGACCTGCCGTGGCGTGTCGTATCACGATGACGCCGTGTACGCTTCCGAGCAGAGCCCTACCGGCAGCGCGAGCCCAGCGCCGGTCAGCGCCGTATGCCCGAAACGCATTTTCGTGCCGACTGCCGACACCCGCCTGATCGCCCTGAACGCCGACACCGGCAAGATGTGCGAAGACTTCGGTGACAAAGGCCAGGTCGACCTGCGTGCCAACATCGGCAGCTTCGCTCCAGGCGGTTACTACTCCACTTCGCCTCCGGCCGTGACCAAGAACCTGGTCGTGATCGGCGGTCACGTGACCGACAACGTCTCCACCGACGAGCCAAGCGGTGTGATCCGCGCGTTCGACGTACACACCGGCAAGCTGGTGTGGAACTGGGACAGCGGCAACCCGGACGACACCACCCCGTTGGCCGAAGGCAAAACCTACACCCGCAACTCGCCGAACATGTGGTCCATGTTCAGCGTCGATGAAAAGCTCGGCATGTTGTACCTGCCGATGGGCAACCAGATGCCCGACCAGTATGGTGGCGACCGCACACCGGCCTCTGAGAAATACAGCGCCGGCCTGACCGCACTGGATATCGACACCGGCCACGTGAAGTGGACTTTCCAGTTCACTCACCATGACCTGTGGGACATGGACGTGGGCGGCCAGCCAAGCCTGATCGACATCAAGACCGCCGACGGCGTCAAGCAAGCGGTAATGGCATCGACCAAGCAAGGCAGCATCTACGTGCTGAACCGTAACAACGGCGAACCGATAGTACCGATCAACGAAATCCCTGTACCACAAGGCGCAGTGGCCGGCGATCACACCTCCCCGACTCAACCGAAGTCCGACCTGAACTTCATGCCACCGCCGCTCAAAGAGCGCGACATGTGGGGTGTGACGCCGTTTGACCAACTGATCTGCCGGATCGATTTCAAGTCGATGCGCTACGACGGCCCATTCACGCCGCCATCGCTGCAAGGCTCGATCGTGTACCCCGGTAACTTCGGTGTGTTCGACTGGGGTGGTATCTCCGTCGACCCGGTCCGCCAGATCGCATTCGTGAACCCGAGCTACATGGCGTTCAAATCGAAACTGATCCCGGCTGCGGACATCGCCAAGCAAGGCCCACGCGTCAGCGAAACCGAAGGCGTGCAGCCGAACAAAGGCGCGCCGTATGGCGTGATCCTCGAAGCGCTGCTGTCGCCGATGGGCCTGCCGTGCCAGGCTCCGGCCTGGGGTTACGTGGCAGCGGTCGACCTGACCACCCACCAAACCATCTGGATGCATAAAAACGGCACCGTGCGCGACAGCTCGCCGGTTCCGGTCCCACTGACCATGGGTGTGCCAAGCCTGGGTGGTACATTCACCACCGCCGGTGGCGTAGCGTTCCTCAGCGGCACCCTGGACCAGTACCTGCGTGCCTATGATGTGAAAAACGGCAAGCAACTGTGGGAAGGCCGCCTGCCTGCAGGCGCGCAAACCACACCGATGACCTACACCGGCAAGGACGGCAAGCAATACGTGCTGGTCATGGCCGGCGGTCACGGCTCCCTGGGCACCAAGCAGGGTGACTATGTGATGGCGTTCAAACTGCCGGACTAAGCAATCCCGGTAGCCTGTGAGAGGGGGCTTGCTCCCGATGGCGGTCTTTCAGCTGAATCTTTTTTGGCTGGCACATCGCTATCGGGTGCAAGCCCCCTCCCACATCGGGCCGCAACGCCGCATCCACATCTCGAACGCCATGGCATTCAACGGCCGGCCGATCAGGTAGCCCTGGGCGGTGTCGCACTTCCATTGCTTGAGCAATTTCAGGCTGGGCTCGAATTCCACGCCCTCGGCGACCACCTTGAGCCCAAGGTTGTGGCTCATCTCGATGGTCGAGCGCACGATCACACCGTCACCGGTGGTGCTGTCGAGGTTGCGCACAAACGATTGGTCGATCTTCAATTCCTGCACCGGCAGGCGCTGCAATTGCGCCAGCGACGAATAACCCGTGCCGAAATCATCCACCGACAAGCTGATGCCGCAACCACGCAGCTGTTCCAGCACGCTGAGCGCCTGCTGCGGGTTATGCATGATCGCGCTTTCGGTGATTTCAAAGATCAGCCGCTCGGCCGCCACCTCGTATTGCATCAGCAAGGCGGTGACGCGGATGGCCAGGTCATCATCGGCCAGATCATCCACGGAAATATTCACCGACACCTGCATAGGCAAGCCCCGTTGCCCCCACTCGGCGATTTGCCGCACCGCCTCTTCGATCACCCACAGGGTCAGGGCGCCCATGCTGCCGGTGCGCTCGGCCAAGGGGATGAACTCGCTGGGCGACACCAGGCCCAGAGTCGGATGCTGCCAGCGTAACAGCGCTTCCGCCTGGCGCACGTGGCCCTGGTTGAGGTCGAGCTTGGGCTGGTAGCACAGGAACAATTCGCCCTCGATCACCGCACGGCGCAGATCGCGGATCAGGGTGATCTGGCGCTGGTGGGCCAAGTCGCGGTCCTGCTGGTAGATCTGCAAGTAGCCCGGCGAGGCCGCCGCGTCATGCCGGGCGATGGCGGCGCGGCTGATCAACTCGTCCACCTGCTGGCCGTCGGCGGGGTACGCGGCGATGCCGATACTGACCTCATGGCGCACTTCGTCATGGCCGATGCGCTGGGGCTCGGTGAGCAGCCCATACAGGTGGTCGGCACGGGCCACGGCGCGGTCGATCTCGGTGTTTTCCAACAGCAGCAGAAACTCGCTGCCGGCAATGCGCGCGGCCGTGTCGCTGGCCAGCAGGCTCATGGACAAGCAGCGGCTGGCTTCGCGCAGCATATCCTCGACACCTTCAGGACCGAAGCCTTCGTTGATCACCCGGTAGTTTTCAATGCCGATATATAACAACACCACCGGACGTCGGGCGCTGATCGCACTGCCCAGGCGCTCCATGGCCAGGGCGCGATTGGGCAGGCCGGTAAGCGGGTCGTGCAGGGCATTGTGGGCCAACTGCCGCTCACGCACGGCGATACCGCTTTGCATCGCATTGAAGGCCCGGGCCAGCAAGCCGAACTCGTCGTGGCTGCGAACCCGTACGGCGGTGCGATAGTCACCCGCCCCAATCCGCCCGGCCGCCGCCACCAAGGCATCGAGTGGCCGCGATACGCGGCGCGCCAGGAACAGCGCGGCCGCCAGTGCTACCAGCAGCACGGCCAGCGCAATCCCGAGAAATTGCCGGTCCAGCGGCGCAAAGGATTCCAGGGCGTGGTCCAGCGGGCTTTGCAGCAAGACGCGCACCTCGTCGCCATCACCGGTATTGGCCAGCGGCAGAACCTGGCTGAGTACACGCTTGCCATGGAACACGCCGACCTGCGCTTCGGGGTTCAAGTGCACGTCACGCAGCCGCTCGATGATGCTGGCCTGGTACTCGTAGGGCTGGGTGGTGAACAGGCGGCCGACCTGGCCGTCCTGCACGCTGAGGAAGGACACCTCCAGGTTGCTCATGGAGCGCAGCTCATTGGCGAACAGCGTGTCCATGGGAAAACCCATGACCACCCGGGCGATGGGCTGCGGGTCGAGGACCACATCCTGCACCAGCAAGTAAGGCTGCCCGTCCATCGCCACGATCAGCATCTGCAGCCCGCTACGTCGCGCCTGCCGCAAGGCATGGTCATAGGGAAACGGCTGACCGCGGGTGAGTATCGGCAAGGTACTGACCATGACCTGCCCCTCCAGGTCCAGCACGAACACCTCGCTGGAGCTGATACCGCCGCCATGCCGACGCAACTCGGCCAGGATAGGTTCACTGCGGCCGGCGGCCACGGCTTGCATGAACGGGCCATCGGCGGTGAGCCAGTCCAGCCCGGATTGCAACCGACGCCCGCGCAGGTCCAGCAGGCGCTCGAACACTTGGCGGCCGGTTTCCAACTGCACCTCGGCCTGGTTCTCCACGGCGCGAGTGGTGGCGGCCTGTACGGCAAAGTAAGTGGCCGCAACGACCACCAGTAGCAACAGCGCCAACACCCCGGCAATGCGGGTCTGAAAAGTGTGACGCCACTTCATCGCAGTGCCCTCGGGCAGTATTCGCCGCTCTCTGCCAAGCCGTCCCTGTGTCATGCGCCTCCCTGGCGACTGCTGATCTGGCGTCAAAAAAACATCCATTTTGATTGGATGTTGTGTTTTAGCAGATTAGCTGGGACCTGGGATAAGTACACCCAATAGAACCTGGAACTTGCCTGTCATTTTATTGGCGACCGAGGAGAGTGCGGATTAAGCGCTCCGTGCGCGCATGAAGTCCCCCCAGCGGCGCACCAGGTAGTTGTGCTCATCCATCACCGAATTCCACACCGCGACATGCCCCATGCGCTGTTCATAAGAACCGCCATCGCGCACCTCGCCCACATCGATCAGGGGCAAGCCATCGCTGCCCGGCAATTCTTCCCGCGCAGGCTTGCCGGCATACCAGTAATCCCATTCGGCGCAGGTCAAATGATCACGGCTGCGCGCCGGGTTACCGATGTAGTAGCCCTGTCGAGCCATCACCGCCCCGGGCCAGCCGGACAGCCACCAATTGAGGTAGGCATAGGCCGCATCCAACACCGGGCCCCGCGCATGACGGGACAGCGACAAGCCGCCGAACCAGGCGCGATAGCCTTCGCGGGGCACGGCCAGGCGGTACTTCACGCCGGCACGGTGCAGGCGCATCAAGGTCGGCGACCACAGGCTCTGGATATCGATACTCGGGCTGAGCATCAGTTGTGCCGCCTCTTCATCATCCGACCAGAATGCGGCGAAATGCCCCTCCTTCTGCTTGCGCACCAGGATATCGGCGAGCACATCGATCTCTTCGATGCTCATGTTGCCGATGTCCTTGAACTGCGCCAGCCCTGCGCCCTGCACCGCCAGCGCCGCGTCGAGGGCTCCGATGGCGGCATCGCTTTGCAGCGCGGTGCGCGCACGCCACGCCGGGTCGAGCAGCCAGCCCCAGCTTTCATTGCCGTGGCTGAAACCCTCGGGCAAGCGTTCGGGGCGGTAGGCGAAACTGTCGGCGTTATGGGTCAGCGGCAACATGCTGATGCGCTCGGTCACCGTGCTGCCAAGGCTGCCGTCGTGCTGCACGAACAGGCGCTCGCTCGGCACGCTGCCACTGCCCAGGCGGTCATTGGCCGATAGACGACCGCGTTTGGGCAGGTCGTTGATCTCATGCCACAGCGCAATCCGCCGGGTGTCGATGGGCTGGATCGCCCGCGCCGGCCACACGAAGTCGACGTTGTGGAACCACTGGTCGTACAGGTCGTAGCTGTCGGGCTGCATCACCGCGATGCGCTGGGCCTGTTCGACATCGTGCACCTGGTACACCAGGCGAATGCCCAGCTCCTGTTCGGCACGCACCCGCAAGCATTCGAGCAGCGTCACCGAAGTGCCGAGGACACGTAGGGTGATCATGCCGCGAACCGCCGTGAAAACACCTCAAAGGAGTGACGCAACCGCGCCGGGTCGAGCCCACGCAGGATAAAGACCAGGCGCGATTGCCGATCGCTGCCCGGCCACGCAGGCAAATGGACCGGTGCATGCAGGCAGTGCTGCACACCATGGATGACGATAGGGGCCGAGCTTGCGTTCACGTTGAGCAGTCCTTTGACGCGAAGGATTCGTTCGCCATGGCATCTTAACAGCATCGATAACCAGACCCCGAAACCGACCCAGTCCAGCGGCTGCTCGAACGTCAGGCAACACACCTGCGCTGCACCGTGGGAAGCGGTGGTGGTTTGATGCAACTGCCAGCGATTGACCTCCACAACCGGCTCAACGCTGCGCAAGCCCTCACCGAGCAACAATTGATCGCCGCTGTGAATGTCCTGGGTCGCGAGGATCGGCGTGCCGGCGTTGAGTGCCTGCAAATGCCTGCGCAAAGGAGCACAGTCGCCCGCCACGTCGGTTTTGCTCAGCAGCAGCCGATCCGCCGCCGCGACCTGGGCCAGCCATTCGGGGTGCAAGCGCTCCTGCAGCGCGGCGTGGCTGGCGTCCACCAGGGTGACCACCAAGCCAATATGGAAACGCCCGCGCAGTTGCACGTCGTTATTGAGCGTGGCGAGGATCGGCGCCGGGTCAGCCAGGCCGGTGGTTTCCAGGATCACCCGTTTGAACGCGGGGATTTCACCGCGCTCGCGGCGTTGCCACAGGCCGAGCAAGGCGTCTTTCAACTCGCCGCGAATCGAACAACAGACGCAGCCACTGGGCAGCAGCACGGTGTCCGGCGCGACCTCCTCCACCAACAGATGATCAATGCCGACATCGCCGAATTCATTGATCAGCAACGCTGTGTCGCCCAGGCTTTCACCCTGCAGCAGACGCTTGAGCAAGGTGGTTTTGCCGCTGCCGAGGAAGCCGGTGATAACGTTGAGGGCGATACTCATAATGACTCCAGAGACTCCAGCAAGCGTGGATCAAGCGGGTCCAACGGTCGGCCGAGCATGTCTTCAGCCGCCTGCCACAATGCATCCAGGCCACTGGCCAAGGCTTGTTTGCCGGTGGCGCCCAGCAGCAGGTAAGAGGCGCCCTGGAAGTCCTCGACCTTGAGCCGAAACACCGCCAGCACCTGATTGATCGCGGCGATCCGGCGCAGGCGCTCACGGCGCCGGGGCAGGTCATCGCCCAGGGGATCGCTCCAGTGCAGGTCTTCGCCGAGCAAGCCGCAGAGCCCACACATCGCTACACCCCGCTCATGGCATGACGTCGCCGGAGTTCGGGCCCAGGGTCTGGCCGACGAACAAGTTGCCGCCCGGCTCGCTGGCGAGCAGCACGGCGGTAGGTGCCACCTCATCGGCCAAACCGAAGCGCCCCAGAGGCAACTCAGCGGCCTTGGCGCGTTTCCAGGTGTCGCTGATACCGCCCACCAAGGGCGTTTCGATCGGGCCGGGGGCGATGGCGTTGACCAGCACATTGTCCTTGGCCACTTCCAGCGCCAGGGACTTGGTAAAGCCGATCACCCCAGCCTTGGCCGCTGCGTAATGGGTCAGCTCGGCGCCGCCCTTGATCCCCAGTTGCGAGGCCACGTTGATAATCCGCCCCCAGCGCTGCGCGAGCATATGCGGCAAGGCACGCTGGCTGGCGACGAACACACTGGTGAGGTCGACGCGCAGCATGTCGTTCCACATTTCAAGGGTGAGGTCGACGCAGCGCGCCTGGGTGAGCATGCCGGCGTTGTTCACCAGAATATCGATGCCACCATAATGCTCGACGCAACGGTCGACACTGGCCTGTGCACCGTCGACGCAGCCGACATCGGCCAGGCATTCGACGACCTCGGCGCCGAGGTTGCGGCAGGTGATCGCGGTTTCGGCCAGGCTTGCGGCATTGCGGTCGGCCAGCAAGAGGCGCGCACCTTCAGCGGCGTAGGCCCGGGCGATGGCGGCACCGATACCGCTGCCGGCGCCGGTGATCACGGCGCGGCGGTTGGTCAGTTGAGGCATGTCAAATCTCCTGAAGCAAACACGGAGCCCATGTGGGCACCTGTCAATCGGGCCAGCGCACGGTCAGGCCGCCATCGATAATGATGCTTTGCCCGGTCAGGTAGCTCGACGCATCACTGGTCAGGAATTGCACCAGCGCCGCCACTTCATCGGCCCGCCCGACCCGCCCCAGCGGGATTGCCCGCGCAGCTTTTGCCAGGCCCTGCGGGCCAAGGGAGTTCTGCGCATCCAACGACTGCGGCGTCTCGATCAACCCGGGAATTACCGCGTTGCAACGAATTCCCCTGGCCGCCAACTCCACCGCCAGCGAACGGCAAAGCCCCGGTACGCCCGCCTTCGCCGCCGCATAGTGACTGTGCTCCTGCCAGCCATACACGCCGCCGGCAATCGATGAAATCGCCACCAGTGCGCCGCCCTCGCCCATGTACCGGGCGGCAGCACGAAAGGTACGCATCACGCCGGTCAGGTCGACATTGAGCATCTCGTTCCACAACTCATCGGTCATCTCCAACAGCGGCGCGCGGCGCAGCAAGCCGGCATTGGCCACGGCGTAATCCAACCGCCCGAAATGCTCCACGGTCTGCGCCGCGAGCGCGTCCACCGAGGCGCTGTCGCCTACATCGAGCGGCCACATCCGGCACTCGCCGCCCGCCGCCTCCACCCAGCGAACCGTGGTCTGCGGGTCATGTGGATCAGCCGGGTAATACCCGCCCGCCACCGCGACGCCGCTGCGCGCATAGGCTACGGCGAGGGCTTGGCCGATGCCGCTGGCGGCACCGGTGATCAAGGCAACTTTACGCTTCATCGCACACTCCTTATTGAACGGTTTCCGGGCGCACATGGCGTGCGGCGAACATCAGCGCTCCGGACAAAAAGCACGGCAATGCGCCGAACCACAACGCGGCGGTTTGCCAGTCACTGCCGGCGGACAACACCTGGGTCGCGCCGAACCCGGCGACCACCGCGCCAATCGGCCCCATCGCATGGATGATCGCGCCGCCGGTGGCGCGGATGCTGGTGGGAAAGCTCTCACTGATAAAGAACAGCGCCGCCGAGTAAGGCCCGATCAGGAAGAACAGCCCCAGGCTGTACAGCCCCACTACCATCGGCATGTTGCTTGGCCCGAACAGCATCCCGGCAAACGACAGCCCACCGAGCATCCAGCCCAGGCCGATGACATTGCGACGGCCGATCTTGTCGCCCATCCAGCCGTGGCTGAGGTAACCGCAGTAACCCACCAGGTTGGACAGCACCAGGATGATCAGCGAGTTCTCAAACGAGATGTGGTGCACGCTGACGATCACCGACGTGCCGAGCACGCTGAACACCTGGATCGCCGCCCAGTTGAGCAACAGCGCGGCGCCGATCACCAAGGTGGCGCGCCGCGCGGGGCCACGGAATGCCGCCTTGAGGCCGGCGTTGCTGTGTTCGTCGTAATCCACGCCGTAGGTCACGGCGACGTTCTGCGCTTCGTTCACTGCGCCGTTTTTACGCAGTTCGCTGATGCGTTGGTGGATCTGGAATTGCGGGCTTTCCTTGAGCTTGCGCGCCAGGATCGCGATCACGACGGCCGGGATCGCGGCGAAGATGAAACAGCCCTGCCAACCGATGACCGGCAGCAACAACGCGGTCAACCCGGCGGCGATCAACGCGCCCACCGGCCAGCCGCCTTGTACCAGGCTGTAGATGAAGCCACGGCGCTTGGTCAGCCGCGGATCTTGCGAGGCACCGTACAGCTCACTCAGGTAAGTGGCGTTGACGGTTTCCTCGGCATAGCCCAGCCCGCCCAACGAACGGATCAGAATCAATGGCGACTTGCCCCAAGCCCCGCCGATGGCCGTCAACGCCGAACACAGCGCAGACCCGGCCACGGTGAAAATGATGCCTTTGCGTCGCCCCAATTTATCGACGACAGGGCCGATGGCAAAGGCGACGACCGCCGTGCCCACCGCCACCCAAGTCGCAATCTGCGCTTGCTCCACTTCACTCCAGCCGAAATGCCGGCCGATCTCCGGCAGCAAGGTGCCGAACAGAATGAAGTCGTACACCGCAAACACCCAGGCGAAAAACGCGATCCAGGTTGCGAAGCGCACTTCCTGGGACGTCAGTTGCCGGGGTTTCCAGCCAGTCAGGTCAAGCTTGTTGTAGATGGACATGAATCGCGCCTCGCAAAGTGGGGGGTCGAACGCATCCTGTAGGGTCAGGTACGCGGTTGGCGGCGGATAAAGTCGTCGGCGATTTCGTCGAAGGTGACGAAGCGCACGCCGGCATGGCTCTGGATGTGCTCGATCAAACGCTCAAGCATCAACAACACTTGCGGGCGACCGGACACGTCGGGGTGGATGGTCATGGTGAACACGGCGTGTTCGTGTTCGCGGTAGACCCAGTCGAACTGGTCGCGCCACATTTCTTCCAGGTGACGCGGGTTGACGAAGCCGTGGCTGTTGGGGGCTTTTTTGATGAACATCATCGGCGGCAGGTCGTCGAGGTACCAGTTGGCCGGGATCTCCACCAGATCGGTTTCTTCGCCGCGCACCAGGGGTTTCATCCAGGTGTCGGGGTGCTGGCTGTAGTCGATCTTGGTCCAGCTGTCGCCCTTGCGCACGTAGTAAGGGTGGAAGTCGTTGTGCATCAGGCTGTGGTCGTACTTGATGCCTTTTTTCAACAGCAACTCGTTGGTGACCTTGCTGAATTCCCACCAGGGTGCGACGTAGCCGGTGGGGCGTTTGCCGGTGACTTGGGTGATCAGTTCGATGGACTTGTCCAGGACGATTTCTTCCTGCTCGGCGGTCATCGCGATGGGGTTTTCATGGCTGTAGCCGTGCACGCCGATTTCATGTCCGGCGTCGGCCACGGCCTTCATCTGCTCGGGAAAGGTTTCCATTGAGTGACCGGGGATAAACCAGGTGGTGCGCAAACCGTAGCGCTCGAACAATTTGAGCAGGCGCGGCGCACCGACCTCTCCCGCGAACAGGCCACGGGAGATGTCATCCGGCGAATCTTCGCCGCCATAGGAACCGAGCCAGCCGGCAACGGCGTCAACGTCGACGCCAAATGCACAAAGGATGTCTTTAGCCATGGTGTGTCTCCTTAAATAGTCAGTACGGATTCGACGGACAACGCGGCCCGTAACAAGCGTGCGTCTTCGCCCATCGGCGCGCTGAGCAGCAGCCCGGTGGGCAAGCCCTGGGCGTCGCGACCGCTGGGCAGGGTGACGCCGGGCATATCCAGCAAGCTGCCGGGCATGGTCAGGCGCAGGGTGGCGAGGTTGGTCTGCACGAACAGTTCGTCGTCGGCCTCCAGCGGTGCCAGCGCGGGGGCCACATGGGCAACGGTGGGCGTGATCAGGATGGCGCCGTCGAGGTCGTCGCTCAGCTGTTGCTGCAATTGCCGACGCGCATCGAGCAGGTGGATCAGTTGGCTGGCCGGCAATGCGCGCGCAGCTTCGAGGCGGCGGCGTACGCGGGGGTCGAGTTGCTCGGCATCGGCGCTGTCGAGCAAGGCTTGATGCAAGGCGAACGCTTCGAATGAGCCGAGCCAGCCGTGGTCCCGGATCAGGTCCAGCGTGGCCTGGAACGCGATGCACGGGCGCACGCTGATCAACGCCCCGGCGGTTTTCAATTGATCCGTCGCACGCAGCAGGTTATTGCGCACGGCGGGCTCAATGCCCTCCAGTGCGCCCTGCTCCAGCACAAAACGCTGGCCCTTGAGGCTGCGCGGAATGTGCAACTGCGTACGCCCGTTGAGCAGGTCATCGATGGCAAGCGCGTCGCGCACGCTGCGGGTCAACGGGCCGAGGCTGTCGAGGGTGCGGGCCAGTGGGAACACGCCGTCGCGGCTGTAGCGACGGCTGCTGGCGCGGTAACCCACCACGCCATTGAAGGCCGCGGGAATGCGGATGGAGCCTGCGGTGTCGGTGCCCATGGCGATCGGCACGATCCCGGCGGCGACGGCCACCGCCGAACCTGAAGACGAGCCGCCAGGAATGCGCGGCCGGTCAGTGCCATGGGGATTGTACGGCGTGCCGAAATGCGGGTTCAGGCCCAGGCCGGAATAGGCCAGCTCGCTGAGGTTGGTCTTGCCCACGCTGACCATCCCGGCACGGCACAGCAGCCCCACGCTCGGTGCATCAAGCAAGGCGGCCGGTGCCGTGCGACGGTAGGCGGCGCCGGCGGTGGTGACGCTACCGGCCACATCGAACAGATCCTTCCAGGCCAGGGGCACCCCATCGAATACGCTCAAGGGTTGGCCGGCGCGCCAGCGAGCGGCGGCCGCTTCGGCCTCGCGACGGGCACGTTCGGCGCTCAGGCCGATAAATACGCTGGGGGCCATGCTCGCATGGACCAGCACCTGTTCGAGCACCTCTACCGGATCGCTGCGGCCGCTGGCGAAAGCCTCAGCCATTGAAGTGGCGTCTGACATAGTGACGACTCTCTATAAAACGTACTTATTAATAAAATGTACATTTTACAAAGGCAGATTCCGTGCCAGTCTTAACGGGTGACTTGTGTATGCCAGTCTGGTTTATCTCTAATAACTACGGGATAGAGGGGCTGGGATCCGATAAAAAATTCAAATGAGACCGCCGGGACAAACCGCGACCTGAATAATGTATCTTTTATCAATAAGTACATTTTGGTGCAGAAAAGTAACATTCCTGCCGTAACGGCCCCAGAAAAGTGCCTTTGCCGGGGTACAGAGTGACAGGCGCAACTGTGAGAGAATCCCCGGCCACCGTCCTACCTGACCAGAGAACGCGATGAAAGCAGTGTCCGCCTCGGCCTCCCGCTACGCGATGATTCATCAAGTGTTGCGCGAAGCGATCGTCAGCGGTACCGCCCGCCATGGGCTGGTCCTGCTGGAAGCGCCACTGGCCGAATTGTTCGGCACCAGTCGCGTACCGGTGCGCAAGGCGCTGGACCTGCTGCACGCCGAAGGCTTGATCTGCCGCTTCAACGGTCGCGGCTACCTGATCAACCCCGAAGGCCTGGCCATGGAGCCCCTGCGCCTGCCCTTGAGCCATGCGCACCTGGGGCTCAATGGCGAAGTGGAGCTGGTGGACACTCGGCCACTGGGCGAGCGCATCGTCGAGGAAATCGGTGCGGCGCTCTCCACGTGCATCGCCTTCGGCCATTACCGCCTGGACGAACAAGCCGCCGCCGACCACTACGGCGTCAGCCGAGCCGTGGTGCGTGAAGCGCTGATGCGGCTGCGCGACCGTGGCTTGGTCGAGAAGGAGCCCTACTCGCAATGGCTGGCGGGGCCTTTGACCGCACGCGAAGTTACCGAAGACTACGAACTGCGCGCCTGCCTGGAGCCCGAAGCCCTGCGCCAGAGCGCCCCTCACCTTGATCGCGAGCGGCTTGAAACGATGCTGCAGCGCGTGCTGGACGCCCAGGACAACCCTCAGTGCAGCCTGGAAGCCATCGAACAGATCGAAGAGGACTTGCACCAGCACTGCCTGGCCGGCCTGCAAAACCGCAAGATTGCCGCACTGATCCGCCAGGGCCAGAGCCCGATGATCATCAGTCGGATTTTTTACCGTTTACTGGGCATTGGTGCCGACCCTGCGATGTTGGCCGAACACCGGTTGATTCTGGAATTGCTGCTGCACGGTGCGTTTGATGCGGCGGCACTGAACCTGCGTGAACATCTGCAACGCGCACGCCAGCGGATGTTGCAGCGTTTGAAAGTGTTGTCGGTGCTGCCCGAGCAGCCATTGCCCGCCTACCTGCACAAAATCAGCTGACGCCATCGGCCGAGTCACCGCAGGAATTTCATGCAATTTGTTGCTAAGTGCTCGCGGCCATTGAAACCACCACGGTCCCGCCCCATCTAACCTGCATACTTACTGATGCAGGTGCCCCATGAGCGACCAGCAAGCATTCCCTGATTACGATATCAACGACTACGCCGACCCCGAAAACGCAGAAACGCCGTCTTCCAACACCGGCCTGGCCCTGCCTGGGCAGAACCTGCCGGACAAGGTCTACATCATCCCGATCCACAACCGCCCGTTCTTCCCGGCGCAAGTGTTGCCGGTGATCGTCAATGAAGAGCCGTGGGCCGAAACCCTGGAGCTGGTGAGCAAATCCGACCACCATTCCCTGGCCCTGTTCTTCATGGACACACCGCCCGAAGATCCCCGTCACTTTGATACCTCCAGCCTGCCGCTGTACGGCACCCTGGTGAAGGTGCACCACGCCAGCCGCGAGAACGGCAAGCTGCAATTCGTGGCCCAGGGCCTGACCCGTGTGCGCATCAAGACCTGGCTCAAGCACCACCGCCCACCGTACCTGGTGGAAGTCGAATACCCGCATCAGCCCAGCGAGCCGACCGACGAGGTCAAGGCCTATGGCATGGCGCTGATCAATGCGATCAAGGAACTGCTGCCGCTCAACCCGCTGTACAGCGAAGAGTTGAAAAACTACCTCAACCGCTTCAGCCCCAACGACCCGTCACCGCTCACCGACTTCGCCGCCGCGCTGACCTCGGCCACCGGTAATGAGTTGCAGGAAGTGCTGGACTGCGTACCCATGCTCAAACGCATGGAAAAAGTGCTGCCGATGTTGCGCAAAGAGGTAGAAGTCGCGCGCCTGCAAAAAGAACTCTCAGCCGAAGTGAACCGCAAGATCGGCGAGCACCAGCGCGAGTTCTTCCTCAAGGAACAGCTCAAAGTCATCCAGCAAGAGCTGGGCCTGACCAAGGATGACCGCAGTGCGGACGTCGAGCAGTTCGAGCAGCGCCTGGAGGGCAAAGTGCTGCCGACCCAGGCACAGAAACGCATCAGCGAAGAAATGAACAAGCTGTCGATCCTGGAAACCGGCTCGCCCGAATACGCGGTCACGCGCAACTATCTGGACTGGGCGACCTCGGTGCCGTGGGGCGTGTATGGCGAGGACAAGCTCGACCTCAAACATGCACGCAAGGTGCTGGACAAGCACCACGCCGGCCTGGATGACATCAAGAGCCGCATCCTCGAATTTCTCGCGGTGGGTGCCTATAAAGGCGAGGTCGCCGGCTCCATCGTGCTGCTGGTGGGCCCGCCGGGCGTGGGCAAGACCAGCGTGGGTAAATCCATCGCCGAGTCCCTGGGCCGGCCGTTCTACCGTTTCAGCGTCGGCGGCATGCGCGACGAGGCCGAGATCAAGGGCCACCGCCGTACCTACATCGGCGCCCTGCCGGGCAAGCTGGTGCAGGCATTGAAAGATGTGGAAGTGATGAACCCGGTGATCATGCTCGACGAGATCGACAAGATGGGCCAGAGCTTCCAGGGCGATCCGGCTTCGGCCCTGCTGGAAACCCTCGACCCGGAACAGAACGTCGAATTTCTCGACCACTACCTGGACCTGCGCCTGGACCTGTCCAAGGTGCTGTTCGTGTGCACCGCCAACACCCTGGACTCGATCCCCGGCCCATTGCTGGACCGGATGGAAGTGATCCGCCTGTCGGGCTATATCACCGAAGAAAAAGTCGCCATCGCCAAGCGCCACCTGTGGCCCAAGCAGTTGGAAAAAGCCGGCGTGGCGAAAACCAGCCTGACCATCAGCGACGGCGCCCTGCGCGCCTTGATCGACGGTTATGCGCGAGAGGCCGGGGTGCGCCAGTTGGAGAAGCAACTGGGCAAATTGGTGCGCAAGGCGGTGGTCAAGCTGCTGGATGAACCGGACTCGGTGATCAAGATCGGCAACAAGGACCTGGAAAGTGCCTTGGGTATGCCGGTGTTCCGTAACGAGCAAGTGCTGTCCGGCACCGGCGTAATCACGGGGCTGGCCTGGACCAGCATGGGCGGCGCGACCCTGCCGATCGAGGCGACGCGCATTCACACGCTCAATCGCGGTTTCAAGCTCACCGGGCAGTTGGGCGAAGTGATGAAGGAGTCCGCCGAAATCGCCTACAGCTACATCAGTTCGAACCTGAAGTCGTTTGGCGGTGACCCGAAGTTCTTCGACGAAGCCTTCGTGCACCTGCACGTACCGGAAGGCGCCACGCCGAAAGATGGTCCCAGTGCGGGCGTGACGATGGCCAGTGCGCTGCTGTCGCTGGCGCGTAACCAGCCGCCGAAAAAAGGCGTGGCCATGACGGGCGAGCTGACGTTGACCGGGCACGTGCTGCCGATTGGCGGGGTGCGCGAGAAGGTGATCGCGGCGAGGCGCCAGAAGATTCATGAGCTGATCTTGCCGGAGCCCAATCGCGGGAGCTTTGAAGAGCTGCCGGAGTATTTGAAGGAAGGCATGACGGTGCACTTTGCCAAGCGCTTCGCAGACGTGGCCAAAGTACTCTTCTGATCCCGTAGTGAGCGGGCTTGCCCCGCGCTGGGGGGCGCAGCCGCCCCAAAACCAGACGCCGCATTCTCTCAGGCAGAAATGCGGCGTTTTTATTGGGGCGGCTTCGCCCCCCAGCGCGGGACAAGCCCGCTCACTACAGCAGCTTGTCACACCTTGTCTCATCTTCGGTTATGCTCGCCGTTCGTCGTAAATGAACGGAGGCTCCATGACCGCTGCCCGCCTGCTACTCCCCCTGAGCTTTGCTCTGCTCGCCGCGTGTGCCAGTGCGCCGAAGCAAAACGTCACCGTGGACAGCCAAAGCGCCTGCCCGCTCCAGCTTAAATCCGGGCAAAACCTGATCCTCACCCTACCCAGCAACCCCACCACCGGTTACCGCTGGGCCATCCAGGACTCCGCCGGCGGCGTGCTGCGCGCCCTGAGTCCGGAGGTCTACAGCAGCGCGGAATCCGGCGTGATCGGCGGCGGCGGCCAATCCACCTGGCGCTTCCAGGCGTTTGCCGCAGGCCAGGGCCGTTTGCGCCTGACCTCCCAGCAGCCTTGGGAGCCGGAAGCCGAACCCACTGAGACCTTCGACTGCGCCATTACGGTGAACTGATATGCCCTGGCTGATCCTTGCGTTGATGGGTGCCGGCACCTTTATCTACGGCCTGAGCACTCACGCGGCACTGTTGTGCCTGCTGGTCAAACCCATGCCGGTGCTTGCGCTGCTGGGTTGGCTGCATGATGCGCCGCCCACCGACTATCGACGCTGGATCAGCCTGGGGCTGATCTTTTCCCTGGTAGGCGATGTATTGCTCGCCTGGCCGGGCGACCTGTTTATCTTTGGCCTGGGTGCATTTCTATTCGCACACCTGGCGTATCTCAAAGCGTATTTCAGCGACTGCCGCCGCTTGGCGCTGCTGCCATTGATATTGGCGCTGGGGGTGGGCGCCGTGCTGTTGAGCATCCTGATCGCCCACGGCCTGGGTGATTTGCTGATACCGGTAGTGATTTACGCAACGGTGATCAGCGCCATGCTCTGGCGTGCACTGGCACGCCTGGGCAGCGACGTGCCGAAACGCTCGGCACTGCTGGCGGCTGCGGGAGCGCTGTCATTTGTGTTTTCCGATACGCTGATCGGCATCAATCGGTTCGTCGTGTCGTTCGACGCGGCGCCCTATCTATTGATCATCACTTACTGGCTCGGCCAGTGGGGCATCACCGCCTCGGCTTTTCAAGCACAAACAAATTTGCACGTTAAAAAATCCAACACCGAAAGATTATAAAACTGTCGAAATTTACTTCTAATCAACATAAAAAACTGTCAATTATGACAGACTCTTCCGCGCTCGACCGCCTGTAACTTAGTAGCGGCTCATAACCCCTTCGTTACAGGAGAAAATCATGACTGCTAACAAAAACAACAAGAATGCCGACTTTCGGGTTTCACTGTCGACTCATACAGAAGTGAATACACCCGGTGCGGCAACTTTTATTAGCCGTACCATTGACCTTCACAGCCCGTTCGGACATTACGACGTCTTAATTAGCCAAAACCCTGGCTCCACTCAAAGCAACCGGCGCCTTGGACTGTCGTTTAACAGGAATATCCAGCCGGGGGTCTACCCAGCAAACGGATCAGGGGGGCAGTTTCACGCGCTTAAGTATACAGTTTCCACCGGGACGCCTGCTTTGGAGCAGCTCATCGAATACACCGCGGATACGGGCAACGTATTTGTGAGTACCCTCCACAACGGTGCTTTCGAACACTTCGAATTTACGTTCGATGGGACTGTTACGAACGCTGCCGGAGAGACACATCCACTTTCGGGAAGATCTGTGATCTACGTCAAACACTATCTGTAATCTCAGCGGAGAACGCTCATAGAGAAATATCAGGCGAGCCTGAGCGCGTTTTCCGCCTCGCTACACGTATTATCAGACAACCCGCGCACACGCGGGCCAACTTGGCTAAAATGCCGGCCTTTTCCACATCAATGCCGGAACAACCGTGAGCAAAGAACCCGATCGCCTATTCGCCCAGCCCCTGCCCCAGGTGCCGGACTTCGCCTTTAACGAGGACGTGGTGCGGGTGTTCCCGGACATGATCAAGCGCTCGGTGCCGGGTTACCCGACCATCGTCGAGAACCTCGGCGTGCTCGCGGCGCAGTTTGCCCAACCCAACAGCGTGCTCTACGACCTGGGCGCGTCCCTCGGGGCGGTGACCCAGGCCCTGCGCCGCCATGTGCGCACCGACGGTTGCCGGGTGATCGCGGTGGATAACTCGGCGGCGATGGTCGAGCGCTGCCGCGAATACCTCAATGGCCAGGACTCGATGTTCCAGGAGCTGTTGCCGGTTGAAGTCATCGAGGGCGATATCCTCGCGCTGCAGTTCCAGCCGGCCTCGGTGGTGGCGTTGAACTTCACTCTGCAATTTATCGATCCCGCCGAACGCCTGGGCCTGCTGACGCGCATCCGCCAGTCGCTGCTGCCGGGCGGTGCGTTGATCCTGTCGGAAAAGCTGCGCTTCAATGATCCTGAAGAGCATGCGTTGCTCACCGACCTGCATATCGCGTTCAAGCGCGCCAACGGCTACAGCGAACTGGAAATTGCCCAGAAGCGCAGCGCCATCGAAAACGTCATGAAGCCCGACAGCCTCGAAGAACACCGCGAACGCCTGCTGGCCGCCGGATTCTCGAAAGTCGTGCCGTGGTTCCAGTGTCTTAACTTTGCCTCGTTGATTGCCTTGCCATGATTGATCTGTCTCCCCTCGCCCGCCACTTGGTCGGCACTCCCCTGGCCGTGTGGGCCCAGGGCCTGCAAGCGCAACTCGATAGCAAGATGGAAAAGGGTCATGGCGACTTGGAGCGTTGGCAGAGTGCGTTGGACGCGCTGCCGCAGATCCAGCCCAGCGAAGTCGACCTGATCAATGGGCTGACACTCGACACCGACTGCGACGATGCCACCCGCGCACAGATGCGCACCGCGTTGATGGGCCTGAGCCCGTGGCGCAAGGGGCCGTTCCATCTGTTCGGCGTGCATGTGGACACCGAATGGCGCTCGGACTGGAAGTGGTCGCGGGTGGCGCCTCACCTGAACTTGAAAGGCAAACGCATCCTCGATGTCGGCTGCGGTAACGGCTACTACATGTGGCGCATGCTCGGTGCCGGGGCTGACAGCGTGATCGGCGTGGACCCCAACTGGCTGTTCTTCTGCCAGTTCCAGGCGGTGCAGCGTTACTTGTCCGAACCCAAAGCCTGGCACCTGCCCTTCCCGTTCGAAGATCTGCCGGCGAATCTGGAAGGCTTCGATACGGTATTTTCCATGGGCGTGTTTTATCACCGCCGCTCGCCGATCGAGCATTTGCTGGCGCTGAAAGACACCCTGGTCAAAGGCGGCGAATTGGTCCTGGAAACCCTGGTGGTGGAAGGCGATCAACAGCAAGTGCTAGTGCCGGAAGATCGCTACGCGCAGATGCGTAACGTGTGGTTCCTGCCGTCGGTACCGGCGTTGATGCTGTGGCTGCGACGGGCCGGGTTCAGTGAGGTGCGCTGTGTGGACGTCAGCGTAACGACGGTGGAGGAACAGCGTGGCACGGAGTGGATGAAGTATCAGTCGTTGAGTGATTTCCTCGACCCCGATGATCACAGCAAGACCATCGAAGGGCTGCCGGCGCCGATGCGGGCGGTGATCATCGCCAAGAAATAACGCTGATCATTCACTGAAGCAATAGAGATCAAATTGTGGGAGGGGGCTTGCTCCCGATAGCGGTGCATCAGTCACACATAAACTGACTGACAGGCCGCCATCGGGAGCAAGCCCCCTCCCACATTTTTTAACCCCCAGGGTTGTTTAGAGAGATGGCTTGGCTCGGCGGGCCTTGAAGAATTCGCTGAGCACCGTGCCGCATTCCTCGGCCAGTACGCCCCCTTCAAACAACACCCGATGGTTGAGAAAACCCTGGGTGAAAAACTGCCCCTGGCTCTGCACAATCCCGGCCTTGGGCTCCAGCGCGCCATACACCACCCGCGCAATGCGCGAGTGCACGATCAGCCCGGCACACATGCTGCACGGCTCCAGGGTCACATACAGCGTGCTGCCGACCAGCCGATAATTGCTGATCGCCTGCGCGGCGGCGCGGATGGCGACCATTTCGGCGTGGGCACTGGGGTCGTTGCCGCTGATGGGGCAGTTGAAACCGCGGCCGATGATTTCACCCTCCTGCACCAGCACCGCGCCTACCGGCACTTCACCCAATGCAGCGCCTTGAGCGGCGAGGGCCAGGGCTTCGCGCATGAAGTCCTGGTCGCGGCTGCGGTCGATAATGGCTGCGGGACGGATCTGGCGCATTACGCCACCTCGATGGCGGCCATCAGGCCGGTTTCCATGTGGTCGATCACGTGGCAGTGGAACATCCACACCCCCGGGTTATCCGCCACCAACGCCACGCGGGCACGCTCATTCTTGCCCAGCAGGTAGGTGTCGGTGAAGTACGGGATCACCTTGTGGCGGTTTGAAGCGATCACCTTGAAGCTCATGCCGTGCAGGTGGATCGGATGCTGGTACTGGGTCATGTTCTTCAATTCGAAAATGTAGCTCTTGCCCTTTTCCAACTTGGCAATCGGGCGGTCGGCGCAGGTCTTGTCGGTGATATCCCAAGCCTTGCCGTTGATCTGCCACAGGCTCGGCGGTTTACCGTCGTCCACCGACACGGTGCCCACCCATTCGAAATTGAAGTTGAGTTTCTCGGCGTTGGCCAGGTCCGGCTCGCTGATCGGGTTGGCCGGCAAGGCTGCAGGCCATTCGGTGGGTGCATCGGTGTTGGCCACCGAGCGGAACGTACCGAGGCGCACCGGGCCGTTGCGCAGGGAGAGTTCTTCACCCGCCGGCGGCGCCTTGATCGCCAGGCAAATCCGCATGCCAGGGCCCAGCCAGTACTCCTTGCCCAGTGGGCGCGGCTCGACGGGGTTGCCGTCCAGGGCGTAGATCTGCGCTTCGGCATCGGGAATATTGAGACGATAGGTCAGGGTGTTATCGAGGTTGAGCAGGCGCACACGGGTAATCTGCCCGGCCGGCAAATCGATCACCGCCTGGGAGACGCCATTGATGGTCGACAAACGCCCGGCAGTACCGCCACGCGCCGCCTCACGCGGTACGCTGAAGGCAACAAAGGCGCCCTCCTCGTCCACGTGCCAGCTTTTCAGGCTCAGGGTGCGTTCGTGCTTGAAGCCTGTAGGCTCGCGCTCTTCGATGATCAACGGCCCGACCAGGCCACGGCCGAGTTCTTCACTGCTGTTCACGTGGGGGTGATACCAGTAGCTACCGGCATCGGGAACGCGGAATTTGTAGTCGAAGTATTCACCCGGCAACACCGGCAGCTGTGACACGTACGGCACGCCGTCCATTTCCAGCGGCAGGCGAATGCCATGCCAGTGGATCGTGGTAGCGACCGGCAGGTGGTTGATGAAGCGCACGCGCAGCCATTCGCCCTGGCGCACGCGCAACTCGGTCCCCGGCGCCGAAGGGCCGAACGCCCAGGCTTGGGTCTTGTGTCCCGGCACCAGTTCCACGTCCAGGGGCGCAGCGATCAACTCGTAGTCATGCCCCGCTTCAGCCTCGGCGACTTTCCCCAGCCAGTAGCGATAGGCACCACCGGCCCCCACGCCCACTACGGCAAGGCCGGCGAGGCCACCCAGGATTTGTCGACGGGAAAAGGATCGGGACACAACAACCTCACGTATCTGCCGCAGGACCAAGCCCTGCAAAGGGCAGATACGATACACCGGCGGGGTCTAAACAGTAAGACTTCTCATGTGGGAGCAAGCCGCTCCCACACGGGATCTCAAGCCTTGGCGGCGGCCAGGATCAGCGCCTTCATCTCGGCCACGGCGCCTTTGAAACCGACGAACAGCGCATGGGCCACCAACGCGTGACCAATGTTCAACTCGTTGATGCCCTTGATCGCCGCCACGGCTTCGACGTTGTGGTAGTGCAGGCCATGGCCCGCATTGACGATCAGGCCGGCCTTGAGGCCGCAGCTCACGCCATCAATGATGCGTTGCAGTTCCTCGGCCACTTCGGTTGGCGTGGTGGCATCGGCGTAACGGCCGGTATGCAGTTCGATCGCCGGCGCGCCGACACGACGCGAGGCTTCGATCTGGCGCTCGTCGGCGTCGATGAACAGTGAGACTTCGCTGCCGATCTTCGACAGGCGCTCCACGGCCGCCTTGATCCGGGCTTCCTGGCCGGCGACGTCGAGACCGCCTTCGGTGGTCAGTTCCTGGCGAGTTTCCGGCACCAGGCAGATGTGCGCCGGGCGGATGCGTTCGGCGAACTGCATCATTTCTTCGGTGACGCCCATTTCGAAGTTCATGCGGGTTTGCAGCACATCCTTGAGCACCAGCACGTCACGCTCCTGGATATGGCGACGGTCTTCGCGCAGGTGCACGGTGATGCCGTCGGCGCCCGCTTCTTCAGCGTCCAGCGCGGCCTTGACCGGGTCAGGGTAACGGGTGCCCCGGGCCTGGCGCAGAGTGGCGACGTGGTCGATGTTGACGCCAAGAAGAATGCGGTTGCTGGTGGTCACGGAAGCGCTCCTGAAAAGGGAAAGAAACGCTGCACAGCATACACGGGGTTGTCAGGGCTTTCGAAACAACTCGCGACTGACCAGTGGCCGCCCCCCCAGATGCACGGCCAGGGCCTGGCGCATCAGGCGCTTGGCGGCGGACAAGGCTCCCGGGGCGCTCCAATCGGCTTCGCTCATGGCCAGCAGCTCAGTGCCCTGAAACAGGCCGGGTTGCAGCAGGTACACACGCTCAAGGCCGGCGTCGACTTGCAGGCGGTACATGCCATCAGCGGCGATCGGTGCTCCGTGCAGGTCGTTGGCGAGTTCGAAGCCGTAGCCCAGATCATCCAGCAACCGCCATTCGAAGGCGCGCAGCAGCGGTTCCAGGGGGCGGCCTTCGGCGAGGGCCAACAGCGTGGCGGCGTAGTGATCGAAAACGGCCGGGTGCGGGTCTTCGGCGGGCAGCAGGCGGATCAGCAGTTCGTTGAGGTAGAGGCCGCTGAACAGCGCCTCGCCATTGAGCCAGGCCGAGGTGCCCAGGCTTTCCATGCGGCCGACGTTTTTCAGCTCGCCCTTGCCGCGAAACTCCACATCCAGGGCCACGAACGGCCGCGCCAATGTGCCCGCCTTACCCCGTGCGCTGCGCAACACCGCACGCAGGCGGCCTTGAGGGGTGAGGAAGTCCACCAGGGCACTGGTCTCGCGGTAGGCGCGGCTGTGCAGGACGTAGGCGGGTTGGCTGGTGGGCTGGGACATGGAGGCTCACTGCTGGAATGCATTTTTTGAAAACTGCACAAACCGAATGTGGGAGGGGGCTTGCTCCCGATGGCGGTGGTCAGTCACTTATGTATTAACTGACCCACCGCCATCGGGAGCAAGCCCCCTCCCACATTTTCAGTCCTGCGGTGTTCTGCTTAAAGGTCGCCGTAACCCAGAGAACGCAGTGCGCGCTCATCATCGGACCAACCACCTTTCACCTTCACCCAAAGGTTGAGCATGATCTTGGAGTCAAACAGCAACTCCATGTCCTTGCGCGCTTCGGTGCCGATGCGCTTGATGCGATCGCCCTTGTCGCCAATGATGATTTTCTTCTGGCCGTCACGCTCGACGAGGATCAGCGCATGGATATGCAGGGTCTTGCCCTGCTGCTTGAACTCTTCGATTTCCACGGTGATCTGGTACGGCAGCTCGGCGCCCATCTGGCGCATGATTTTCTCGCGCACCAGTTCGGCGGCGAGGAAACGGCTGCTGCGGTCGGTGATCTGGTCTTCCGGGAAGAAGTGCTCGTTCTCCGGCAGGTGCTCGGCGATCACACGCTCCAGCGCATCGAGATTGTGCCCGTGCTGGGCCGAAATCGGGATGATCTGGGCGTTCGGCAGTTGTTCCTGCAGCCAGCTCAGGTGCGGCATCAGCTCGGCTTTGTCTTCGATGCGGTCGGTCTTGTTCAGGGCGACGATCAACGGGCCGGTGACATACTGCACGCGCTCCAGAACCATCTGGTCTTCGTCGGTCCACTTGGTGCGGTCAACCACGAAGATCACCACGTCGACGTCTTTCAACGCGGCCGAAGCCGTCTTGTTCATGTAGCGGTTGAGGGCTTTCTCGCCACCTTTGTGCATGCCCGGGGTGTCGACGTAGACCGCTTGCACGTTGCCTTCGGTCTTGATGCCCAGCATGTTGTGGCGGGTAGTCTGCGGCTTGCGCGAGGTGATCGCGAGCTTCTGGCCCAGGATGTGGTTCAGCAACGTGGACTTGCCCACGTTCGGGCGTCCAACGATGGCGACATAGCCACAGCGTGTTGCGGTTGAATCAGTCATGGCCATTCTCCACGCCCAGGGCAATCAGTGCTGCAGCGGCCGCTACCTGTTCGGCAATACGACGGCTCACACCCTGGCCTCGGCTTTTTTCGTTCAGTAAGGTGATTTCACATTCCACGAAGAATACGCGGCAATGGGGCTCACCCTGGATGTCCACCACTTCGTAGCGTGGCAGTTCGCAACCGCGCGACTGCAGGAATTCCTGCAGGCGGGTCTTGGGGTCTTTGTTGGTATCGACCAGCGTCAGGCTCTCGATCTCGGAGGTCAGCCAGGCAGTGACGCGCTCCTTCGCCGCTTCCATGCCGGCATCGAGGTAGATCGCACCGATCAGCGCCTCAAGGGCATCGGCCAGGATCGACTCGCGGCGGAAACCACCGCTTTTCAATTCACCGGAACCCAGGCGCAGGTATTCGCCCAGGCCAAAACCACGGGCCAGTACCGCCAGGGTTTCGCCTTTCACCAACCGTGCACGCAGGCGTGACAGCTGGCCTTCGCGGGCTTGAGGGAAACGCTCGAACAGCGCTTCACCGGCAACGAAATTGAGGATGGCATCACCGAGGAATTCCAGGCGCTCGTTATTACGCCCTGCAAAGCTGCGGTGTGTGAGGGCAAGGACCATCAATTCCTGGTCCTTGAAGGTGTAGCCGAGCTGGCGCTCGAGACGACTTAGAGAAACGGTCACGGTTTATCCATATCTAGTTGGTGGCACCGGCGGCCATCGACGATTGACGCAGTGTTCAAATTCAAATCCTGATTGGTGTCGCATGAAGCCGGGCCAATGTTTGTCCCAACCCCAGAAAAGCATTCGGCGCTGTGTGAACAGCGCCGTCTGTATTACTTGATCAGCCCGACCCGCGAGAAGTTCGGCAGGTGGCTGAGCTTGGGTTCCGGCCAACTCATCCAGACCGCAAAGGCCTTGCCGACAATGTTCTCGTCGGGAACCATGCCCAGCAGGTCCTTGGGAATGCTGGGGTCATCCCAGTAGCGGCTGTCGTTGGAGTTGTCCCGGTTGTCACCCATCATGAAGTAGTGACCGGCCGGCACTTTCCACTGGCCATCAGGCATTGCGCGGTAGCGGCTCATTTCCTTGCGGATTTCGTGCTCTACCGTACCGAGTTTTTCCTGGTACAGCTCGGCGCTGCCCAGGGTGTTCGGCTCGGTGCCCAGCAGCTTCTCGGCCACCGATTCCCCGTTGACGAACAGACGCTTGTCGCTGGTGTAGCGGATCACGTCGCCCGGCAGGCCCACGACACGCTTGATGTAGTTGACGTTCGGGTCGCTTGGGTAGCGGAACACCATCACATCGCCGCGCTGCGGGTCACCCACCGGGATGACTTTCTTGTCGATCACCGGCAGGCGAATCCCGTAGGAGAACTTGTTCACCAGGATGAAGTCGCCCACGTCCAGGGTAGGTTTCATCGACCCCGACGGGATCTGAAACGGCTCCACCAGGAACGAGCGCAACACCAGCACGATGAACAATACCGGGAAGAACGACTTGCCGTATTCAACCAGCAGGGGCTCTTTGTTCAGCTTTTCGACCACCACCGCATCGGGCTGGCTGACGCTGCCCTGATAGGAGGCGATAGCCGCCCGCCGACGCGGGGCGAAGAACACCAGATCGAGCAACGCCAGGAGACCGCAAACGGCAACGGCGATGACCAGCAACAGCGGGAAATTTAGCGACATAGGACCTAACTATCCAACCTGAGCACCGCAAGGAAGGCTTCTTGTGGAACTTCCACGTTACCTACTTGCTTCATGCGTTTTTTACCGGCTTTTTGCTTCTCAAGCAGCTTGCGCTTACGGCTTACGTCACCGCCGTAGCATTTGGCCAGTACGTTCTTTCTGAGAGCCTTGACGGAGGTCCGCGCAATGATCTGCCCGCCGATGGCGGCCTGGATCGCGACGTCGAACATCTGGCGCGGAATCAGTTCTTTCATCTTCTCGGTCAACTGCCGACCTTTGTAATGCGCGTTGTCCTTGTGCACGATCAACGCCAGTGCATCTACCTTGTCGCCGTTGATCAGCACATCCAGTTTCACCAGATTAGCCGATTGGTAACGATCGAAATGGTAATCCAGCGAAGCATAGCCGCGACTGGTGGATTTGAGGCGGTCGAAGAAGTCCAGAACCACTTCGTTCATCGGCATATCGTAGGTCACTTGCACCTGCGTACCGAGGAACAGCATGTCGCGCTGGACGCCACGCTTCTCGATGCACAAGGTGATGACATTGCCCAAGTGCTCCTGCGGAACCAGGATATTGGCCCGCACGATAGGCTCGCGCATGTCTTCGATCGCCGACAGATCCGGGAGCTTGGACGGGTTATCGACGTAAATCGTTTCACCGGTTTTCAGCAACAGCTCAAAAATAACCGTTGGCGCAGTGGTGATCAGGTCCAGGTCGTATTCGCGCTCAAGGCGCTCCTGGATGATTTCCATGTGCAGCATGCCCAGGAAGCCGCAACGGAAGCCGAAGCCCAGGGCGTCGGAACTTTCCGGGGTGTACTGCAACGACGAGTCGTTGAGGGTCAGTTTTTGCAGGGCTTCGCGGAAATCTTCGAAGTCGTCGGAACTGACCGGGAACAGGCCGGCGTAGACCTGTGGCTGAATGCGCTTGAAGCCCGGCAGTACGTCGACGTCCGGCGTGCTGCTCAGGGTCAGGGTGTCGCCCACTGGCGCACCGTGAATGTCCTTGATACCGGCAATGATGAAACCTACTTCACCAGCTTTCAGATCAGCGGTCGCGGTGTGTTTCGGGTTGAATACACCGACGCTGTCCACCAGGTGGATCTTGCCGGTGGACTTGACCAGGATCTTGTCGCCCTTCTTCACGCGGCCGTGGCGCACGCGAACCAAGGAAACAACGCCCAGGTAGTTGTCGAACCAGGAGTCGATGATCAACGCTTGCAGCGGGTCTTCGATGTTGCCGGTCGGGGCGGGAATGGTGTGCACCAGGCGCTCGAGCACTTCGTCGACACCCAGGCCGGTCTTGGCGCTGCAGGTGACGGCGTCGGTGGCATCGATGCCGATGATCTTCTCGATCTCTTCCTTGACGCGCTCAGGCTCGGCCTGGGGCAAGTCGATCTTGTTCAGCACGGGCATGACTTCCAGGCCCTGCTCGATCGCGGTGTAGCAGTTGGCAACCGACTGCGCTTCAACGCCCTGGCCGGCGTCAACCACCAGCAAGGCACCTTCGCAGGCCGCCAGGGAACGGCTGACTTCGTAAGTGAAATCGACGTGGCCTGGGGTGTCGATGAAGTTCAACTGGTAGGTAATGCCGTCTTTGGCCTTGTAGTACAAAGTAACGCTGTGGGCCTTGATGGTGATCCCGCGCTCGCGCTCGAGGTCCATGGAATCCAGTACCTGGGCTTCCATTTCACGCTCGGCGAGGCCGCCGCACATCTGGATGAATCGATCGGCCAGCGTCGACTTGCCATGGTCAATGTGGGCGATGATGGAGAAATTGCGGATATGACTCAAATCACTCACGGGTCAACACTCAAAAAGGCTGCAGGCAGATTGCCCGCTGAAAAATAGCCGGGAATTGTACCTGATGCTCAGGCCAGACGTCATCTTTGCTGACCAGAACAAAAATGCCCCGATCTCTCGACCGGGGCATTTTTTGTTCATAAGCGCAGTATCAACCGGCCCGGCGCAGCAGCCACAATCCGGCCACGGCGCAGATCGCCGTCGGCACCAGTACCGCAAACAGCGGAGAAAAACCGAACACCAGGCTTGATGGGCCAAGCAGATCCTGGGCGATACGGAACGTGAAGCCCACCAGCACGCCGGTAAATACCCGCTGACCGAGGGTCACGGAACGCAGCGGACCGAAGATGAAGGAAATCGCCATCAAGACCAACGCAGCGGTGACCACCGGTTGCAACACCTTGACCCAGAACGCCAGCCAGTAGCGGCCGTTATTCAGGCCCTGGTCCTTGAGGTAGTGGATATAGCTCCACAAACCGGAGATCGGCAGGGCTTCCGGGACCATCACCACGGTATTGAGCAGTTCCGGCTTCAGGGCGATGTCCCATGGCTCGGAGGCCACGTTGATCACTTCGGTGCTGGCCTTGGTGCCTTGGCCCACATTGCGGAAATAGGTGGTGGTGACATCACTCAACTCCCACTTCTCGGCACTGTACTGCGCACGCTTGGCAAAGCTGGAAGTCAGCATGTGCCGCTCTTTGTCGAAGGTATAGCGGGTTACCCCGATCAACAGGCCGCCCGGCTGCACAGCGTTAATATGGATGAACTCGTCTCCCTGGCGGTGCCACAGACCGTGCTTGGCGCTTTGCGCATCCCCCGAACCCTGGGCCAGGGCGCGGTTGGCCTGGGCCGTGGCTTCGGCAGGCGGCGCTACGTATTCACCGACCAGCACGCTGCAGGCCATCAGCAGGAGCATGGGCTTCATCACCGCCCAGACGATACGCCCGATGGACACACCGGCGGCACGCATGATGGTCAGTTCGCTGCTGCTGGCCAGGCTGCCGAGGCCGATCAGGCAGCCGATCAGCGCCGCCATCGGCATCATGTCGTAGACACGACGAGGCGCGGTCAATGCGACGAAGCTCAATACGTCCGTGACGGTATAGGTGTCGGTGACGTTGCCGACTTCGTCGATGAAAGCGAACAACGAGGCCAGGCCAAGGATGATGCCCAACACCGCCAGGATGGCGATCAGTACGCTGCTACCTATATAGCGATCAAGCTTAGCCACGGGCCAACTCCTTCAGGCCACGACGGCTCTTCATTTTCAAACGGATAGGTTCCCAGTAGAGCAGCCCCAGGCCGATCGCCAGGAATATCCCATGCACCCACCACAGGCCCAGGGCCGGCGACAACCTGCCCTTCTCCAGGGAGCCACGGGCGGAAATCAGGATGGTCAGGTAGGCCATGTACAGCAGGATCGCCGGCAGCAGCTTGAGGAAACGGCCCTGGCGCGGGTTGACCCGGGACAGCGGCACGGCCATCAAGGTCACGATGAACACCAGCAGCGGCAGGGAAATCCGCCATTGCAACTCGGCGATGGAGCGCAGTTCCTGGCTGCCGAACAACGAGGCAGTCGGGAGCGCGTCGCGATCGGTCACCTCTTCACTGATTTCAGGCTTGGCCAGCATCACACCATAAGTGTCGTACTTGATCGCCCGATAGTCCGCGAGGCCAGGGCTGCCGTCATAACGATAGCCATTTTCCAGGATCAGGTAGCGGCTGCCGTCAGGGCGTACTTCCTGGCGCCCGCTATTGGCCACCAGAATCGAAATGCCGCGGTCTTTCTGGTTCTGGCCGAAGTTTTTCTGGGAAATGAACACACCACCGAGGTTGGAGCGGTCATCGGTCATGGTTTCGGTATAGGTCACCCGCGTGCCGTCGTTGAGCGCCTGGAAGCGCCCGGGCTCCAGGGTGTCGAACTCGGTCATCGCATCCTGTTTGTTCAGCAGCAGCTGGAACTGCATGGCGCCCTGGGGCGCCAGGCTCATGCTCAACCATGCCACCACCAAGGCAACACCGGCAGCCGGCACCATGGTCATGGCCAGCAGACGCTGCTGGCTCATGCCGGTGGCCGAAAGCACGGTCATTTCACTTTCGAGGTACAACCGGCCATAGGCCAGCAGAATGCCCAGGAACAGGCCAAGCGGCAGGATCAACTGCAGGAAGCCCGGCAGGCGAAAGCCCATGATCAGGAACAGCGAGCCCGGGTCCAGAGCCCCGGAAGCGGCCTGGGCCAGGAATTTGACGAAACGACCACTCATGGTGATGACCAGCAATACCGCACTCACGGCACTCAGGGTCAACAGGACTTCGCGGGACAGATAACGGAAGACGATCAAACCAGACACTCCAGGGTTGTCAGGCTAAGGCGGCCAAACAAGCAAGCATAACGAGTCGACCCGTTTGCATGGGCCGGCTAAAAAGATTGCGCATTATCCTGTGATTGACCGCGCCTGTCACGGAGCTTACTCATGCGCGTGCACAAAGCATGTGGCAAGGGTTGTCAGGTTCCGTCGGCGAGGTTCAAACTGCGGCCTTTGCCGCTGGCGGTTTACCAAGCCGCCAGGCGTTAAAGCCTGCGTACAAACCTCAGGCTCACAGACCTTGATAAGGGACCCGAAAATGGAATTGGTTGTAAAAAGCGTTAGCCCCGAAACGTTGAAAACCGCCACCCTCGTGGTCGCTGTCGGCGAAGGCCGCAAACTCGGCACCGCCGCCAAGCAGCTGGACGAATTGAGCGGTGGCGCCATCAGCGCCGTGCTCAAGCGCGGCGACCTGGCCGGCAAAGTCGGCCAGAGCCTGCTGCTGCAAAGCCTGCCCAACCTCAAAGCCGAGCGCGTATTGCTGGTTGGCGTGGGCAAGGACGCCGAACTGGGCGACCGTCCGTTCCGCAAGATCATCAGCGGCATCCTCAGCACCCTCAAGGGCCTGGGCGGTAGCGAAGCGACGGTGGCACTCGATGAAATCGTCGTAAAAGGCCGCGACAGCTACGGCAAGACGCGCCTGCTGGCCGAAACCCTGGTCGACGGCGGTTACATCTTCGACCAGTTCAAGAGCCAGAAAGCCGAACCCCGCGCCCTGAAAAAAATCACCCTGCTGACCATCAAGGCCGCCCAGGCTGAAGTCCAGCGCGCCGTGACCCACGCCCAGGCCATCGCCAATGGCATGTCGTTCACCCGCGACCTCGGCAACCTGCCGCCGAACATCTGCCACCCGACCTTCCTCGGCGAACAGGCCAAGGCGCTGGGTAAAGAGTTCAAGGGCTTGAAAGTCGAAGTGCTCGACGAGAAGAAGATCAAGGAACTGGGCATGGGCTCGTTCTATGCCGTGGGCCAGGGCAGCGACCAGCCGCCACGCTTGATCGTGATGCAATACAACGGCGGCAAGAAGTCCGAGAAGCCTTACGCCCTGGTGGGTAAAGGCATCACCTTCGACACCGGCGGCATCAGCCTCAAGCCGGGCCTGGGCATGGATGAGATGAAGTACGACATGGGCGGCGCCGCCAGCGTCTTCGGGACCCTGCGTGCCGTGCTGGAGCTGAAACTGCCGATCAACCTGGTGTGCATCCTGGCCTGTGCCGAGAACATGCCGAGCGGCGGTGCTTCGCGCCCAGGCGACATCGTCACCACCCTGAGCGGCCAGACCGTCGAAATCCTCAACACCGACGCCGAAGGCCGCCTGGTGCTGTGCGATGCCCTCACCTACGCCGAACGCTTCAAGCCGCAGGCCGTGATCGACATCGCCACTCTCACCGGCGCCTGCGTCGTCGCCCTGGGTTCCCACACCTCGGGCCTGCTGGGCAACAACGACGAACTGATCGAGCAACTGCTCAGCGCCGGTAAAGCCGCCGATGACCGCGCCTGGCAACTGCCGCTGTTCGATGAGTACCAGGAACAGCTGGATAGCCCATTTGCCGATATCGCCAACATCGGCGGCCCGAAAGCCGGCACCATCACCGCGGCCTGCTTCCTGTCGCGCTTCGCCAAGAACTTCAACTGGGCGCACCTGGACATCGCCGGCACGGCCTGGACCAGCGGCGGCAAGGACAAGGGCGCCACTGGCCGTCCGGTTCCACTGCTGACCCAGTACCTGCTGGATCGCGCCAAGGCCTAACCCCGGAGCGAGAATGTCGTGGCGAGGGAGCTTGCTCCCGCTGGACTGCGCAGCAGTCCCCTGCTTTTCTGGGGCCGCTTCGTGCCCCGGCGCAAGCAAGCTTGCTCGCCACAATACGCTCGCTTTTATGCCGGTTGAGGCCGTTCAGGAACCGCAATGACCCAAGTCGACTTCTATATATTGCCCAGCGCCGACCCGCTCGCGCGCCTGGACTTTGCCTGCAAACTCACCGAAAAGGCTTGGCGCATGGGCCATCGCATCTACCTGCACTGCAGCGATGCCGCCCAACGTGACGAGCTCGATGCCCGCCTGTGGCGCTTCAAGGGTGAAAGCTTCGTGCCCCACGGCCCCGCCGAATCCGAACCCGACGGCCTGGTCGTCCTTGGATTGGGCGAGAGCTGCGGCGATCACCATGACCTACTGGTCAACCTCGACCTGAAAGTACCGCCCTTTGCCAAGGCGTTCGCCCGGGTGGCGGAAGTGGTGGTGGAAGATCCGGCTATTCGTCAGGCCGCGCGGGAGAGTTTCCGTTTCTACCGCGAACAGGGCTATCCTCTGCAAGATCACCGGCTACAACGACTTTGAGTAAATGATGGACACTTCCAACCCTTTAAAAAAAGACGACCACCTGCTGGACGACCTGGAGTCGATCCGCAAGTTGCTGGGTGATGATGACTTGCAACCGCCACTGCTGACCGAGACGGTCGAAGGCGAGGTACAGATTCCGCTGCTGTTCGACATGGTCGGCGGCAAACCCGTCGCACCGGAACCGGTTGCCCAGGCGCCCGCCGTCGAGCCAGCCCCCGTCGAAAAAGCGCCAGACGCCCTGCTGCTGCACCTGGACAACGAACTGCGCGCCGCCGCGCAACTGATCATGCAGGACGTGATCGACGACTTTGCCCCGCACATCGAAACCGAGATCAAGCGCCGGCTGGATGCGCGGATGGAGCGGTTGCTCAGCCAGTACCAGTCTTAAATCAAACAAAGATCCCCTGTGGGAGAGGGCTTGCTCCCGATAGCGGGGTATCAGCTACCCCTGAACTGGCTGGTCCACTGCTATCGGGGGCAAGCCCCCTCCCACATTTGCCACCCCATACACCTCAAGCCCGTCTTCGCCTCGCCCTGCGCCCTATCCCCCGTTATACTTGCCGGCTTTCCTGAATTAATGCCAACTAGGGTCCCGCCGCGCATGGATAAGACCTACCAGCCGCACGCCATCGAAACTTCCTGGTACAACACCTGGGAATCCGAGAATTATTTCGCCCCGCAAGGCGCGGGCGATTCCTACACCATCATGATTCCGCCACCGAACGTCACTGGCAGCCTGCACATGGGCCATGGCTTCAACAATGCGATCATGGATGCGTTGATCCGTTTCCGCCGTATGCAGGGTCGCGACACCCTGTGGCAGCCGGGCACCGACCACGCCGGTATCGCCACCCAGATGCTGGTGGAACGCCAACTCGAGGCCACCGGCCAAAACCGTCACGACCTGGGCCGCGAGAAATTCCTCGAGAAAGTCTGGGAATGGAAAGACCAGTCCGGCGGCAATATCAGCCGTCAAATCCGTCGCCTCGGCTCGTCCGTAGACTGGAGTCGCGAACGCTTCACCATGGACGATGGCCTGTCGGAAGCCGTGAAGGAAGCCTTTGTGCGCCTGCATGAAGACGGCCTGATCTACCGCGGCAAGCGCCTGGTCAACTGGGACACCAAGCTGCACACGGCGATTTCCGACCTCGAAGTGGAAAACCACGACGAGAAAGGTTTCCTGTGGAACCTCAAATATCCGCTGGCCGATGGCGCCAAGACTGCTGAAGGCAACGATTACCTGATCGTCGCGACCACCCGTCCGGAAACCATGCTTGGCGACGCCGCCGTGGCCGTCAACCCGAACGATGAGCGCTACCAGGCGCTGATCGGCAAGTTCGTCGAACTGCCGCTGGTCGGCCGTCGCATCCCGATTATCGCGGACGACTACTGCGACCCCGAGTTCGGTACCGGCTGCGTGAAAATCACCCCGGCCCATGACTTCAATGACTACGAAGTCGGCAAGCGCCACAACCTGCCGCTGCTGAACATCTTCGACAAAAATGCCGCCGTCTTGCCGGCCTGCCAGGTCTTCAACCTGGACGGTACGCTGAACGACAGCATTGACGGCAAGATCCCGGCTGAATACGTCGGCCTAGACCGTTTCGAAGCACGCAAGCAGATCGTCGCCGCCTTCGACGCCGCCGGCCTGTTGGTCAGCGTTGACGACCACGGCCTGAAAGTGCCGAAGGGCGACCGCTCCGGCACCGTGATCGAGCCGTGGCTGACCGACCAGTGGTACGTGTCCACCAAACCGCTGGCAGAACCTGCGATCGCCGCCGTGGAAGATGGCCGCATCCAGTTCGTGCCCAAGCAGTACGAAAACATGTACTTCTCGTGGATGCGCGACATCCAGGACTGGTGCATCAGCCGTCAACTGTGGTGGGGCCACCGCATTCCGGCCTGGTACGACGAATCGGGCAAGGTCTATGTAGGCCGCGATGAAGCCGAAGTGCGTGCCAAGCACAACCTCGGTGCCGACATTGCGCTGCAACAGGACAACGACGTACTGGACACCTGGTTCAGTTCGGGCCTGTGGACCTTCTCTACCCTGGGCTGGCCGCAGCAGACCGAATTCCTCAAGAAATTCCACTCCACCGACGTGCTGGTCACCGGTTTTGACATCATTTTCTTCTGGGTCGCCCGGATGATCATGCTGACCATGCACCTGGTGAAGAACGAAGATGGCACGCCGCAGGTACCATTCAAGACCGTGTACGTGCACGGGCTGGTGCGTGATGGCCAGGGCCAGAAGATGTCCAAGTCCAAGGGCAACGTGCTCGACCCGCTGGACATCATCGACGGCATCGACCTGGAAACCCTCGTGCAGAAACGCACCTCGGGCCTGATGCAGCCGAAGCTGGCGAAGAAGATCGAGAAGCAGACCCGCGACGAGTTTGCCGACGGCATCGCCAGCTACGGCACCGATGCCCTGCGCTTCACCTTCTGCTCGCTGGCGTCCACCGGTCGCGACATCAAGTTCGACATGGGCCGCGTCGAAGGCTATCGCAACTTCTGCAACAAGATCTGGAACGCGGCGCGCTACGTGCTGGATAAAGGCGAAGACTGCGGCCAGAACGGCGAAGCCTACGAGCTGAGCCTGGCCGACCGCTGGATCATCTCGCAGTTGCAGCGCACCGAAGCCGAAGTCACCCGCCAACTCGACCAGTTCCGTTTCGACCTGGCCGCACAGGCCTTGTACGAGTTCATCTGGAACCAGTATTGCGACTGGTACCTGGAACTGTCCAAGCCCGTGCTGTGGGACGAGAACGCGCCGATCGAACGCCAGCGTGGCACCCGTCGCACCCTGGTGCGCGTGCTGGAAGTGGCACTGCGCCTGGCGCATCCGTTCATGCCGTTCATCACCGAAGAAATCTGGCAGCGCCTGGCGCCGCTGGCCGGTATCGAAGGCAAGACCATCATGCTGCAACCTTGGCCGGTGGCCAACGAAGCGCGCATCGATGAGGCGGCCGAAAGCGATATCGAATGGCTCAAGACCCTGATGCTCGGCACGCGCAACATCCGCGCCGAGATGAACATCGGGCCGGGCAAGCCACTGGCGGTATTCGTCAAGAACGCCAGCGCCGAAGACCAGCGTCGCCTCAGCGAGAACGATGCGCTGCTCAAGAAGCTGGCGAAGCTGGAGTCCATCACTGTCTTGGCTGATGGCGCCGAAGCACCGCTGTCCGCGACCGCACTGGTCGGCGACATGGAAGTGCTGGTGCCGATGGCCGGCCTGATCGACAAGGGCGCCGAACTGGCACGCCTGGACAAGGAAATCGCCCGCCTGCAAGGCGAAGTGCAGCGTGTGGGCGGCAAGTTGTCCAACGCGGCGTTTGTCGACAAGGCGCCGGCTGAAGTGATCGACAAAGAGCGCGCCAAGCTCGCCGAGGCTGAACAGGCCCTGGGCAAGCTGGCGGAGCAGCATGCGCGGATTTCCAGCCTGTAAGGCGGAACCTGTGTGAAAAAAGAGACCTTCGGGTCTCTTTTTTTTGCCTGGAACTCCCCAATTCCAGGCTGGCAATACAATCAAGGTGGAAGGGGACCTGCCCTCTCCCACATTTGCCCGAGATCACCTCGGGATGTGTGACAATGCTCGCCACTTTGAGCCAACACCAGAATCATCATGACCGCCCCCAGTACGCCAAAACCTCCGCGCAAGAAGCCTAAAACCGCAGCCACGGCCAAACCCGTCGTGCCGCGCAAAGAGGCCACTCTGCACCCGCGCAACCGCCACACAGGCCGTTACGACTTCCCGGCGCTGATCAAGACCACGCCGGAACTGGCGAAGTTCGTGATCATCAACCCGTACGGCAAGGAAAGCATCGACTTCGCCAGCCCGGAGGCGGTACGGGTCTTCAACCGGGCGCTGCTCAAGGCCTTCTATGGCATCCAGCACTGGGACATCCCCGCCGACTACCTGTGCCCACCGGTGCCTGGGCGCGCCGACTACGTGCACTTCCTCGCCGACCTGCTGGCCAGCACCAATGACGGCAAGATCCCGCGCGGTTCTATCGTCAAGGTGCTGGACGTCGGCATGGGCGCCAACTGCGTCTACCCCCTGATTGGCTACATGGAGTACCGCTGGAACTTCCTGGGCTCGGACGCCGACCCTGTCGCCGTGGCCGCAGCCAAGGCCATCGTGCAGTCCAACGACCTGGGCAAAGTCATTCAACTGCGCCAGCAACCCAATCCCAAGCAGATCCTGCTGGGGTTGCTGGAACCGGGCGAGCGCTTTGACCTGACGATGTGCAACCCACCGTTCCATGGGTCCATGGAGGAAGCCACCAAGGGCAGCGAACGCAAGTGGCGTGCCTTGGGCAAGGCGGATCCCAAGCGCAAGTTGCCGGTATTGAATTTCGGTGGCCAATCGGCCGAGTTGTGGTGTGAAGGCGGTGAAGCACGCTTTGTGACGCAGCTGATTGCCGAGAGCGCGCATTTTGCCCACAAGGTGCTGTGGTTCAGCACCCTGGTGTCAAAAGCGTCGAACCTGCCCGCAATCGAGATGGCACTGAAAAAGGCCGGTGCGCTGGAAAGCCAGGTGGTGGAGATGTCCCAGGGGCAGAAACAAAGCCGTTTCGTCGCCTGGACCTTCCAGACCAAGAACGAACAACTGATCTGGCGCCAACGCTGGGTCCGCAACTGACCCCTGTAGTGAGCGGGCTTGCCCGCGCTGGGCTGCGAAGCAGCCCCATACCAGACACTGCATTTCTCCAGCCTGACCACAATTGCCGGTTTTAGGGCGGCTTCGCCACCCAGCGCGGGCAAGCCCGCTCACTACAAGGCAAATCGCAGGCAATAAAAAACCGTGCCCGGATCGCTCCGGAGCACGGTTTTTTTGCTGCGTCTTACTTGTTAACAGCGTCGGTCAGGCCTTTGGCCACAACCAGCTTGATAACTTTCTTGGCAGCGATTTCGATGGCAGCGCCAGTCGAAGGGTTACGGCCAGTACGGGCAGGACGCTCGGTCACTTTCAGTTTGCCAACGCCTGGCAGAGTGATTTCGCCGCCGTTTTCCAGCTGATCAGCAACAACTTGGCTCAGTTGGTCCAGCAGAGCGCGCACGGTAGTTTTCGGTGCGTCTACTGCTTCAGCCAGGTCAGCGATCAGTTGGTCTTTAGTAATAGCCATTGTGGTGTTCCTTCCCTATCAAATTCATATGGATTGCAGAGTGCAGTGTCAGCCATCGAGCCCGACCGTCTAGGCCTGGCACCCCAGGCTTAATAACCGCGGAGATCGGGGTTATAGATGCTTGAAACGGGGATTGGTTCGACCTGACAGATGCTGAATGCACGCTTAACGCCGAGACTTGGCGTAAGACGGGGCAAAACTAGCACAGAGACGGGGAAATATCCGCCTCTACCTAGCCATTTGGTCAGCTTTATCGCTCTAAACCGTGAAAAAAAGGCATATGCCCCGTCAGAGAGCATCCAAAATAGCCTTCCAGGCGTGTCTTGACCAATGGGTGCGGTACACTGGGCGACTTTTCGGGGAGGCCACCGGCTCCCCTTCAACCAGCCGAGAAGCCTATGCCGATCCGTCATTGCATCGTCCACCTGATCGACAAAAAACCCGACGGCACACCCGCAGTTCTTCACGCCCGCGATACGGAGCTGTCCGAATCCGCCGCCATCGAGAATATGCTTGCCGACCTCAACGAGAGCTACAACGCCAAACAAGGCAAGGCCTGGGGGTTCTTCCATGCCGAGTCCGGCGCGCACCCGTTCAGCGGCTGGTTGAAGGAATATTTCGACGGTGCCCAGGATTTCACCCGTTTCAGCCGGATGGCGGTCGAGCACCTGCAAAAGCTGATGGAGGAGTCCAACCTCTCCACCGGCGGCCACGTGCTGTTTGCGCACTACCAGCAAGGCATGACCGATTACCTGGCCATTGCCCTGCTGCACCACAGTGAAGGCGTGGCGGTGACCGACGAGCTGGACGTGACCCCGTCGCGCCACCTCGACCTTGGCCAGTTGCACCTGGCAGCGCGGATCAACGTGTCCGAGTGGCAGAACAACAAGCAATCCAAGCAGTACATCTCGTTTATCAAGGGCAAGAACGGCAAGAAGGTCTCGGAGTACTTCCGCGACTTCATCGGTTGCCAGGAAGGCGTCGACGGGCCGGGCGAGACCCGCACCTTGCTCAAGGCCTTCAGCGACTTCGTCGAAAGCGAAGACCTGCCGGACGAATCCGCCCGCGAGAAAACCAAGACATTGGTTGATTACGCCAGCAGCCAGGCCAAGCTCGGCGAACCCATGGGCCTGGAAGAACTGTCGGGCTTGATCGATGAAGATCGGCCAAAAGCGTTCTACGACCATATCCGCAACAAGGACTACGGCCTGTCGCCGGAAATCCCGGCGGATAAACGCACCCTCAACCAGTTCCGCCGTTTCACCGGCCGCGCCGAAGGCTTGTCCATCAGCTTCGAGGCGCACCTGCTGGGCGACAAGATCGAGTACGACGAAGCCGCCGGCACCTTGATCATCAAGGGCCTGCCAACCCAACTGACCGACCAGCTCAAGCGCCGCAACTGATGCTCGGCGGGGTGTTCAAGAAAGTCTTGCTGGTGTTGCTGGTGGTGGTTGTAATCCAGAACTGGGGCAAGATCGAGCGGGTGTTCAACCCCTCGCAGGTGGTTTCGGAGCCGATACGCGCCTCGGCGCGCGTGGTGCTCTACTCCACCGAGTGGTGTGGCTACTGCAAGCAGACCCGCCGCTTCCTGGACCAGAAAGGCATCCCCTACCAGGCCTTCGACATCGAGAAGGACGCCCAGGCGCGCAAGGCATATGAGGCGTTGGGAGGTGGCGGTATTCCGTTTGTGGACGTGAACGGCACGTTGATCCGTGACTACAACCCGGACGCGATCATGGCCGCGCTGAAGTAATCCATTCTACAAAACACCGCAGAACCCCATGTGGGAGGGGGCTTGCTCCCGATGGCGGTGAATCAGCCAGAACAGCTGGCCCTGACACACTGCAATCGGGAGCAAGCCCCCTCCCACATGGGGTACTGCGGCGCTTTTATCTTAGGTGTGACTAGCGCAATACAATCATCCGACCAAAAATCTCGTGCTGCTCAAACCCCAGCACCGCCTGCAAGGCATTCAACACGGCTTGCGGGTCTTTGCTCGGAAAGCTGCCGCTCACACGTTTGCCGGCCATCTCGTCGTTGAGCAACAGAATGCGCCCGGGGTAGTAACGCCGCAGATCCTTGACCACATCGGCCAAGGGCGCCTTGTAGTAGTTGAGCCAACCGTCACGCCAGGCCAGGCGTGATTCACTGTCGACCGCGTGCATGGGTTCGGCGACGCCGTCGGCGTAGGCCACTTGCTGGCCTGCCGTCAGAATCTGTTGCTGGCCCTGCCTGGAAGACGTCACTGCGACCCGCCCGGAAAGCACCGTCACCTGGGCACCCGCCGGTTGCAGGCGCACCTCGAACTGCGTGCCCAGCACCCGCGCTTCACCGCTGTCGGCGCCCACTACAAAGGGTTGGCCGGTGTGAGTCACGCTGAAAAAACCGGCGCCGCGACGCAATTGGATATGGCGCTCGCCCTGGCTGAAATCCACGGCAATGGCACTGTCGGCATCCAGGGTCACTTGGGATTGATCGACCAGGGTGACGGTCCTCACCTCACCGGGCGCCGTCACATAGTCGGCGCCCAAGTCATCGACCCAGCGCGACGGCTGCCAGCCTGCGCCCATGCACACCATCAACAGAAGGCTCGCGGCTATCGCCAGTGCACCGGACCAGCGCACCAACCGTGAGCGCTTGGGGGTGTTCATCGCATTGAGGTAGCCCTGCAAGGCCAGCGCCTCTTCAGCCGCCAGTTTACGTGCCGGCACTTCACTCAGTTCCCACAGCACCTGCGCCTGGGAGTAGGCCTCGACGTGCGCCGGGTCGGCGCGCAACCACCGGCTGAAGGTCGCCTGGTCGCCACTGCTGGGCTGGTCGTGCAACAGGCTCAACCAGTCGAGCGCGGCCTGCTCCTGAGCGGGTGTGGGGGTGACGTTCACGGTGCTTTCCTTGGCGTGCGTGGAGGCGGCGGTTCACGAAGGCTGGCCTTGCAGGCTTCGAGGGCACGCATCATATGTTTTTCCACGGCACTTTGGGACAAGCCCATGGCCTGGGCGATCTGCGCATACTTGCGGCCATGGATGCGGTTAAGCAGGAAAATCTGCCGGGTGCGCTCCGGCAAACTGCGCAAAGCGGCTTCGACATGGCGCAAATCATTGCCCGCTTCGAGTGCCGCCTGGGGTTCACAGCCTTGGTAGCCCTGCTGCTCCGGCAACCAGCCTTCGTTGCTGCGCACCCGCGCGCTTTCGCTGCGCAAATGGTCGATGGCAATGTTGCCCGCGCAGCGCAACAGGTAGGTGCTGAGTTCTTCGACTTGCACCAGCGGCCGGCGCCAGAAACGCAGGAACAGGTCCTGCACCAGGTCGGCCGCCGTGGCACGGCAACCCACGCGGCGGCTGACCAACGCTTCCATCTGCGAGCGCTGGGACAAGAACACCTGCAAGAAATGCGCACGCCCACCGGCCGCATCGGTGTGCGGGTGGTCCTGGGATTCCGGTGGGGTGCCGACCCTCATGGCAGCATCCGCCAACACGGCACCGCCAACAGAATCACGGCCGCCAGGGCGCGCGACGTCGCGGCCAGTCGGTAAAAAGCAGACAGTGAGGTTGTGCTGTGCATGCGGGAGGCGCCAGGATCATCAGTGCGCGATATTAATGATAAATATTCTCATAAGCAAAAGAGAACGGACGAATCACCTGCGTCCTTTATCGAGCTGCAGGATTGCCCAACGTTGTCATGCAACCTACAATGCGAACAATTCTTGTTCTCTGACGCACACCAATGTTCCTGGAGTGATCGCGTTGCAGCCGTCCAACACCGTCGAAGTCCTGTACCACGACCATCACCACTGGCTCACCGGCTGGTTGCGACGCAAGCTCGGCTGCCCTGAAAGTGCCGCGGACCTGGCGCAAGACACCTTTATCCGGGTGCTGACCGCACGGGAAACCCCAACCCTGATCGAACCCCGCGCCTTCCTTACCACTGTGGCCAAGCGTGTCCTGTTCAATTACTACCGTCGCCAGGACCTGGAACGCGCCTACCTCGACGCCTTGGCGCAACTGCCCGAGCACGTAGCGCCTTCGGAAGAAGAACGCGCCATCATCCTGCAAACCCTGCTCGAGTTGGACCAACTGCTCAACGGCCTGCCCCTTCAAGTCAAACGCGCCTTCCTGCTGGCCCAGCTCGACGGCCTGACCTACGCGCAAATCGGCGCGGAACTGGGCATCTCGATTGCCACCGTCAAACGCCACCTGAATAAAGCAGCCATGCGCTGCTACTTTGCCCTATGAACTTCTCGACCCACGTTGCCGAGCAGGCCGTGCACTGGCTGATGGAAATGCAGCAAGGTGGCCTCAACCCGCGTCAGCACGCGGCCTGGCAACAGTGGCTGGCGGCCCACAGCGAGCATCAACGCGCCTGGGAGCATATGCAACGCGTCAACCAGCGCCTGCGCGGCATGCCTTCGCCCCTGGCCCATGCGGCGTTGAACGCGCCGAAGTCCAACAGCCGGCGCCAGGCGCTGAAGTTGTTGCTGATCCTCGGCGCGGGGTCGGCGGCGGCCTGGGGCCTGCGCCAGCAACACATTCTGCCGCCGCTGAGTGCCGACTATCGCAGCCCCGTAGGCCAGCGTCGCAAGGTGCAGTTGGCCGACGGTAGCCAGTTGCAGCTCAACACCGGCAGCGCGGTGGATGTGCACATGGATGGCCGGCAGCGCTCGATCCGCCTGCTCGACGGCGAAATGCTGCTGACGGCTCGGGCGGGTCATTCGCCCCTGCGTGTGCTGACCGGCCAGGGCCTGCTCAGCAGCCAGGCGGCGCGCTTGAATGTGCGCCAGTTCAACGACCACACCCAACTGGCGGTACTCGACGGCCACGTCGAGGTCATGCCCGACCACTACAGCGGCCTGCCACTGATCGTCGAAGCCCGCCGCCAGGTGAATTTCACTCGCAAAGGCTGGGACACCCCGCGCCCCGTCGACGCCAATAGCGGCGCCTGGGCCGATGGCATGCTGATGGCTGCGCATATGCGCCTGGAAGATTTCCTCACCGAGCTGGGACGCTACCGCCGCGGTCAGCTCAATTGCGACCCGCAGGTGGCCAACCTGTTGCTGTCCGGCAGTTATCCGCTGGATGACAGCGAACGCATTCTCGATCTGCTGGAAGTCAGCCTGCCGGTCAAGGTTCGCCGCTTCACGCGTTACTGGGTGAGCGTGCAGGCACGCGCCTGAAAATATTTTCGACAACCGTGAGCCGTTTTCCAGCCCTCGCGTGACAGAGAAGGAAAGCCACTTTGATCCTTCCTTCTCAGGACCGCCCTTTATGCTCCAGCAACCCACCCCTCTCGCCCGCACCCTGCGCCAACTCCTGCTCGGCGCCAGCCTCAGTTTCGCCGTGCTGCCCCAGGTGATGGCGGCCGATGCCAAGCCCTATCACATCGCACCGGCTTCGCTGGAAGCGGCCCTGAACCAATTCGGGCGAGAAGCGGGTGTGCTGATTTCCTTCGGCTCCGAGCTGACGGCCGGCATGCAAAGCCGGGGTTTATCCGGCAACTACGGTGCCGCCGACGGCTTGCAAAAACTGCTGGAAGGCACCGGCCTGCAAGCCCGCGCCGAGGGCAACAATGCCTATAGCCTGCAACCGGCCAACGCCCCCACGACGGTCGAACTGCAAACCTCCAATGTCGTCGGCGACTGGCTCGGCGATGCGCAGCAAACCAACGTGTTCGAACACCCCGGCGCCCGTGACGTGATCCGCCGCGAAGCATTCGAACGCCAGGGCGCGACCCAGGCCCGTGACGTGCTCAACCGCATCCCCGGCGTCAACGCCCCGGAAAACAACGGCACCGGCAGCCATGACATGGCGCTGAACTTCGGTATTCGCGGCCTCAACCCACGGCTGGCCTCGCGCTCCACGGTGTTGATGGATGGCATTCCGGTGCCCTTCGCACCGTATGGCCAACCCCAGCTGTCATTCGCCCCGATCAGCATGGGCAACATGGATGCAGTGGACGTGGTACGCGGTGGCGGCGCCGTGCGTTATGGCCCGCAAAACGTCGGCGGCATCGTCAACTTCGTGACCCGAGCCATCCCGGACGCACCGACGGTCAAAGGTGGCCTGCAGACCGAGACCAGCCCGTCTTCCAGCCACGATGGCTTCAAGACCAGCGGCAACCTGCTGGCGGGCGGCACGGCCGACAACGGCCTGGGCGGCGCGATTCTGTATTCCGGCACCCGTGGCGGCGACTGGCGCGAAAACAGCAACACGCGCATCGACGACCTGATCCTCAAGGGCAATTACCAGCTCGACGACGCCAACAGCTTCAATACCATGGCTCAGTACTACGAAGGCCAGGCCGATATGCCCGGCGGCTTGAACGTAAAGGACTACAAGGCGGACCCGTACCAGTCCACCCGCCCCTACGACAAATTCTGGGGCCGCCGTACGATGTTCAACGCCGGTTATCGCTACCAGGAAGACCGCCGCGAGTTCACCGCCAACACGTTCTTCACCACCACCTTGCGTAACGGCTACCTTGACCAGGGCAACTTCCTTTCACTGTCGCCCCGCGAATACTGGGTACGCGGCCTGGAGACCCGATTCGCCCAGGGCTTCGACCTCGGCCCCAGCCGCCATGAAGTCGGCATCGGCTACCGCTACATCAGCGAAGCCGGCCACGAAATGCGCTACCGCACGCCGATCACCGCCAACCAGCAAATGCCCGACACCAACAGCCGCAATGACCGCGACACGCGTGGCGCCACCGAAGCCAACGCGTTGTTCGTCGATGACCGCATCGACATCGGCAAGTGGACCATCACGCCGGGCGTGCGCTACGAGATGATCGAGTCCCAGCAAACCAACAACCTGACCAACGTCAAATACAAGGGCGACTACAACACCGCACTGCCGGCGTTGAACGTGCTCTACCACCTCACCGAAGACTGGAACCTCTACGCCAACACCGAAGGCTCGTTCGGCAGCGTGCAATACAGCCAGATGCCCAACCGCGTAGCCAGCGGCGAAGTGAAGCCGGAAAAAGCCCGTACCTGGGAACTGGGTACCCGTTATGACAATGGCAACCTGCGTGCGGAAATCGGCGCGTTCCTGATCAACTTCGACAACCAGTACGACAGCAACCAGACCAACGACACCGTGATCGCCCGGGGCGAAACGCGCCATCAGGGCATCGAATCGAGCATCAACTACGCCCTCGATGCGTTGAGCCCGGCGCTCACAGGCTTTGATGTCTACGCCACCTACGCTTACGTCGACGCGACCATCCGCGAAGACGGCCCGAACAAAGGCAACCGCGTACCGTTTTCGTCCAAGCACAAAGGCACCCTGGGCGTGGGTTACACCGAAGGCCCCTGGAAGCTCAACCTGGACAGCAGCTACCAGAGCAGCCAGTTCGCCGATAATGCCAATACCCGGGCGGAAAGTGCCGACGGCGCCAACGGACGCATCCCCGGCTACATGCTGTTCAGCAGCCGCGCAGCGTATGACTTCGGCCCGCAGCTGTCGGACCTGAACGTGGCGGTCGGTGTGAAAAACATCTTCAACAAGCAGTACTACACCCGTTCGTTCGACGACAACAACAAGGGCAAATACGTCGGCGAGCCGCGCACGGTCTACGTGCAAACCTCCATCGCGTTCTAACTGCCCGCCAGGCAGCTGGGGGTGCCCGCCACCAAGGCGTCGATGGCGCAGCGCACCTTGGCGGGCATATGCGCAGCCGTCGGCCAGATCACATGGATCGGCGCAGGCTGGGCGCGGTGGTTCGGCAACACTGCTTCCAACTGCCCACGCAGCACGTAATGCGCAATCAACCAGCTCGGCAACCAGGCCAGGCCGACGCCCGCAATCGCGGCATCGGCCACGGCCTGGAGGTCGTCGAGCATCAACATCGATGCCACCCCAGCGCGAAAGGACGTATTGCAACGGTAGGCAATGCCTCGTTGACCGGCGAGGTCATCAATACAGTCAATCGGCCCGACACGCTGCAAGTACGCCGGCGAAGCGGCTAACCCGACCGACTGCTCACCCAAGCGGCGCGCGCTCAGACGGTCGGTGTCCGGTAACGGGCCGATGCGCACGGCGACGTCGAAACCTTCCTGCACCAGGTCCGTGAGCCGGTCAGAGAATGAAATCTCGATCTCCAATTGCGGGTAAAGGTCCATCAAGCCCCACAAGGCAGGCGCCGCATAATGGTGGCCGAACGCCAATGGCAAGCTTGCGCGTAGACGCCCACGCGGCTGTTGTCGGCCGCTTTCGAGCACCGACTCGGCAGCTTCCAGTTCGGCCAGTGCACGCAGGCAATGCTCGTGATAGGCCTGCCCATCTTCGGTCAGACGCTGGCGACGGGTGGAACGCTGCAACAGGCACGTGCCCAAGCGCGCCTCCAGCCGCGCCAGGCCCTTGCCCACGGCAGAGCGCGTGAGGTTCAGACGTTCGGCGGCTTCGGTCAGGCTGCCGCTCTCGACGATTTGCAGAAACAGTTCAACGCCGTCGAAACGTGGAGTGGCCATGGTTTTATTGTCGCTCCTGAATCCCCTATCCAGGGAAAACTTATCACGAATAAAGAATCCTGTTCCCGCGAGAATAAACCCTCATTCAATCCAAAGGAATTGCCCATGCCGCCCGCCGCCGCTGTATCGGCCGTCAGCGCCCCACGGACCGCCAGAGATGGCCTCGCCCTTACCGCTGTGTGCCTCGTTGCACTGATGTTCGGCCTGGAAATCTCCAGCGTGCCGGTCATCCTGCCCACTCTCGAACAACAATTGGGCACAGGCTTCCAGGATGCCCAATGGATCATGAACGCCTACACCCTGGCCTGTACCAGCGTGCTGATGGCAGCGGGCACCCTGGCCGATCGCTTTGGCCGACGGCGCATGCTGGTGCTGTGCTTGTGGCTGTTCGGCCTGGCTTCGCTGGCCTGTGGGCTGGCCGATACGGCGCCCATGCTGATCGCGGCGCGTTTTGTCCAGGGAGTGGGCGCCGGCGCCATGATGATTTGTCAGTTCGCCATTCTTTCGCACCAGTTCCGGGAGCCGGCGGCGCGTGCGCGGGCCTTCGCGGTATGGGGCGTGATTGCGGGCCTGGGCCTGGGCTTCGGGCCGATGGTGGGGGCCTTGATCCTGGCGATCGCGGATTGGCGCTGGGTGTTCCTGGTGCATGTGCCGCTGACCCTGCTGACCCTGGTGTTGCTGCGGGTCAGCGTGCAGGAATCGCGGGACCCGGCGGGTCATCGCCTGGACATCGCCGGCATGCTCACCTTGACGCTGTCGGTATTCGCGCTGGTGTACTTCATCACCCAAGGCAGCGAGCACGGCTTCGGCTCACCGGCCATGCTCGCTTGGGCTGGTCTGTCGTTGATCGGGTTGCTGTTGTTCGTGGTCATCGAGCGGCGCAGCGAGCATCCGATGTTCGACTTCTCGGTGTTCCGCATCCAGCGTTTCAACGGCGCGTTGATGGGCTCGGTCGGGATGAATTTCAGCTTCTGGCCGTTCATGATCTACCTGCCGCTCTATTTCCAGGCGGGCCTGGGCTACGACACCCTGACCACCGGCGGCGCCCTGCTGGCCTACACGTTGCCGACCTTGCTGGTGCCGCCGCTGGCTGAACGCCTGGCGCTGCGCTATGGCGCCGAACGGATCATCCCCGTGGGCCTGGGTTTGATGGGCGCCGGGTTTATCGCCATGGCCCTGGTCAACGGTACCGAGCAACCGAGTATCGTGCTGGTGCTGTGCAGTTGTGTCATCGCGGGAGTGGGTTTGGCGCTGACCAATTCGCCGACCACCAACACCACCACCGGCTCGGTCTCGGCCGACCGTGCCGGCATGGCGTCGGGTATCGATCTCAGTGCACGGCTGATTACCCTGGCGCTCAATATCGCGCTGATGGGGCTGGTGTTGCTGCTCGGGATCAGCCATCAACTGGCCAGCTTGCTGCCCGAATCTAAAGCAGCAGATTGGCCTGCGATCAGCCAGCATCTTGCCGCGGGCAAGCTGGACGTGCCGGGGCTGACCGTGACAGACGCCCAGGCGGCGCTGCGCCATGGCGCCGGTTGGGCGATGCTCTTCGCCGGTATCGGCGCTGGCGGCCTGGCACTCTTGAGCCGGTATTTTTTCCGCAGCCGTTAAACGAAAACGGGCCTGCATCTGCAGGCCCGTTTGGCTAGGGAGAAAGAGCGGTCAGCTGTTAATCGCTGCCTGCAAGTTTTCTTCGAACTCTGCTTCGAGCGCACCCTCGTCGACTTTGTTGGCCGGCAGACTTTTCCCGGCAGCGCGTGGCTTGCCTTGCAGTTTGCCGAACAGGTGCTCCAACGCATGTTCAAGCTTGATGGCTGCACCATCGATCGCCTGCTCCAGCGTATCGGCTTTATCGCAGACCGAGATCGGTTGATGCCCCTTTGGCCGGGCTTCCAGCCGGCAACTCAAGTCATGGGGGCCGGGCTTGTCGCCGTTCTCATCGCGCAGGTAAACCTCAACGCGGGTCAGGTGTTCTTCATAACGATCAAGCGTGCTCTCAATGGTCGTACGTACCCACTCCTCCAGTCGGATGCTGCTTTCAATATGGTTATCGCTATTGACTTGGATTTGCATAGTTCTTCCCTTATTTCAGCTAGCTCGCGGGAGGTCACAACTGCAACACCGGTGCGGTGAAACCATGACCTCTTGATGACACAATTGAGCAGTCAGCGAAACATTTCAACCCCTTTGCAAAGATAAATCCCACATTACAAATTAAGTCTGACTACGAGCAAAAACGCTGTTAGGGTAGGGAGTTAGTTAAATCTTCCTACACCTTGCGAACCTCACAATTGCCCCTCTCTCAACGGGTGCAATCCGCGAAAAACCTCGGCCTCCTCCACCAGCCAATCATGCACCGCACGCACGCCCGGATGGCTCAACGCACCCGGCGCATACAGCAGCACGTAGCGTTTGTGGTTGGGCACGGCGACACCGAAGGGCACGATCAAGGTGCCGCGTTCCAGCTCGTCATTGAGCAACGTGCGCCGCGCAATCGCCACGCCCATGCCCGCGATGGCGGCTTCGATGGTCAGGTGGTTACGGTTGAAGGTGTGCCCACGTCGCACATCGGCGAGGTGGTAGCCGATGGCATTCAGGTAAAACTCCCACTCGGCGTACTCATAACTCCCACGCCAGGCCGTGATGTCGTGCAACAACGGGAAGTGCGCCAGATCCGCCGGTCCGTGTAACGGCGGACGGCCGCGCAACAGGCTCGGCGCGCACACCGGGAATATCTGCTCGTCCAGCAGGGCTGTGGATAACAAGCCTGGATAGCTGCCGTCGTTGAGGTCGATCGCCAAGTCAAAGTCGCCCTCGTGCAAGGCAATGCTGCTGTCTTCGGCGACCATGCGCAGTTGAATATCCGGGAAGCGTTGCTGTAAACGCGGCAAACGCGGGGTCAGCCACTTGCCCAGAAATGATGGAATCGAACGCAGGCGCAAGGTGCCGCTGATCATGCCCGCGTCCAAGCGCTGCAATTCGGCATCGATGCTGCCGTAAGCCTCCCCCACCGTCGCCGCCAACCGCTGGCCCTCGGCACTGAGTTCAACCCCACGCGCCCGGCGATGGAACAGTCGAAAACCCAAGCGCTCCTCCAACTGGCGGATCTGCTGGCTCACCGCCCCCGGCGTGATGTGCAGTTCTTCAGCGCAGCGGGTGAACGACAGATGCCGTGCCGCACAGGAAAACACGTGCAACCAGACGTAGGTCTGACCATGGAGTGGGCGGGTCATAGCGTTTAGTCCTGCTAAAGGGTTTCTTAGGATAATTCGTTGGTCAGTGCCGTTCCAGAGGATCAGTATCGCGCCAATTGCGCTCGGCCTACAAAAATGGCAGCGATTCCTACTCCATTGCTTGTAAGGCTTTAGCATGGCTATCAGTGTTTTCGATCTATTCAAAGTCGGTATCGGCCCTTCCAGCTCCCACACCGTCGGCCCCATGCGGGCAGCGGCAAGCTTCGCCCAGGCACTGGTCGACCAACAGTTACTGAGCGCCACGCGCCGGGTCGAAGTGCGTCTTTACGGCTCGCTGTCCGCCACCGGCGTGGGCCACGCGACCGACCGCGCCTGTGTCATGGGCCTGATGGGCGAATGGCCCGACCAGGTCGACCCGACCTCGATCAACGCGCGCATCCAACAGTTGCGCGAGTCCGGCCGGCTGCTGCTCGCCGGCACCCAGGACATTGCCTTCAATTGGCACTCCGATCTCCTGCTGTTGGACGAAAGCCTGCCTTACCACCCCAATGCCATGTCGCTGCACGCCTACGGTGAAACCGGCCTGCTGAGCGAGCAAACCTATTATTCGGTGGGCGGCGGCTTCATCATCGACGCGGCTGAAGCGGCTTCGGGCACTGCGCCGACCAGCGATGTGCAATTGCCCTACGACTTTTCCAGCGCGGCCGAACTGCTGGCCCTGTGCAACAAGCACGGCCTGCGGGTTTCGGAACTGATGATGGCCAATGAACGGGCATGGCGCAGCGACGAAGCGATCCGCAGCGGCCTGCTGCATATCTGGTCGGTAATGCGCGAATGCGTAGAACAGGGCCTGCGCGACGAAGGCATTTTGCCGGGTGGCCTGGATGTGCCGCGTCGCGCCGCGAAATTGCACCGCAACCTGCTGGAAATCGGCAAACCGAATGTCATCACCTCGACCCTGTCCGCTATGGAATGGGTCAACCTGTTCGCCCTCGCCGTCAACGAAGAAAACGCCGCCGGCGGGCGCATGGTCACGGCGCCGACCAATGGCGCGGCGGGGATCATCCCGGCGGTGTTGCATTACTACATGAAGTTCAATGCCAACGCGTCTGACGACGATGTGGTCAATTTCTTCCTGGCCGCCGCCGCTGTCGGCATTCTGTGCAAGAAAAACGCCTCGATCTCGGGCGCCGAAGTCGGCTGCCAGGGCGAAGTCGGCTCAGCCTGCGCCATGGCCGCCGCCGGGTTGGCCGAGATCCTCGGCGCCACCCCCGAGCAACTGGAAAACGCCGCCGAAATCGGCCTGGAGCATAACCTGGGCCTGACATGCGACCCGGTCGGTGGCCTGGTGCAAGTCCCCTGTATCGAGCGCAACGCCATCGCTGCCGTGAAGGCGATCAACGCCACGCAAATGGCCCTGCGCGGCGACGGCAAACACTTCATCTCCCTCGACCGGGTGATCCGCACCATGCGCGATACCGGTGCCGATATGCATGACAAATACAAAGAAACTTCACGGGGCGGCCTGGCGGTCAGCTGGGTGGAGTGCTGATCGGAGCACTGCTACCCGCCCCAACGTGAGCCCGCGCAAAAATAATAACGAGGCAATATCGATGACCGATGTACGTACACCTGCCGTAGAAAACCCTGCCGTAGAAACAACCGTGACCAGCGGCTGGACGCAACACGACACCACCTGGATGCTCGGCCTTTACGGCACCGCCATCGGCGCGGGCACCTTGTTCCTGCCGATCAACGCGGGCGTCGGCGGCTTCTGGCCGCTGATCGTGCTGGCGCTGCTGGCGTTCCCGATGACCTTCTTCGCCCACCGTGGGCTGACGCGCTTTGTGTTGTCGGGCAAATCCGGCGACATCACCGAAGTTGTCGAAGAACATTTCGGCGTCGGCGCGGGCAAGCTGATCACCCTGCTGTATTTCTTTGCGATTTTCCCGATTTTGCTGGTGTACAGCGTGGCGCTGACCAACACCCTCGGCAGCTTCATGGAGCACCAGTTGCACATGACGCCACCACCGCGGGCAGTCCTGTCACTGGTGCTGATCCTCGGCCTGATGGCCATTGTGCGCTGCGGCCAAGGCGTGATCGTCAAAGCCATGAGCGTGCTGGTGTACCCCTTTGTCGCCGCGCTGTTGCTGCTCGCGTTCAGCCTGATCCCCAACTGGAACGGCGCGTTTTTCGCCTCGGCCGGGGATGGCATGCCAATGCCGCTGTTCTTCAAGACCCTGTGGCTGGCGATTCCGGTGATGGTGTTTTCCTTCAACCACTCACCGATCATTTCCGCGTTTGCCGTCGATCAAAAGCGCGTCTATGGCGCCCAGGCCGAGCGCAAAAGCGGCGGGATCCTCGCCACCGCCCACGGCATGATGGTGCTGACAGTGATGTTCTTCTGCTTCAGCTGCGTGCTGGCTCTGTCGCCGGCCGACCTGGCGGCCGCCAAGGCGCAGAACATTTCGATCCTGTCGTACCTGGCCAACCATTTCCAAACGCCGGTCATCGCCTACGCCGCGCCGTTGATTGCGCTGGTGGCGATCACCAAATCCTTCCTGGGCCACTACATCGGTGCCAGTGAAGGCTTCCAGGGCCTGATCGTCAAATCCTTGCGCGGGCGTAACCGTTCGATGTCGTCCAAGGCGCTGGAACGTTGCACCGCAGTGTTCATGGTACTGACCTGCTGGGCCGTGGCGACCTTCAACCCCAGCATCCTGGGCATGATCGAAACCATGGGCGGACCGATCATAGCTTGCCTGTTGTTCCTGATGCCGATGTACGCGATCCGCCGCGTACCCTCTCTGCGCCAGTATTCGGGCCAGTTGTCGAATGGGTTTGTGGTGGTGATCGGGTTGATTGCGCTTTCGGCGATCGTTTTCTCGGTACTGCCCTGAAACAGGTCACCGCTCTCAAAGACACCCCGAGATGACTGTGGGAGGGGGCTTGCTCCCGATGAGCGGTGTGTCAGCCAATAAATACTCGGCTGAATGACCGCCATCGGGAGCAAGCCCCCTCCCACATAAGGACCGCATTGTTTGTCAGATCGCTGTACGGCACGCCCTTTGCTGTACAGCTCATGAGGTAAACGGATTTTGTAAAACCTCAGCGACGGAGTGGCCGGTGGTCAGGCAACGCGAACTATTCCCGACACCGGTCGTCAATGACTGCATGTTCCTATCAGGCGGTAACGCACCATGGACAATCCTTTTCAGATCATCACGGACACTTTCAGCCCCGATTACCGCGTCAACCTGAGCATCCAACGGCTCGACGGCAGCATCATGCTCACCCTCTCGAACGAAACGGGCGTGGTGGCCAAACGCATGATCAGTGCCGAACAACGCAACGATCCGCAGCGGCTCAAGCGGCTGGTGCAAAGCATTCAATTCGGCATTGCCATAGAGCAGGGCCATAGCGCCATGGAGATCCTGGCGATGATGACGGACGGTGACAGCCACAAACTCCTGCAGCGCCCGCCCGCCCGTCCCCTGCCCTTCAGCGTCGGGCTCTAGAGTTCGCCCTTCTCGGTTTCCTGGCTCGCCTCGCCTTTGCGACGCGGGCCTTCAACCTTCACCGACGGGAATGCCGACGAGGCATATCGAACGACCATGATCGAAAACGCCAACAGCAGAATACCGCCGCACAGGTAGATGATGCCGATGTCCGGCGGGTTGTGGTGCGATACGTTGGAGATCAACAGGCGCGTCAGCGCAGTGATCGCCACGTAGATCAGGAAACGCACCGGCATGTGGTTGGTCTTGAAATAGATCCCGACCATCGCGCCCAATTCCAGGTAGATGAACAGCAGCAAGATGTCATCGATCTTGATATGCCCGTTCTCCAACATCCCGAGAAACTCCATCACCGCCGCCCACGCGGTCACCGCACCAATGGCGAACAACGCCAGGTAATGGAATGTCTCGACAAACAGGTTGCCCAGGGATTCGGCCAGCCCATGGACGTTCTGGCGCAGCCTTTCAGCCCAGTTGATTTTCACGATGATGCTTCCTTAGGTCGGCTCGACCGGATAATGCGAGTTGAACGTGACGGTTGTTCTGCATGCAGAAAAAAGGCCAGCGGCAGCTATAAGATGATGGCGGGGTGATATGAGGCACTGCAAACCTGGCTTTTCGGGCTACATTAAAAAACTGCTACCCAAACCCCACGGTTTGGCTTAACCTTTAGCTGTATATAAATACAGTAGTCGCAATAGACAACTATCGTGAAGGCATGTGAGGTGGTGAATGGCCGTCGAAGTGGTATACCGCAGCAGCCGAGATCTGGAGCGTTTGTTCATGGATAAAGCCGAAGCTGACCGTCATGACAAGATGCTTGAACTCGCTGAGTTGCTCGCAGAAGTGTTGCAAAAAGCCGTGCCGTCCCTGAGCGAGCAGCAAGTGGAAGAAGCCGGGATCTACATGGCGAAGAACCGCGATGTGTTTGCCAAGGCGTTCAAGAGCCAGCCGGATGCACTGGCCGAGCTGCTGAACCCTGCAACGGAATGAAGCCCGAATTGAACAGGCCCTGAGTCACTGGCTCAGGGCCTTTTTAATGCCTGGGCTATTTGTACAGCAGACGCTCGGCCAACTCATCGGCAACCCGTGCCGGGGAACGTTTTTCGGCTTGGGCGTGAGCGAAGATTTCGGTCAGGCGCCTGCCTATGTTTGACAGATGAGCCGTGATGTCCGCCAGCTCGGCGCCGTGGTGCTTGAGAGCGACGTAGATCAGGCCGCCGGAGTTGATCACATAGTCGGGGGCGTAGAGGATGCCTCGCCCTTCCAGTTGGTCGGCGATCTCCAGGTTGGTCAGTTGTGCGCTGGCGGAACCGGCCACAGCGGCGCAACGCAGTTGGCCAACCGTATGGCGATTGAACACCGCACCGACGCCGCAGGGCGCGAGGATGTCGCAAGGGGTGCTGAGCAAGGCATCGTTGGCGATGGGGTGCGCGCCAAGTTGCTCCATGGCCAGTTGGACCTTGCCATGATCGATGTCGCTGACCAACAGCTCGGCACCGGCCGCGTGCAATTGCTCGGCCAGGGCATACCCCACATTGCCCAGCCCCTGCACCGCCACGCGCAAGCCTTCGAGGTTATCGCTGCCCAGGCGGGCCATGGCGGTGGTGCGGATACCGGTAAACACCCCCATGGCCGCGTGCGGCGCGGGGTCGCCGGCGGCGGTGGTGCTGGTGACGAAGCGCGTGTGCTGGGCAATGCAGTCCATATCGGCAACCGAGGTGCCGCTGTCGATGGCGGTAATGAAGCGGCCGTCGAGTTTTTCGATGCAGCGGCCAAAGGCTTCGAACAAGGCGGCGCGGCTTTCCACGTGCACGGGGCGGATGATCACCGCCGTACCGCCGCCTACCGGCAGGCCGGCCAGGGCGGCTTTGTAGCTCATGCCTTGGGCCAGGCGCGCGGCATCCGCCACGGCACTTTGATCGTCTGGGTACGTCAGGTAACGACAGCCGCCCAAGGCCGGCCCCAGGCGACTGTTGTGGATGGCGATGATCGCCTTCAGACCGGTCACCGGGTCGACGCTCAGGTGCAGCGATTCAAGGCGGGTGCTGTGCATGAGCGCAAACATCAATGAGCTCCCGAATCACTTCTGGTAGTGGCCCAAGTATAGGCTTGCGGTAGAAAAATGCTGGACTGCACTGGAATAAGGCTCACGGTTTTGCAGGCCCTAAGACATAAGACGGTAGGATATTTCTCAAGACGCTGGACGAAAATTCACAGCAAGGCTAAAACGAGGGCATCCGCCGGAGAAAGCAATGAATCCCCGCCAAGCCTTTTTCGCCTGCCTGGACCGCTCTCCCCCCGCGCTGTTTGAAGCGGCGTTGTGGATTGCCGCCGAGCACGATCCCGCCGTGCAGCCGTTGCTCATCCTGCAAGACGTCACCGTGCTGCAACAACAGGTCGCGCTGGGCATGCCCATATTGCCCGCTGACGAACTGGGTCAACCCCTGTTGCGGCGCTTGAACGACCTGGGATTCGCCCAGGACGAATTCACCCCGCTGCGCCCCGCCGCCGCCCTGCTGGACAAGGTACTGCAACGCAAGCGCGGGCAACCCTTGGCCATGGCGCTGATCGCATTGGAAATCGCGCGACGCCTGGACATCCCATTGGTGGGCGTGAATTTCCCGGGGCATTTTCTGTTGCGGGTGCCCGGCGCCGACCATCTGCTGGACCCCTGTGGCGGTCGGCGTCTGTACCCCAATGACTGCCGCGAACTGCTGCAACGTCAATATGGGCCGAATCTCAAGTTGCAGGCTGAACACCTGAACACCGCTGAACCACGCTCGATCCTGCAACGCCTGTCACGCAACCTGCGCCAGCTGCACCTCTCCAATGATGCCCCGCTCGACGCCTTGATCGATGCCGAGCGCGTGCTGGAACTGGGCAATGCCAGCGCCGCCGACTACCTGGCCCGGGCCAGCCTGTATCAGCGCCTGGACTGCCCGAACGCCGAGCGCTTTGACCTGGAACATGCCCTGCTGCTCAGCGAAGACCCGATCCAGCGCCTGCGCCTGACCGAGCGGCTGGGGCATCTGCCGCCCAACACGGTGGTGCATTAAGCCCCCGGCGCCTTGAGGATATCCGTCTGCAACGGGCTCTTGGGCACGCTGACGACAGGCGAACGTACCTGAATGATCAGCAACGCGGCGATCACCGCCGGAATCGCGCAGAAGAAGAAAATCTGCTGCACCGGAATATGCATCGCCAACAGCAGGCTGCCGAACAGCGGCCCCAGGATCGAGCCGAATCGTCCCACCCCCAAGGCCCAGCCGGTGCCGGTAGCGCGCACATGGGCCGGGTAGAAGTTGCTGGCGAAGGCATTGAGCGTCAGTTGGCCGCCGATGATGCAGAAACCGGCGGCGAACACGCAGGCCACCAGGTAACGCGGGTTGGCATGGTTCAGCCCCAACAGGACGGTGCACAGCGCAGCCGCCGCCAATACGCCGGACAACAGCCGCACCTTGCTTTTCAGGCGGTCGGCGAACCAGGCCATGCCGATGGCACCCAGGGTGCCGGCAAACAGGAACATCGACGTCACCAGATTGGCTTCTTTCAAGGCTAGGCCACTTTCCAGCAGCAACGACGGCAGCCAACTGATCATGAAGTACAAGAGGATCAAGCTGACAAAAAAGGTCGCCCAGAGCAGCAGGGTCGGGCGCGCATAGCCGTTGCGGAACAACTCCAGCACCGTCAGTTTGCTGCCCTGCTCTCGCTGGTTTTCGGCGTCGCTGGCCAGTGGCGGCTGCCAGCCGGGCAGCATGCGCGCCGTGACCTTTTGCAAGCGCGCATAGGGCGGTGCGTCACGCAACAGGCGCGGCAGGGATTCGGGCAGCAGCCACACCAGGAAGGGGAACAGCAGCAACGGCGTGACGCCGCCCGCCAGGAAAACCGCCTGCCAGCCAAAGCCTTCGATAAACCCCGCCGCAACGAACCCACCCGCCGCGCCGCCGAACGAAAAGCCGCACGCGGCCAACGTCACCATCAAGGTGCGCAAACGGGGTGGAGAGTATTCCGACATCAACGCCATGGCACTCGGCATCGCACCGCCCATGCCGATCCCGCAGATAAAGCGCGCGGCCATCAGCGTCGTCAGGGAATTGGCAAACACCATCAACACCGTGAGGCTGGCATAGATCAGCACGCAGCCCAGCAGGATGCGCCGCACGCCAAACCGGTCGGCCAGCGGCGTCACCAGCAGCGAGCCCAACGTCAGGCCCAACAGGTTGGCACTGAATACCGGGCCGAACGCGGCTTTTTCCAAGCCCCAGTCCTTGGCCAAGGCCGGTACCACGTAACCCAACACCTGAGCGTCGTAGCCGTCGGTCACCAGCAACAGCGCCAGTAGCAGGAGAATCAACCACTGATAGTTCGACACCGGACGGGCATCGAGTGCCGCACGAAAGCTGGCAATCTGATTGTGCATCGCAAGGTCCCTTTATTTTTTTATGTGGGCAACTTCGACCCAATGTGGAAGGGCGCGAGCCCTAATGCCAGTCAGTTAAGGCTTAACTCGGTCATTGTGGGAGGGGGCTTGCTCCCGATGGACTGCGTAGCAGGCCCATTTTTGAGGCCGCTGCGCGGCCTATCGGGAGCAAGCCCCCTCCCACAATTTATCCATCGCCCGCTTTATCGCTTAACTGACAGGCATTAGGGCGAGCCCCCCTCCCACATTCATTCAGGGTGTATCAGGGGTATCCGGCTGATTAGCCGGATGCGCTTGCACAAACGCCGGATGCCGGGCCGCCAAGGCTGCCACCCGCCCGATACGCGGGTACGCCGCCAAAGGCACCTTGAAACGTTGCGCCGCGTACAGCTGGGGAATCAGGAACGCATCCGCCATCCCCGGCTGCTCGCCAAAGCAAAAGCCTTTATCGCCAATCATTTGCTCCACCGCGCCCAGGCCCTGGCTGATCCAATGGCCGATCCATTCCAGCAACTGCGCCTCATCATGCCCCCACTTTCGCAACAGGTTCTGGGTGCTGGAGTTGTGCAATGGGTGGATATCGCAGGCGATGATCGAGGCAACCGCCCGCTCATGGGCACGGGCGGCCAGGTCTTTGGAGAGCAGCGGCACCTGTGGATAACGTTCCTCCAGATACTCGATGATCGCCTGCGACTGGATCAGCAACGCCCCGTCATCAGTACGCAACGCAGGCACGCGGCCTTGCGGGTTGATCGCCAGGTATTCGGGCTGGCGGTTGGCGCCGCCCGCCGGAACCAGCAGGTTGACCGGCACGGCGCTGAAATCCAGCCCCTTGAGCGCCAGCGCGATACGCACCCGATACGACGCGGTAGAGCGGTAGTAGGTATAGAGATCCATCGCCCGTCCCTCTCAGTGCGCCGCGACCACGGTGCCACGGCACTCGCCGAAGCCGATGGAGGCAAACCCTTCGCGGCTGCAACGGGCGCGCAGGATGATTTCGTCACCGTCTTCAAGGAATTTGCGCACCTCGCCGGACGCCAATTCAATCGGTTTTTTGCCGCCTTCAGTGATTTCCAGCAGGCTGCCGAACTGCCCCGGCTGCGGCCCGGACAAGGTGCCCGAGCCGAACAGGTCACCAGCCTGCAACTGGCAGCCGTTGCTGCTGTGGTGGGCAACCATTTGCGCCGCGGTCCAGTACATGTGCAGGGTGTTGCTCAGCGTCAGGCGATGAGCCGGCAGGTTCTGCTCACGCATCGAAGCGGTGGTCAGCAGGACTTCCAGTTCGATATCCAAGGCACCTGCGTTCTGGTCACGCTTGTCCAGCAGGTAAGACAGCGGCTGCGGGTCACCTTCGGGACGCGGCGCTTGCGCCTTGCGGAACGGCTCCAGCGCTTCAGCCGTAACCACCCAGGGCGAGATGCTGGTGATAAAGCTCTTGGACAGGAACGGCCCCAGCGGCTGATACTCCCAAGCCTGGATATCCCGCGCCGACCAGTCGTTGAGCAGGCAGAAACCGGCGATATGCTCGGCCGCGTCGCCAATGGCAATCGCGTCGCCCATGGCGTTGCCCGGGCCGATCCAGATGCCCAGCTCCAATTCGTAGTCCAGGCGTGCGCACGGGCCGAAGCTCGGCTCGGCCTGACCGGCCGGCAGCGTCTGGCCCTTGGGGCGACGGACATCGGTGCCCGATGGGCGAATGGTCGAGGCGCGCCCGTGGTAGCCGATCGGCACGTACTTGTAGTTCGGCAGCAAGGGGTTGTCGGGGCGGAAGAGTTTGCCGACGTTCTGCGCGTGTTCGATGCCGACATAGAAGTCGGTGTAGTCGCTGATTTTCGCCGGCACGTGCATCTGGCAATCGGCGGCGCGGTGCAGCACTTGAGCCTCGCGGGTTTGCAGTTGGCTGCCTTCGGCCAGCAGTTCCAGCAGGCGTTCGCGCAGGGCCACGCGCGGGCCACGGCCGAGTTCGAAAAAGGCATTCAACTGACCGCCGGCGGTGGCTTCCACGGCGCGGCGAGCCTCACCCTCGAACGCGTCCAAGGCGGCAAACAGGTCGAGAATCGAGTCACCAATCGCCACGCCGCTGCGCGGTGCCGAGCCCTTGATGCTGAACACCCCCAGCGGCAGGTTTTGCAGGGGAAAATCGCGGTGACCGTTGGCGGAGGCCACCCAGCTGCGGGTTAGCGTTGGATGAGTCATGGGTTATCTCCGGTTCGGGTTGAAGGTGGCGGGCAACGAGGCCCAGCACGCGTCATAAGTGTTTTGCAGTTGTGGGCATTCAAGGGCGAACTGTGTGGGACGCAGCACTTGGCTGGTCTCGAACATGAAGGCCATGGTGTTATCGATTTTGTGTGGCGCCAGCTCCACATTGATCGCTTTGGTGCAGGTCTCGCCATCCGGACCATGGGCACTCATGCAGCTGTGCAACGACGCACCGCCGGGCAGGAAGCCTTCGGCCTTGGCGTCGTAGGCGCCTTGGATCAGGCCCATGTATTCGTTCATCAGGTTGCGGTGGAACCACGGCGGACGGAAGGTGTTCTCGGCCACCATCCAGCGCGGTGGGAAGATCACGAAGTCGAGGTTGGCCAGGCCGTGGGTGCTGGTGGGCGAGGTCAACACCGTGAAAATCGACGGGTCCGGGTGATCGAAACTGACAGTGCCGATCGTGTTGAAGCGACGCAGGTCATATTTGTACGGCACATTGTTGCCGTGCCAGGCGACCACGTTCAGCGGCGAATGATCCAGCTCGCAGGCCCACAGTTCACCGAGGAACTTCTGCACCAGGGTGGTCGGTTGCTTGAGGTCTTCGTAGTGCGCGACCGGCGTGAGGAAGTCGCGCGGGTTGGCCAGGCCGTTGCTGCCTATAGGGCCCAGGTCTGGCAGGCGCAGCGGTGCGCCGTGGTTCTCGGCGACGTAGCCGCGCGCCTCGGCGTCCAGCAGCTCGATACGGAATTTCAGACCGCGTGGCAGCACGACGATTTCCAGCGGCTCCACGTCCAGCACGCCCAGCTCGGTGGCGACGCGCAAGCGCCCCTGCTCGGGCACGATCAACAGTTCACCGTCGGCATTGAAGAACACGCGCTCCATGGAGCGGTTGGCACAGTAGTGGTAGATGCTGATGCCCGAGGGTTTTTCCGACCCCGAGTTGGCAACCATGCCCACGAGCCCATCGACAAAATCCGTCGGTTCGCTGGGAACATCCAGCGGATTCCAACGCAGGCGGTTCGGTGTCACCGCACCCAGAGGCCCACCGGCCAATTGCCGATCCAACTTAACGAACGCCGGATGATTGGCCGAGGGCTGAATGCGATACAGCCAGGTACGGCGCGCTTCACTGCGGGCCATGGTGAAGGCGGTGCCGGAGAACAGTTCGGTGTACAGCCCATAAGGCGCTTTCTGCGGGGAGTTCTGGCCGACGGGTAGCGCACCAGGCAGGGCCTCGCTGGCGAATTCATTGCCGAAGCCCGATTGGTATTCGAGGTTCATGGAACATCCTCTGTACGGAATTGTTTTTATCGTAATTCACTTACGCATAACGTAATTTGATCACTATCGACCGTCAAGCTATAAAGACGCCCATTCATCTCTCGGATTCTTGCCCTTCCATGGATACCCCCCGCGACACCGGAAAACAGAAAGTCCGCTCGGCCGAAGTGGGCACCGATATCCTCAAGGCCCTGGCCGAACTCTCGCCGGCAACCTCGTTGTCGCGCCTGGCCGAACACGTGCAAATGCCCGCGAGCAAGGTGCATCGCTATTTGCAGGCGCTGATCGCCTCAGGTTTTGCCGAACAGAACCCCGCCACCAACCACTATGGCCTGGGTCGCGAGGCGTTGCGCGTGGGCCTGGCTGCGTTGGGCAGCATGGACGTGTTGAAAGTCGGCGCGATGCCCCTGGCGGAACTGCGCGATGAATTGAATGAAACCTGCTTTCTCGCAGTGTGGGGCAATCAAGGCGCAACGGTGGTGCATATCGAGCCTGCGGTGCGCGCCGTCACGGTGGTGACGCAGTTGGGTTCGGTATTACCGCTGCTCAGTTCGTCCACCGGCCTGGTGTTCAGCGCTTATTTGCCGTCGCGGGAAACCGTGGAGTTGCGCGAGCGTGAGATTCAGGCCGGAACCGCCCATGCCCTGGCCGACGATAAGGCCTACGCCGCCGTGTGCGAACAGATTCGCAGCCGTGGCCTGCATTTTGTGCACGGTTTGCTGATGCCTGGGGTCGATGCGTTGTCGGCACCGGTCTTCAACGCGGTCGGGCAAGTGGCGGCGGTGATGACCGTAGTCGGTCCCACCTCCTTGTTCCACGCCGATGAAAATGGCCCGGCGGCGCAGCAGTTGCTGGCAGCGACCCGGGCCGTAAGCTGGCGCATGGGCTATCAGCCCTGAATCAATCGTCCCAGCGTGACAGTGCCTCGACCACACGGTTTTCCACGCCTTTGACCTGGGCGCCGGCCACCACATAGTTGTTGCTGATCATGGAGAACACCAACCGCCGTCCATGGGTATCGGTGAGGTAGCCGCTCAGGGACGAAACGCCGCCCATGGAGCCGGTCTTGGCATGCAGGTTGTTTTCCGCGAGCGTACCCTTCAGGCGATAACGCAGGCTGCCACCGGTCATGCGCTCGGTATTGCCAGCGACCGGCAACGCGTTGTACCAGGCGTTGAACCACGGCTGCTTGCTCGCGGCCAATAGCACATCCGTGAGGTTTTGCGACGACACCAGGTTACGCCGCGACAGGCCCGATCCATCGACCTGGCTCAGCGTCGTGGTATCCAGGCCCTGACGCTTGAGAAACCCGGCCACCGCCACCGCGCCCGCCGCCGCCGTGCCACTGTTGGCGGTCTTGCGCCCCATGGCCTTGAGCAAGGCTTCGGACATGTTGTTGTTCGAGAGTTTGAGCAACGGCGTGATCAGCTCCTGCAGCGGCGCCGATTGGTGCTCGGCCAGCACGGTCGCCGTGGCCGGGCTCGCAGCGCCCATCACCCGACGCCCCGAAACGCGGATGCCCTGCTGTGCCAGCGCCTGCTCGAACAGGTTGGCGACCAACTGCGTGGGCTCCCACACACTGACCAATTGCTCGCTCTGCCTGCCCGGCGCGACCGCACCGCTGAGCTGCAAAAGGTTGGTGCCATGCCGGCGATTGATCCCGTAAGTGTTGCCCGGCCCGCTGACGGCACGGTTGCTCAGTTGCAGGTAATCGGTGGGCGGGTAGATCTCGACCGTGACAGGCTGGCCAGCGCGCACCGGGGCCTTGGCCGTGACCAGGACACTGCCCGCATCGAAATCGCTATTGGGTGATACGGTCAGTGCTGAAATCTGCGCACCGTAGTAGGTGGTTTCATCATCATGGGACCAGTCGACGCCCAATCGCTCGGCGTCGAACCAGGTGTCGTCGAACACCAGGTCGCCCTGCACCTGGCGAATGCCCTGGCTGGCCAATTGCGCCGCCAGCGCCTGGTAGTCGGCAAACTGCAGGGTCGGGTCGCCGAGGCCGCGCAGGTAAAGGTTGCCGCTGAGACGATCGCCTTGGCGCGTGCCATTGCTGAGCAATTGTGTGGCAAAACGGTATTGCGGGCCCAGCACGTCCATGGCCGCAGCAGTGGTCAACAGCTTGAGGTTGGAAGCCGGCACCAACCGCGTGCGTGGGTTGTACTGGTAGAGCGTGGCGCCACTTTCGGCATCCCGCACCATCAGGGAAACGCTGGCGCCGTGCAGCGCCGGGTCGGCCAGCAGTTGGTCCAGGCCCTGCCCGCCCGCCGTCTTCGAAGGCGTGGCGCAACCACTGAGCAACAACCCAAAGCCCAGCGCCATCGCGCCGGCGTGTATCCATCGTCCCCACTGCATAACACTGGCATTCCTGAAACTACGAGAGTGCGCAGCTTGGTTAATTCAAAGCCCTCAATCAAGTGCCAGGGTGGTGATGGAGAACGTACCGGCCTGAAACTGCGGGTCGGGCTTGGGTTCGGCAGTGCTCGGCGCAGGCTGGTTAAAGTCCATAGCGGGCAGGTAAACCCGCTGGCGTTGCGCGTCGAAGGCCATGTTATAGGCCATCGGCACGGTGCTGACGGTGGCCGACAAGGCGTAATGATCGGCATCACTTTGCTCGATCACCATGATGTTCGCGTCCACGCCGCTGGGGATCAGCAAACGACGATGTTGCGCATCGTAGGCCACGGCATTGACGTCACGCCCAATCGGCAGCCTGGCCTTGACCTCGCCGCTTTCACGGTCCGCAACGATCAGCACCGGCGAGTCGCCTCGACACGCCACAAACAAGCGCTGGCGCTCGACATCTTGGGCCAGCGCGCTCGGCTTGGGGCAATCGCTGAATTGCCAGGTATCGAGCACGGCAAAGGTATCGGCCGCATAGCGCGCGATCTTGCCTTCATCACGCATCGGCAAGAAGAAACTGCCATCGCCCTTGAGCAACAGCGGGTCGATCTTCTTCACCGCCAGTTCATGGGCGCCGGTAATGCGTTCCTGCTGGGGGTCGAACTCGAACAGCGTCGAACGATCCGCCCGACGCCCGCTGACGATAATCACCTTGCCGGTGGACGGCTCGTACACCGCGCTGTTGAGGTTGCTTTGCGAAACGGCGATACGCTTGAGCGGCTTGAGTGTGGATAACTGCACCACACTCAAGCTGCCGTCGGTGTTGAGCACAAACACGCGGTCCAACCCAGGCACGAACACCACACCGTTGGCGCCATCGGACTGCAGCACGGTCTTGACCGTACGCTGGTGCTGGACATCAAACACGGTCAACCCGTTTTCGCGGCGGGCCAGAAACAGATAGGGACGCGTCGGATCGAGGCCGACGAACCCCCAACTGTGCCCGGAGCCAGGCAACGTCACTCGGTGTTCGCGGTGGATGGCGCCGCTGTCCGCCGCTGCGGTGGTGCTGATGAACAGGGCCAGTAGCCAGGCGACCTTGTTCATCAGAACGTCACCGTGCTGGAAACCGACACCTGCCGCGCATCGCCAATGGACACGAACTGCGTGTTCACCGAGGAGGTGTAGTAGGTGCGGTCGAATAGGTTCTTCACGTTGAGCTGGAATTTGACCTTTTGCCCATCGATTTTGGTGTCATAGGTGGCAAACGCGTCGGCCACGGTGTAGCTCGGAAGTTCGAAGCTATTGGCGGCGTCCCCCGCCCGCTCGCCGACATAGCGCGCCCCGGCACCGACCCGCAACTGATCACCGCCCAGGAGGCTGCCGAAGTCATACACCGCCGACAGCGAGGCGGTGTTCTTCGCCACGTTTTGCAGGTCGTTACCTTTGTATTTGCTGTCCTCGACCACCACCGCATCGGTATAGGCGTAACTGCCGATCAAGCTCCAGTTGTCGGTCAATTGCCCGCTGGCGTCCAGTTCCAGGCCACGCGAGCGTACCTTGCCGGCGACGCTGTACACCGAGGCCAGGCCATCGCCCACTTGCACCAGCACGTTGCGTTTTTCGATGTTGAACAACGCCGCGCTCGCGGTGATGCGCCCCGGCATATCGAACTTGGTCCCCAGTTCCCAGGCTTTGGATTGTTCCGGTTCCAGGCTGCCGTCCAGCACCGTTTTGTTGGCCAGTGGCGCAATGGTGGAGTTGGGTTTGAACGACTCGGTGTAGCTGCCATAGAACGACAGTTGGTCGGTGTAGCGGTACACCAGGCCGGCACGGGGTACCCACTTCTGGCCGTTGCCATCGGTGTTGGCGGTAAAGGGCACGCCTTTGCCTGCGTATTGGTCGTACATCTGGTAGCGCGCGCCGCCTACCAGAATCCACTGGTCGGTGAGGTGGATGGCGTCCTGGAAGAACAGCGAATCGCTGCGCAGCAGGTCGGTCTGGTTACTGTCCGGGGCGCTGACGGTGGTGCCGGCCACTTCGTTGCCGTACACGGGGTTGTTGAAGTTGAAGACCCCACGCGGCGCCTGGCGGATCAGGTCGGCGCGGTAGATCTTGCGGTACTCATCGTCCAGGCCGAATACCAGGTCATGCTGCATGCCGGCCACGTCGACCTTGCCTTCGAGGCTGGCGGTGGCAAAACGGTCGGTGGTCAACGCCCCCTGAGTGCCGTCCATGCTGCGGGTCAGCGTACCGTTGGTATTGACCTTGACCACACGGACTTGGCTGGCGTCGTAGGTCTCGCGGTTCCAGCTGTAGCCGAAGTGAGCTTTCCAGTCGTCGTTCAAGTCATGGTCGACTTCCAGGCGATACAGGTCGGAACGGCCTTCCATGTTGTTGAACGGCTCGTCCAGGCGCCGAGTCGCCGGGATATTCAACGGGTGGTTGGTCTTGGGATCAATGGCGGTGCCACGGTCGAATGGTGAAAGGAATTCACGGTGTTCATAGGCGAACACCACCTTGGTGGTGTCGCCGTACCAAGCCAGGGATGGCGCCAGCAGTGTCTCGCGGTGGGTACCGAAATTGCGCCAGTAGTCTTCGTCTTCATGGTCGACGATCAGGCGGTAGGCCAGGCCACTGTCGCCAATCGGGCCGGTGGTGTCGAGGTTGCCGCCGCTGCCGTTCTTGCCATCGCCGAAGGTCGAGCCGCGTACCGTCAGGGAGGTGGACTGCACCAGCTCGGGCTTCTTGCTGACGATATTGACCACCCCGCCTGGGTCCTGGATGCCGTACAGCAACGACGACGGGCCCTTGAGGACTTCGACCCGCTCGGCCGTGGAATTCAACGCGCGCCCCTGCACCAGTGGCATGCCGTCCTGCATGATCGAACCGTTACGGTTGTCGCCAAAGCCGCGCAGCATCACGGCGTCCTGGGTGCTGCCGAGGGTGTTGGCCTGGGTGATCCCACTGACATTGCCCAGGGCGTCATCCAGATTGCGCGGTTGTTGATCACGCAATACCTGGGCAGGGACGACGTTGACGGTTTGCGGGGTTTCCAGCAACAGGCCCTGGGAGCGCATCACTGAACTGGTGGGCGGTGGCTGGTAGCTGGTGGCGTCCTGGGTTTGGCTGGCAGCGTTGATGGTGGTCGCGCCCAGGTTGACGGCCCCTTCGGTAGGCACCGGTTCCAGGGCCAGGGTACGAGCGTCGATCTGGCGGAAAGTAAAGCCCGATTGGCTCAGCAGGCGCTGCAGGGCCTGGGTCGCGCTCATCTGGCCACTGACCGCCGGAGCGCTGAGGCCGTAGGGGGCTTCATCGGTGTAGATCACGCTGATGCCGGTGACCCGGCTGAAATCGCTCAAGGCCTGGGGCAGCGGTTTGGCTGCCAGCGCAAAACTGAACTGGGTGCTTTGCTGCTCCTGCGCCCGTGCCACCGCCAGGGGCAGCAACGCCAGCCCCGACACCGCCAATACCGAGGCTCCCAGCCACTGTTTAACCCAACCGCCCGCCGTCGACTTCATGCTGTGAAAACCCGTGTAGAAAACGCTGTTAATGCGAATAAATCGCAGTTTCAAGCACTACACGGATGGGCCACCGGTTTACCTCACCGCTGTTCACAAATAATTTTATCTATGACGCCTGGATGCGAAAGCCAAAGCGCGGGAAATGCACATGCACAGTCCCGGCGCGTTCGTCAGTGCGGCGCAGGATCAGCTCTTCGCGGCCGGCAAACAACAGTTCACCGGCTACCGGGTCGACGCCGTAGTCAGTCGCCGCAATGCTGACCTGCTGGCCCGGCTTGAAGCCGTTCAAGTCCTCGAACACCTCATCGGGCAAAGGTGCCGGGGTCGCGTTGCGGGCGATCTCCAATGCCTGTTCGGCGGTCATCTGGCTGGCATTACCGTGACCGAAGCCCAGCACACGGCCCAGCCAGGCCACTACTGCAGGGTAGGCGTCCACCAACGGCGCAGTCACCGGCGTAGCATTGAGAAACCACATCGGGTGGGCCAGGGCGAAGTCGGCGATCGACGGCTCGCCGAACAGAAAGTCGCCCTCTTCGCGCTGCAACTGCTGCTCCAGGCGCGCCATGATTGCCGGCCATTGGTGCTTGGCCAGTTCGGCGGGCAGTTTATTGGCCGTGCCGCCACTGAAGAGTGCGGCGCGGTCGGCGATAAACGCCTTGATTGCCTCTGGCGACAACTTGGCGAAACGCACCGCCACCGATTCAGGCTGGAAGACCAGGCTGACGGCATGCGCAAACACCACGCTGTCGGCCCAGGTGGCGAAGGTCTGGGTGATCATTTCCTGGCCGAGGGGAAATAGCACCGGCGAGGACTTTTCCTGCTCCAACCGGCGCGCGATCAACGCCGTGTCGCAATAAACATCGGCCCCGACTTGCAACACCGGCGTTTTTCGATAGCCACCGGTCAACGCGGTCAGGTCCGGTTTGGGCATCACCGGCGAAATGAGCACTGAGTGCCAGGAGAGGCCCTTGAAACCCAGCAATAGCCGAGCTTTTTCCGCGAAGGGTGACGTCGGGTAATGATGCAGGATGAGCGCTGACATGCTGGAGTCCATTTACAACAAATGAGCCGTCAGCTTAGCGCGCAAAACGTCACGATGGCGTGATGGGAAACTATCAGTCAGGGTGATGAGCCACTCGCCGCCAGGCACTCCTTGGCGCTTTTCTTGAGTTTTTTGATCAGGCGTTCCTGACGCAAGGCGTCGGCTTTGCTTGCACACACTTCGGTGTACACCAGCGCCACGGCGGGGCTGGAGAGAAAAAACCGCGCGCCCTTGCCGCTCTGGTGCATCGCGAACCGGCGCACCGGGTCGTTGCTGATGCCGCAATACAACGCGCCATTGGCGGCGCGTACCAGGTAGACAAACCAGGGTTTGGGGTCAGGCGTGTTCACAGCAGGATTCGGCCATGCAAAAAAGCCCGCAGCTTATCAACGACTGGCCTGAAATGCCTTCAGGCCTTTGAGTGCCTGAGCCCGCACGGCGTTTTTCACCAAGGGCGTCCAGCCCAGCAACAGGCCCTTGGTGCCCAATGCCTGGCGCGACCAGCGCCACAGGTCGAAATGGTCGTGGTGCTCGCAGATCTTGCCATCACGAAACACGAAACGCGCCTGGATATCGTTGACCACCGTGTTGCCGGTGGCGCTGAACAGATACGTCGCCACCCAATGCGCGCCGCCGCTATGCTCATCGCTGCGCACGTTGTCGAAGGTCAGGGAAAAATCCTTGGCGCGGGTGGTGAGCATGCGCCACATGTCGCCGGCATCCCGGCCACGCAGTTCGCCAAAGGCCGGGTCACTGAAGACCACGTCATCGGTATAGCAGGCGGCCATGGCCTCGGCGTCCAGGCGTTGGAACGCCTGGTAGAAACGGGTGATCAACGCGGTATGGGCATCACTCATGTGCAGCTCCCTGAATCGTTGTTGTTGATAGGAGCGCACGATAATCCGCGCGGCCGGGGAAAGCCACGGTCATTCGCCAGGGGCATGAGTGATGTGTGGGCGGGTTACAGGTAGACAACGTCCAGCGTGGCGCTGCCGTCGATGAGGATTTCTTCGGCGACCGGCAGCGTGGTCTTGTCGGTGATCCAGGTGGCAATCGCCAGGTCAGCCTTGAAGGTTTGCATCGGCAATGGCGCGTAGGAACCGCTCGCCCCGTTCAACGAACGCAGCCAATCAGGCTGCCAGAGGGTGCCGGCGTACAGCCAGGTGCTGCCATCGACCGATTCGATCACCTCACGCAGTTCACCGTCCGCCGTGGCGTTGTTCATCCTCACTTCATACCAGCCGATTTTCTTGTCATTGGCGGCCAGGCCGAGTCCAAAGAATGAAGCGGTCCCGTTGTTGTAGCTGACGGTGCCGGAACGGTTATCGGTGACCTTGATGGCCAGGGTGGTGCTCGCTTCGCAGTTCACTTCAAGCGTCAGCGTGGCATCCGGCAGTTGGGTATTGCCCCGGGGATTGAGATCCTGGACGGATATCTTGCCGTGGTCGACAAGGCCACCATTGGACAATAACGGCGTACACGCGGCCGGGGTGATCTTGCCGGTAACGCTCAGGTCCACGCTTGAAGCAGCCGATACCGTGGAAACACCGGCCAGCATCAGCGCTGCGGCAATCATTAGTTGAGACTGTTGCATATCAATGCTCGCTTACGGTCGATTATAAGCGGGGCAGCAAACATGCGTCGCCACCCTGCAAGTTCGACTCAATTAATAGACTAGGAATGTAGACTCCCACCACACTAAGGATGAGAGGACAGGCAAACTTTAAAGCACGAGCGAGTTAAACCAAATACAAGTAATACGAATACACCCAGCACACTAACGTCATAAAACCGCAACTATCAGGGCACCATTCCCGCTTCACGAGCATAAGCAAACAAATCCACATCCGTGGAAATGCACAGCCGGTGCATGGCCGTGCTTTTCTGTTTGCTGATAGTGGAGATACTGCGGTTGACCCGCGCGGCAATCTGGCTGACGGTCATGCCGCTGGCAAGCATGCGCACCACTTCCTGTTCCTTGCCGGACAGCCTGGGGGTCTGTGCCGGTTGCGCCTGGTCAAGCTGGGCACGCAGGCATTCACTGACAAAGGTACGCCCCTGCACCACGGTTTGCAGGGCCTGGGGCAACTCCCTGGCCGAGGCGCTCTTGGCCACTACCGCCCTTGCACCGTGGGACAACGCCGTGCGCAGGGTCGCGACGTTGGCAAACATGGTCACCAGTATCACCGGCAACCTGGGGTAGCGCCGATGCAACAACCCAAGTAATCCATAACCGTCGGCCTGTTGGTCGCCGGGCATCGCAAAGTCCGTCACTATCACATCACAGGGCACACTGCCCACCAACGCCAGCAATTCGTCCGGCCCGTTGGCCTCGCCCACGACCTTGCACTTACCACTCGCCTCAATCACCACTCTCTGCCCTACGCGAACAATAGGGTGATCGTCAGCAATAATTATGCGGAGCATCGGTAATATCCATGATGGCAAATAAGTAGCAATCAAAATACATCGCCCTGTCGCAGGCAACAACCGTCAATAAACACGGCTGACAGGCTATTGCCCCATACTTCTGGAGGCCGGCATTAACACCTACACAATTAAAAGAAAATACATACAGAAAAGTACTACATAACAGAATGGAAAACTCCTTCATTTATCAAGTTGAAGTTTCCCCAAGTACTGTAGGTAACGTTCCACATCCTCACGAAATATGCCCAGCGCCACAGCACAGTCAGCCACGCCCGAACGCTGTACGTCGTCCATCAGCCGCACCGCCTGCGGTTCAAGCGGCGTCGCACCGAGAAACGCCACGCCCCCCACCAGGCGGTGCAAGTGGTGGGCGGTCAATGCGGCATCCAGACTCGCCTGGGCCAGGGCCAGACCTGCCAGGTCGTTCCGGGCTTCGTCGATCAGGCTGCGCAACATCTGCTCGACAACCTCCCAGGCGCCGAACGTGGCGACCAGGCTGGCGCGGGTCGGGCGCGGCTCGCACCGAGAGTTGGCCGGCCCGCGAGGGGCTTGGCGGGCATGGACGTGTGCATCCGATAGCCACTGCATCAACACTTCGCGCAACCGGGCCAGCGATACCGGCTTGCTCAGCCAGCCATCCATTTCACAAGCCAGGCAATGACGGACGTCCTCGGGGTCCAGCCGTGCGGTCAAGGCAATCACCGGCACCCGCGCATTCCCGGCCTCGCGTTCGCGGCGTCGCAGTTCGCGGGTCATGGTATAGCCGTCCATGACCGGCATGCGGCAATCGCTGATGACCAGGTCGAACACGTCGGTGGCCAGACTATCCAGCGCCGCCTGCCCGTTGTTGACCACTCGATGGGCGACACCGAGCTTGTCCAGCAACCCGCTCATCAGCAGCCGATAAGTCGCGTGATCGTCGACCACCAAGACCTTGGCGTGCCGCCAATGACCGGGCAGATCGTCCGCCGACGATGGCTTAGGCGGCCCACCGCCTGGTTTATTGCCCCGCATAGTGACCTCATGCAGAGCGATAAGCTCACCAAGCCTTGCCTGACGCCAGGAGACGACGACACATCGCCGACTTTTCTGACAACTGCACTGGAACTTCTCGCTCAGAAAGTTTCGCCACCCACTGAGCTTGAGTAAAGGCGAAAAAAGCGCGAAACGTATCCAAATGAACTGGCCAAGGCGATACAACAACTACGACAACGGTATTTTTTCCCGAATTAAAACGCCCTCGTCGAGCAGCATTACAGCGTTGCTCGCACTATCGTAATAGTTGCATTCACCCCGCACGGTCCCGGCGATAAATTCCCCCCGCTTTACCAATAACAGCGCGCGCCCCTCGATAACTCTAAATCCAATGGGCAACTTCTCCGCGCGCTCTATCTGCCCCTGAACCTTGCACAGGAATACGTTTTCCCATGAAAGCCTCTTTCGCAGCCCTTGCAGGCAGTGTGCTGCTGCTCACTTGCCCTTGGGCGCTGGCTGCCAGCAGTGTCGACCTGACCGTCAAAGGCAGCATTACCCCCAGCGCCTGCGTCCCCACCTTGTCTCAGGACGGTACGGTGGACTACGGCAAGATCGCGTCCAAGGATCTATTGGTCGACAACTCAACCAAACTCACGCCTGTCACGCTGCAACTGAACGTGAGTTGCGAGGCCGCAACCCTGTTTGCCTTGAACGGCAAAGACAACCGCCTGGGGTCGGCCCACTTCTTCCTCGACCACAACTACGGCCTGGGTCTGATCAACGGCAACGAGAAACTGGGCAGCTATTCCATAGACCTGCTCAACCCGGTCTCGGAAGTTGCCGTGTACCCCCTGTTATCCTCTGACCAAGGCCAAACCTGGTTGATGAACTCCGCAGGCAGCTATATGGGGCATCGCTACTGGAATGCGTTCAGCGACACCCTCGGCAGCGGCCCGCACTTTCCTACGGCGCTGCGCAGCGTGACCGTCGACCTGACCATCACTACTCACATTGCTCCTACCCGCACCCTGACGCTGAATGAGGAAGTCCCTCTGGACGGCAGCGCTTCACTGGACGTGCTGTACCTCTGACCGTCAACCCAACCCCCATTCACAAGGATCTGTGCCCATGGATAGAACCCCCTGCGCCGCGCTCGCCATTCTGCTGGCGGCCTGCACGCCCAGCGCTTTTGCAAGCAGCAGTATGGACTTGAGCGTCTCCGGGACCATTACCCCCGCGTCTTGCACTCCGACCCTGTCGAACGATGGCGTCGTCGACCACGGCAAATTGACCGCGCGCGACCTCGACCCCGTCCTTCCCACTCGCCTGCAAACCGGTGAGATGGATCTGGAAGTGCATTGCGAAGGCGCCACACTGTTCACCCTGACCACGGTGGATAACCGCGCCGGCACCGCCGCCGTCAACCCACGCTCGATGCACGGCCTGGGCATGGTCAACGACGACCAGAAACTCGGCGCCGTCTCGTTCGGGCTGTTTGAAGCGATCGCCGACAACGCGCCTGTGCAAACCATTATGTCTCGTGATGGCGGCACCACCTGGGGCCCCTCGTCTTACCTGGGGCACGCGGCCTTGACTGCATTTTCCGCCGCCAGCAGCGCCTACATACCTATCGCAGTGAAGGACCTGAACGCACGCCTGCGCGCCTACACGGTGATCGCACCGGCGAGCGACCTGACCTTGCTGGATGAGTTGCCGATCGACGGTCACGCCACGTTGCAGCTCAAGTACTGGTAATTGCCATTCCTTTTTCTGGAGACCCAACATGAATAAAGCCATCAAACCCCTGCTTGCCGGCCTGCTCCTGGCCAGCAGTACCAGTATTTTCGCCGCCTCCAATGTTGACCTGAGCGTCGTCGGCCTGATCACCCCCAGCTCCTGCGAGCCGAGCCTGTCTGCGCAGACGGTGGACTACGGCAAAATTTCCGCGAAGGATCTGAACACCACGCAACCCACCCCCCTTGAGGCAAAAACCGTCGACTTAACGGTCATCTGCGACGCCGCGACCCTGATGGCACTGGAGAGCAAGGACAACCGCGAAGGCTCCGACTTCGAAAACAACATGATGGATTTCGGCCTGGGCCTGATCAACGGCACAGAGAAACTTGGCGCCATGACCCTGCGCTTGCTGAACCCTATTGCCGACAGCGTCGCCGCCCGGACCATTGGCTCCGATGACGGTGGCTTGACCTGGTTTGTCGAGCGCCACCTGATGCGTCACAACCTCATTTCAGTCGCCGACGCCGCTACCGTCGCCCCCATGCCGGTGCAGACACTGGTCTCACAGCTGGTCATCGAGCCCAGGATTGCGCCCAGCAGCCAATTGACCCTTAACAATGAAGCCGCGATCGATGCCTCCGTGACCCTGACGGTGCGTTACCTGTAAACCCAGGAGTGGCGAACCTGTCGCTGCGCATTTAAACCACCTGAGAGGGGGTGCAGCCTCTGCCCCCTCGATACTTCAGGCTCCCGGTGAACCGTTTCCATGAAGAACCTGACTTCAGGCCTGCTGGCCTTGCTTTACCTGTTCAGTATCAGCCAACCCGCACGGGCATCCTCCAGCACTGTCCTCGATGTCACGGGGCTGATCACCCCCAGTGCCTGTGAGGTCACCCTGTCGGACAACGGCATCGTCGACCATGGCAGGGTCCCGGCCCGCAGCCTCAATCAATACGAATTCAGCGCACTGCCCATGCAGACATTGGACCTGGGCGTAAGCTGCAACGAGCCGGTTCTGTTTGTGCTGGTAGGTCTGGACAACCGCGCAGACTCCTCCCTGGGCCCTGGGTTCTATTACGGTTTGGGCCACAACATCCACGCCCCAGGCGAACGCCTGGGCACTGTCTCAATCGCCTTTCGTGACGTCATGGCCGACGGCTCGCGGGTACTGGTGCTGGCCTCCAGCAATCAGGGCCTGACCTGGTTCCCCGAATCCAACGCCTACCCCGACAACTACATGGGCTTTGCCAGGCTCGGCACCCTGGTGCCGGAACCTCATCGCCTGCTGAACGCCACCTTGAACATCAACACGTCGATCAACGCCGCAGCGTTCCTGACCCTCAATCAGGAAGTGCCGCTGGACGGCTCTATCGTGCTCGACCTTAGGTATATGTAGCCATGCCAACCTTCCCTGGTTTCTCCTTTCAAACACTACGTCGATGCATCGGCGCTTTTCTCTTGCTGCTCAGCCACCCAGCCGTGGCTGACGGTATGGTCCCGGACACGTCGGTGATCATTGTCTACGAAGCCGAGGGTGAAGCCTCGGTGTCGGTGACCAATACCGATGGCAAGCTTGCGTTGCTGCACGTCACCCTGGAAGACAACCCCGAGGACACCGAGCCGCTGCTGTTTGTCACCCCGCCTCTGGCGCGGGTGGAGTCCTCCAAAAGCCAGTTGGTGCGCTTCATTCTGCAATCGACCCAACCCTTGACCACGCAACGCTTGAAGCGGGTGATCTTCGAAGGCATGCCCCAGGGACGTTCGCAGGCCCAGGCCGGGCATGCGCGGGTGGGCGTGACCGTGCGCCAGAACCTGCCGGTGATCATCCATCCCAAGGGCCTGGCTCCCAACCGCACCCCATGGGAAGGTCTGGTCTGGCGCTTGGAAAAAAACCAGCTGACCGTGAGCAACCCGACCCCCTACGTCGTGCGCCTGGCCCAGGAACTGCGGCTACTGCCCGGCGACAGCTCGGCGCTGTTGCCACGCACCTATGTGTTGCCGGGGGAAACCCTGAGCATCAATGTCAGCGCGACAACGGCAGACACGGTGCGACTGCAACCTGCGACTACCTACGGCTTTGCCGTTGCGCCCTACGACGCGGCGCTCAACCTATAAGAACAGGCGACGGTCACACCGCGCCAACCCTCAAATAAAGAAGTGGCCTCATCGAAGGCCACCGGGAAGCCTGGCCCTGAATTCAGCCAGTCTGCCTCCACTCTCGAGTACGACCTTGTGAGCACAGTAATGACTGACCGCGACGGCGAAGCCATGCCCGTCGTTTCACCCCGCCGCCCCCTGCTGGCCGGCCTGGCACTGACACTCGGCGCCCTCTGGCCCGCCAATGAGCCCTTGGCCGACGAGCCGACAAAAGTCGGGCTGTTCGATCCACAAACGTTGTCCCAACGCGGTATCGACCCCGAGCTGGCCAACCTGCTGCTGGACGCGCCGCGCTTCACCCCTGGGCGACACGCCGTCAACCTCAGCATCAACGGCCAACGCCGAGGCCGGATCGACGTGGCATTCGACCGCGAGGGCGCTCTGTGTTTCGACCGACCTCTGCTGGATGCCGGTAACTTGGTGGTGTTGGATGCAGACGCCGCCTGCCAGGATTTCCTGGCCGCCTACCCACAAACTGTTATCGAGCAAGACCCGGCCGCTTTGCTGCTCGCCCTGATCGTGCCCGGCGAAGCCCTTCGCCCAGCGGTGCAGGATGTGTCCGGCTATCAGAGCGGCGGTTTCGCCGGTTTGCTCAACTACGACCTGACTGGCCTGCATAACCAATCCGCAGGCAGCAGCAGCCGTTTTGCATCGGCCAACACCGAAGTGGGTTTCAACGCCGGCGATTGGATCGTGCGCAGCCGCCAGGTGCAGACCTGGCAAGACAAAATCTCGCGCACCACCCACCTGGACGCCTATGCCCAGCGCACCTTCGCCGAACAACAGTCGGTGTTCCAGGCCGGGCAGATCAGCCTCTATAACCCGGTGCTGGCAGGCACACAGATAACCGGCGCGCAGGTGCTTAACGAAACCGCCCTGCAAGACCAGAACCAAGGCGCGACCATTACCGGCATCGCCAACAGCCCGGCGCAGGTCGAGGTGCGCCAGAACGGCGCGTTGATCCACTCGACGGTGGTGCCCGCCGGGCCGTTTTCCCTGACCGATGTACGCCGCTTGAACAGTCGCTCCGACGTGGAGGTCACGGTCAAGGAAACCCATGGCGAAGAACGCCGTTTTACCGTCCCGGCCGCCATGCTCGGCCTGGGCCTGCCGGCGCCGGGTTATGCCGTGGCGGCGGGCCGCGTGCGCCAGATCGGCAACAGCGACGGTGCCGAACCCTGGGTGGTCAGTGCCGGTTGGAATGGTGCATTGCTTTCCCAGGTGAGCGTCGGCGGTGGCGGATTGATCGCCGATGCGTATCGTGCCGCCGGCATGAACCTGGGCTGGTTACCGCGCCCGGAGACCCAGCTGCAATTTACCGTGCAGGGCGCACAAGCCACGCGTGTGGGCAACGAGCAAGGTGTGCAGACCGACCTCTCCTGGTCGCAACAGCTGAGCGACAACTGGGCAATCACCACCGCCGCCTCGTGGCGTTCACTGGGCTACCGCGACCTCGATGAGTCGACCTATTCGCGCTACACCCACGAGCAGGAACGTTCACGCTATCGCGATCAGCAAAGCCTCACCGCATCGTGGGCCAGCCCGTGGCTGGGCGCCTTCAGCGCGGGGGTGTCACGCTCCGCGTCGTATGCCGGTTACAGCAGCAGCCGGGCGCTGGCGTCATGGGGCACATCGGTGGGTGGGGTGTCGGTTTCCGCCAGCGCCGAGTGGCAGGTAGGCGGCCGGCAGCAAAGCGACGACAGCCTTTACTTGAACATCAGCCTGCCCCTCGGTGAAAACCGCAGAGGCCGCGCCTGGGCGCGCAATACGGGCGGCGAGCACCGCGTCGGCGTGGGCATGAGCGAGCAGGTCAACGACCAACTGGCCTACCGTGTCGGCGTAGAACGCGACAGCCGCGACCGCGAAGTGGAGTCGTCCCTGGGGGTCTCGGCACTGCCCTACTACAGCCAGTTGGACTTCAACTACACCCGCTCCGAAGACCAGCGCTCCAGCTATCAAGGCGGCGCCCGCGGCGGTGTGGTGCTGCACGGTGACGGTGTGACGTTCTCGCCGTACCCGGTGCGCGACACCTTTGCCGTGGTTTCGGTGGGAGAGATGGCCGGGATCAAACTGTCGACCCCAAGCGGCCCGGTGTGGACCGACTGGCAAGGCCAGGCCGTGGCACCGCAACTGGCCGCCTATGGCCGTAGCCCGGTGGAAGTACAAACCCGCTCACTGCCACGCAACGCCGATATCAGCAACGGTTTGGCGGTACTGACCGCCGGCCGGGGCAGCGTCGACAAGCTGCAGTTCGGCGTCAGCCTGACGCGCCGCGTGCTGCTGAGCGTGACCACCGCCGATGGCCGGCCGTTGCCGCGAGGTGCGGCAGTGAGCACTGAAAATGGTGAGTTCGTGACGCTGGTTCAGGAAGGCAGTCAGGTGTTTTTACCCAATGCATTGGATCAACGCCCGTTGTGGGTCAAGGCCCCCGACCAGCCTCGCTGCCGCTTGGATTTTGCCTTGCCGAAGGCCGGCGATCCGAACGTGTATTTCGAAACCGCGCCCGCGCACTGCCTGACGCCATGAGGACCATCACCATGAAAGCTGCCTTGTTTCCCCTGGGTTTTCTGCTGCTGAGCGCCAGTGCGTTGGGCGCGGAGGAATGCCAACTGAACCTGAGCGAAAACCGCCTGGACTTCGGCTTGATGAACCGCGCCCTCGCCCTTGTCCCAAGCGGTGAGCGGCTACTGGGTGAGCGCCGCACAAGGCTCACCCTGAACTGCCCGCAGCCGACGGACATGAGCGTGTTTTATCGTGGCCTCGGCGCGGGTGTGGAGCGGTTTCGCTTCACCGAGCGTGGCAGCTACGGCCTGACAGCCAGCGATGCCGTGCTCGATGGCCAGGCGGTGGAGCTGGGTTTATCGGCAGGGCCAGGCCAGCCCGCCGTAACAGTCGCCACGGCCCTGGCTTGGCGCCCGGAACACGGCATAGTGCCAATGCGCGGCGGCATGCCCGTAACCGGGCGCAGCCTGTCGGTGCAAATCGACGCCAGCGCCTGGGCCCGTGAAGAGGCCTCCCGCGTGCGTGAAGCCGTCACCTGGGAAACCAGCGGGCTGTTCGACGCCCGCGGCGCCGGACGGTCGCGGGAGGTCAGCCTGCTTGCGCAGTTTGCCCCGGCCGCCTGTACCCCGAGCCTGTCCAACGGCGGCAATGTGAACCTGGGCAAACTGTCGGTCATTGACCTCAATCAGCATCAGGAAACACCGCTGGCCCCGCGTACAGTGGTGCTGAACGTCACGTGCGACGCCCCGACCGCCTTCGCCATGCACATGCAGGATAACCGCCAGGGCTCGGCCACCGGCGTGGCCGACGACAGCACCTACGGTCTTGGGCTGGACGCCAGGCAACAGAAGATCGGCCGCTACCGGCTGACCTTCGACCCATCGCAGATGACCGCCGATAACGTCGCTCAACTCTACCGAACCGACTCCGCCACCGGGTCCCAGCCGTGGAGCAGCGCCAGTGCAACCCCACTGCCGATTGCAGCCAACCGATACCTGGGGTTCACCGCCCAGGCCGGCAGCGTCGGCGGCCCCATCGCCATTCAAAACCTCAACGCCACGCTGAACCTCGAAGCGGTACTCGCGCCCCTGGGCTCCCTGGACCTGGGCAGCGAAGTGCATCTCGACGGCTCGGCCACCCTCGAAATCAACTACCTCTAGAGGAGCACCCCATGAACGCCTACCTGATACCCATCGCGGCCTTGACGTTGCTGGGCACCTACACCTTGGCCAACGCCGCGTCCACCGTCGAACTGACCGTCACCGGCTTGATCACGCCCATGGCCTGCACGCCGCTGCTGCCTGGGGGTGGCTTGGTCGACTTCGGCAAGATTTCGCAAAAGGACCTGAACCAGGCGACCGGTACCCGCCTGCCCCTCAAGTACCTGACCCTGACGGTGAGCTGCAACGCCCCTGGCCGCTATGCCCTGCGCATGCGCGATAACCGCGACGGCACGGCCCACGTCAACAGCGAGATTTACTACGGGCTGGGGCTGGACAATAGTGGCGGCAAGATCGGAGTGTATTCGGTGAGCTTCGATCCCAAGCAAACCGTGGTCGATGACCTGCCGCAGATCTACGGCACCGAATCGACCACAGGCGGTGTGGCGTGGCGCACCGCCAACAGCAACCCGATCGATATCGGCTCGCGCAGCCTGCTGGGCTTCACCGACGTGCTCGGCAGCGTGGCCGGCCCGTCAGCGATCCAGAACCTGAGCACCACCTTGAAGCTCGAGGCGGTGATCAATGCCAAACAAAACCTGGACCTGAGCACGGAAACGCCGATGGATGGATCAGCCACGCTGGAGGTGGTCTACCTCTAGGCCCATGGGTATCTACACAAACGATGGCACTGATGCGCTGTTTGCAGTGTTTTTGATCTTGCTTTAGATCTTGATCTTAGTCGCCCCGTTAAACCACGCTGGCCGAACACAGGCTTGAATCCGTGGGTAACCCGGCAGGACGCCGGGTTAGCCGCCACGGGAGCAAGCTCCCTCGCCACAGGCTTCAACTTAGCGCCGCAAGCCCATGCTCTAGGCGTCAACCCTCTCACTGCGCACGTCCACATACAACGCCCGGCCGGCGCCCAGGCCGGCGACAATGGCGCCGAGCCCGAGTGCCGCGAAAATCCAGCCCACGGCGGCCCAGCCGCCGGTCCAGTCATGTACCAGGCCGACGGCGAACGGGCCCATGGAAGCCAGGGTGTAACCAATCCCCTGGGCCATGCTCGACAGGTTGGCCGCCACATGCGCATCACGCGAGCGCAGCACAATCAAGGTCAATGCCAGGCTGAAAGTGCCGCCCTGCCCGAGCCCCAGCAGAATGGCCCAGCCCCACAGCCCGTCGAGGGGTGCATACAGGCAACCGAACAGGCCGCCGAGGGTCAGCACCATCACCACCACGATGGCCAGGCGCTGGTCCTTGCCGCGTGTGGCCAGCCACGGTGCGGCGAGGGAGCTGATCAATTGCACGATGATGGAGCCCGACAGCGCCAACCCCGCTTCGGTGGCACTCAGGCCACGGTCGATCAGGATCGACGGCAACCAGCCAAACACGATGTACGCCAGGGAGGATTGCAGGCCCATGTACAAGGTGACTTGCCAGGCCAGTGGATCGCGCAACAAACCGCTCACCCGATAAGCCACCCGATGGGCACCATGCTTCTGACCGACCTGCGGCAGCCAGCACAGTGCGGCCAGCAACGCCGGCAGAATCCAGAAGCCCAGCCCGATGCTCCAGCGCTCACCAAAGTGCTGGCTGAGCGGCACCGTAGCCCCAGCCGCCAGCGCCGCGCCCAGGCACAGGGCCATGGTGTAGACACCGGTCATGGCACCTGCCTGCCGGGCGAAATCACGCTTGACGATACCCGGCAACAACACGCCGATGATGCCGATACTCGCGCCGGCCACCAGGCTACCGGCGAACAACCCCACTTCACCCAGCGAACTGCGCAGCAGGATGCCCGCAGCCAGCATCAGCAAGACACCCAGCACCACGCGCTCGGCGCCGAAGCGGCGGGCCAGGATCGGTGCGGTGGGGGCAAACAGCCCCAGGCATAACACCGGCAAGGTAGTCAGCAACCCCGCCTTGGCCGCCGACAACCCAAGGCTTGCGGACACGTCATTGAGCAGTGGCGACAGGCTCGACAGCGCCGGGCGCAGGTTCAACGCCACCAGCACCAGGCCCAGCAGCAACAGCCAGGGGCGACTCACTGGCGGGTGACTGTTCTGCACGACCTCATCGTCGGCTTCGGCATCGATCAACAGTTCTTCGAGTTCGCTGGGGCGCTGGGTTTCAGGGTTCATTGATCAACTGCCGGCAGAGGGATTTGGCACGTTCCGGGTCTTGGTGTTCCACGGCGTCGAGCAGGGCGACATGCAGATCGAACACCGCCTGGCGACGCGGCGAAATATTCAGGGTCTGGCGCAATTGCGCGCTGACGATGGCGGAAAAGTACTGGTACAACTCGCTCAGCGCAGGGTTATGCGCGGCGTCCACCAGGCGCGTGTGAAACACCAGGTCGGCGCTGATATAGGCCTCCAAGTCGCCGTGGTACAACACGGCGCTGGCTTCGAGCGCCGCACGCAGGCCGTTGAGGTCCTCTTCGGTACGACGCACCGCCGCCAGGCTGACGGCCTCCACCTCGAGAATCTGCCGCGTTTCCTGCGCCTGCCCCAGGGTGCAATGGGACAACGCACGCATCGTCCCCAGTGGGTCGGTCATCGAGCGCAGATAACTGCCGTCGCCCTGACGGATATCGATCAGCCCGGAAAACGCCAAGACACGCATGGCTTCGCGCACGGTATTGCGGCTGATACCCAGCTCAGCGGACAACTCAGGCTCGGTGGGCAACCGCTCACCCACGGCCCAGACGCCTTGGCTGATGCGAAGGCGCAATTGCTCAAGGGCCTGATCGACCAGGGAGCGTTTGATCAGAGGGGCGATGTCAGTCATGGGATCTGCGCTTTCGTCCAATCATAGGATGAATTTTCCTACAGCGTATTCAGAGTTGCCTACAAAGGCAACGCTCCAGGTTTTCAGTCAGGCAAAAATAAACCCGGCACCAGGCCGGGTTTATTCATTCAAACATTGATCAATGCAAAATCTGGCTCAAGAACAACTTGGTCCGATCATTCTGCGGGTTGTCGAAGAAATCATTCGGCGCCGCCTGTTCCACGATCTCGCCCTTGTCCATGAAGATCACGCGGTTGGCCACGGTGCGGGCAAAGCCCATTTCGTGGGTCACGCACAACATGGTCATGCCGTCTTCGGCCAGGCCGATCATGGTGTCCAGCACTTCCTTCACCATTTCCGGGTCGAGCGCCGAGGTCGGCTCATCGAACAACATGATCTTGGGCTTCATGCACAGGGCACGGGCGATGGCCACACGCTGTTGCTGGCCGCCGGACAGTTGCCCTGGAAACTTGTGGGCCTGCTCCGGAATACGCACGCGCTCAAGGTAGTGCATGGCGATTTCTTCGGCCTTGCGCTTGGGCATCTTGCGTACCCACATTGGCGCCAGCGTGCAGTTCTGCAAGATGGTCAGGTGCGGAAACAGGTTGAAGTGCTGGAACACCATACCGACTTCACGGCGGATCGCTTCGATCTGCTTGAGGTCGTTGGTCAGCTCCACGCCGTCGACCACAATACGGCCCTGCTGGTGTTCTTCCAGGCGGTTGAGGCAGCGGATGGTGGTGGACTTGCCCGAACCCGACGGGCCGCACAGCACGATACGCTCGCCCTGCTTGACGTTGAGGTTGATGTCTTTCAGCACGTGGAACTGGCCGTACCACTTGTTGACGCCCTGCATCTGGATAATGCCTTCAGGGCCCACAGGCTTTTTGATTGCTTCGCTCATAAAAGAACTCCTAACGCTTGTGGCCTGTGTCGAGCTTGCGTTCCAGATGCATGGAATAGCGCGACATACCAAAACAGAAAATCCAGAACACCAGGGCGGCGAACACGTAGCCTTCGGTGGCCATGCCCAGCCATTTCGGGTCGGCGGCGGCTTGCTTGACGCTGTTGAGCAGGTCGAACAAACCGATGATGATCACCAGGCTGGTGTCCTTGAACAGCGCGATAAACGTGTTGACGATGCCCGGGATCACCAGCTTCAAGGCTTGGGGCAGAATCACCAGGCCCATGCTGCGCCAGTACCCCAGGCCCATCGCCGCGGCCGCTTCGTATTGCCCCTTGGGAATGGCCTGCAAACCGCCACGCACCACTTCGGCCACGTAGGCCGACTGGAACAGGATCACGCCGATCAGCGCCCGTAGCAGCTTGTCGAAGTTCATGCCCTCGGGCAGGAACAGCGGCAGCATCACCGAGGACATGAACAACACCGTGATCAACGGCACGCCGCGCCAGAACTCGATGAAGGTCACGCAGACCACACGAATCGCCGGCAGGTTCGAACGCCGCCCCAGCGCCAGCACGATACCCAGCGGCAACGCGCCGGCGATACCGACGGTGGCGATCACCAGGGTCAGCATCAGGCCGCCCCACTGGCTGGTCGCCACGTTGGTCAGGCCGAAGATGCCGCCATGCAACAGGCAGTAGGCAATGATCGGGTACAGCACCAGGAAGCTCAGGCCGTAGATCGCCTTGCGCTGGAAACGCGAGATGAACAACGGCGCCACGCCCACGACGGCCAACCATACGGTCAGGTCCACTCGCCAGCGCAGATCGGCGGGATAATAGCCGTACATGAACTGCCCGAAACGCTGTTGGATAAACACCCAACAGGCGCCCTCCTTCGTACAGTCGGCACGGGTAGTGCCGACCCAGTTGGCGTCCAGAATCGCCCAATGCAGAATCGGTGGCACCACCAGGTACACCAGGTAGATCGCCAGCAAGGTCAGCAGGGTGTTGAGCCAACTGGAAAACAGGTTGGCGCGCATCCAGGCCACCGGGCCGAAGACTTTGCTCGGCGGCGGCATGTCAGGTTTGAAAGTATGAGAACTCATGGGCGTTTCCTCACCGCTCGATCAGCGCAATGCGCTTGTTGTACCAGTTCATCAGCAGGGAAATGCTGATGCTGATCGCCAGGTACACGCTCATGGTGATAGCAATGACTTCGATCGCCTGGCCGGTCTGGTTGAGCACCGTGCCGGCAAACAGCGAAACCATTTCCGGGTAACCGATACCGGCGGCCAACGACGAGTTTTTCGCCAGGTTCAAGTATTGGCTGGTCAGCGGCGGAATGATCACCCGCAGGGCTTGCGGGATGATGACCTTGCGCAGCGTCGGCCCCGGGCGCAAACCCAGGGAGCGCGCGGCTTCGGTCTGGCCGTGGCTGACGGACTTGATGCCCGAACGCACGATCTCGGCGATGAACGCTGCCGTATAGACGGTCAATGCCAGGGTCAGGGCCAACAGCTCGGGAATCAGGACCCAACCGCCGACAAAGTTGAAGCCTGCCAGCTTCGGCATTTCCCAATGCAGTGGGGCGCCGAAAACCAGCGTGCACAACGTCGGGATCACCACCAGCAGCGCAAGCCCCGCCCAGAACTTGTGGAACGGCTCACCAGTGGCTTCGAAACGTTTATTGGCCCAGCGCGTCATCAGCACAATCGCGACAATCGCCACCACCACGCTGACCACGAACGGCCAGAAACCCTGCGCCATCAACGCCGCCGGCATGTTCAGGCCGCGACTGCTGACAAAGAAGGTATCGCCGAAGTTGTGGCTGTTACGCGGCCCCGGCATGGTCAGGAACACCGCGAAATACCAGAACAGGATTTGCAGCAGCGGCGGTATGTTGCGGAACACTTCCACGTACACCGTCGCCAGCTTGTTGATCATCCAGTTCGGCGACAGTCGCGCCACGCCGATGATGAAACCGAGCAGGGTCGCCAGGACCACGCCGATCACGGTGACCAGCAAGGTGTTGAGCAAGCCGATCACGAACACTCGGGCATAACTGTCCGATTCGGTGTAGTCGATCAGGTGCTGCGCGATACCGAAGCCGGCACTGCGCTCAAGAAACTCGAACCCCGAGGTGATGCCCCGGTGTTGAAGGTTGGTCTGGGTATTGTTGAAGAGGTACCAGCCCAGCGAGACCACCGCCACAATCGTGATGATCTGGAAGAGCCACGCACGCACTTTGGGATCGCTGAAGCTGAGCTTCTGCTTGGGTGCGCCGATTTGATTTTGCATGAAGTGCCCCGGAAATAATGGAACAGAACATCACCCGGTGGTTGGCCCACCGGGTGACAGAACCATCAGCGATCAGCGCACTGGGGGTGCGTATTGAATGCCGCCGTTGTTCCACAGCGCGTTCAGGCCACGGTCGATTTCCAGCGGAGTGCTCTTGCCGAGGTTTTTCTCGAACACTTCACCGTAGTTACCGACTTGCTTGACGATCTGTACAACCCAGTCCTTTTTCAGTTTCAGGTCTTTGCCGTATTCGCCGTCGGCACCCAGCAGACGTGCGACGTCCGGGTTCTTGGTGGACTTGGCTTCAGCTTCAACGTTTTTCGAAGTGATACCGGCTTCTTCAGCGTTGAGCATGGCGTAGCCTACCCAGCGCACGATGGCCAGCCACTCGTCGTCGCCGTTACGTACGACTGGGCCCAGTGGCTCTTTGGAAATGGTTTCCGGCAGCACCGAGTAATCCTTCGGCGAGGCCAGCTTGCTGCGCTGGGCGAACAGCTGGGACTTGTCGGAGGTCAACACGTCGCAACGGCCGGATTCCAGCGATTTGGCGCTTTCATCGGAGGTATCGAAGGTGATCGGGGTGTATTTGAGGTTGTTGGCGCGGAAGTAATCGGAAACGTTCAGCTCGGTGGTGGTACCGGCCTGGATGCAGATGGTTGCACCGTCCAGTTCCTTGGCACTTTTCACGCCCAGCTTGTTGTTCACCAGGAAGCCGACACCATCATAGTAGGTGATGAAGCCCGGGAATTTCAGGCCCATGCCCGCATCGCGGGAACTGGTCATGGTGGTGTTACGGGACAGGATGTCGACTTCGCCGGATTGCAGCGCGGTGAAACGCTCCTTGGCATTCAACTGGCTGAATTTGACCTTGGTGGCGTCGCCGAACACGGCAGCGGCCACAGCACGGCACACGTCAGCGTCGATCCCGAGGATCTTGCCGCTGGCATCCGGCACCGAGAAACCCGGCAGGCCGTCACTCACACCACATTGCACAAAGCCTTTCTTCTGCACGGCGTCCAGGGTAGCGCCGGCTTGGGCAAAACCACTGACACCCAATACAGCGGCCGCGGTGACGATGGCCAGGGTGGATTTCAATACCTTCATTCAAACCTCCAGTTGCTCTTGTTGTGTCGGAGCTCAAACCTCAGCGCACCCTTATGAGGCGATATCGACCCGTGTTGGCTTTTTTTAGGGTCAAGCGGCATGAGATTGTCGCGATAATTCCAGCTGCTATCCCACAAGCGGCAGTCACTGATAGTGTTACCGTCTGCGAATAGTTCTGACATCGACCTACACATAGCAAGGCGCGTACCAGAGTGCCGGCTGAGTCGTTTCAGCCCATGTGCAATAGAAAAAGATTCAACCTTGCGACATTCTCTTAACAGATCGACCTTTTACGCACCGTTCCAACGCACCCAATCGGAGCGTGTGCACATAGATGGAGCAGACATGACCGAACCCTTGATTCTTCAGCCCGCCAAGCCCGCCGACGCCTGCGTAATCTGGCTGCATGGCCTGGGCGCTGATCGCTACGACTTCCTGCCGGTGGCCGAAGCGTTGCAGGAAAATTTACTGACAACCCGTTTCGTTTTGCCCCAGGCACCGACCCGTCCCGTGACGATCAACGGCGGCTACGAGATGCCCAGCTGGTACGACATCAAGGCCATGAGCCCGGCCCGGTCCATCAGCCTGGAAGAGCTGGAAACCTCGGCCAAAATGGTCACCGACCTGATCAAAGAGCAAAAAAGCAGCGGAATAGACGCCTCGCGGATTTTCCTCGCGGGGTTCTCCCAAGGCGGGGCGGTGGTGTTCCATACCGCATACCTGAAATGGCAAGGCGCGCTGGGCGGCGTGATCGCCCTCTCCACCTACGCACCGACGTTCGACGATGAGCTGGAATTGTCCGCCAGCCAGCAGCGCATTCCGGCCCTGTGCCTGCACGGCCACTACGACGACGTGGTACAGAACGCCATGGGCCGCAGTGCCTACGAGCACTTGAAGACCCGTGGTGTCACCGTGACATGGCAGGAATACCCAATGGGCCACGAAGTGTTACCTGAAGAGATACGCGATATCGGTACCTGGTTGAGCACTCGCCTGGGTTGAAAAGCATTGCTTTATGTAGCCGCATGACAGACGCACTACGCCGCGCCCGTTTCTTGCATTACACTGGCCGGCGTACATTCCTTAACCAATTAATGAGATCACCGTGCTCAAAGCACTCAAGAAGATGTTCGGCAAAAGCGAGGCTGAGCCGCTCGCGCCAGTTTCCAGTGCCCCTGCCCCCACGTCCGGCAGCCGCAATGACGGTAAACAGCCCGGCCGGACCGCACCTGCCGCCCAGCCGAAAAAGCCAGCGGTAAAGCCGGCCGAACAGGCAAAACCGCTCGAGGCCACGCCTGCGCCCGTCGCGCCCAAGCCACGTCGCGAACGTGCGCCCAAACCGCCGGTCACTCCGTGGAAACTCGAAGACTTCGTCGTCGAGCCCCAGGAAGGCAAGACGCGCTTCCACGATTTCAAGCTCGCCCCGGAACTGATGCACGCCATCCAGGACCTGGGCTTCCCGTACTGCACGCCGATCCAGGCGCAAGTCCTGGGTTTCACCCTGGCCGGAAAAGACGCCATCGGTCGTGCGCAGACCGGCACCGGCAAGACCGCTGCGTTCCTGATCTCGATCATCACCCAGTTGCTGCAGACGCCACCGCCCAAAGAACGCTACATGGGTGAACCGCGCGCCCTGATCATTGCCCCGACCCGGGAGCTGGTCGTGCAGATCGCCAAGGACGCCACCGACCTGACCAAGTACACCGGCCTCAACGTGATGACCTTCGTGGGAGGCATGGACTTCGACAAGCAGCTCAAGCAGCTCGAAGCCCGCCACTGCGACATCCTGGTGGCCACTCCGGGCCGCCTGCTGGACTTCAACCAGCGCGGCGACGTGCACCTGGACATGGTCGAAGTGATGGTACTGGACGAAGCCGACCGCATGCTCGACATGGGTTTCATCCCGCAGGTCCGTCAGATCATTCGCCAGACCCCACCGAAAACCGAGCGCCAGACCCTGCTGTTCTCCGCGACCTTCACCGACGACGTGATGAACCTCGCCAAGCAATGGACCACCGACCCGTCCATCGTCGAGATCGAAGCCGAAAACGTTGCCAGCGAAAACGTCGAACAGCACATCTATGCCGTAGCCGGTGCCGACAAGTACAAACTGCTCTACAACCTGGTCAACGACAACGGCTGGGAACGCGTGATGGTGTTTGCCAACCGCAAGGACGAAGTTCGCCGCATCGAGGAACGCCTGGTGCGTGATGGCGTCAACGCCGCGCAGCTGTCGGGCGACGTGCCGCAACACAAGCGTATCAAGACCCTGGAAGGCTTTCGCGAGGGCAAGATCCGCGTACTGGTGGCCACCGACGTGGCGGGCCGCGGGATTCATATCGACGGAATCAGCCACGTGATCAACTTCACCCTGCCGGAAGTACCGGACGACTACGTGCACCGCATTGGCCGTACCGGCCGTGCCGGCGCGGCGGGTGTGTCGATCAGCTTCGCTGGGGAAGATGACTCGTATCAGCTACCGTCGATCGAGGCGCTGCTGGGCCGCAAGATCAGCTGCGAAACACCGCCAACGCACCTGCTGCGCGCGGTTGAGCGCAAACGCCCATAAAGCTGGATGCAGTAAAAATGTGGGAGGGGGCTTGCTCCCGATAGCAGTCGCTCAGTCAACATAACTGTTGAATGTGCCACCGCCATCGGGGGCAACCCCCCTCCCACAGTTGGTTTTGTGTTCGATCCGCTATTTCCAGCGGTCTGCGGCCGTATGGTCGCTGTGGCGCCCTTCTACCCAGCGCGGCCCTTCGTTGGTGTTCTCTTTCTTCCAGAACGGCGCACGCGTCTTCAGGTAATCCATCACGAACGCACAGGCATCAAACGCGGCCTGGCGATGAGCACTCGCTGCCGCGACGAAGACGATGGGCTCGCCCGGCTCCAGCACACCAATACGATGCAGCACCTCCAGCTTGAGCAACGGCCAGCGCTGCTCGGCCTCCACGGCAATCTTGGCCAAGGCTTTTTCAGTCATGCCGGGGTAATGCTCAAGGAACATCCCCGACACTTCACGGCCATCGTTGAAGTCGCGCACATAACCGACAAAGCTCACCACCGCGCCCACACCCACATTGGCTGCGTGCATAGCATTGACTTCGGCACCGGGATCAAACGCCTCGACTTGCACACGAATCACCCTGCTCACCCCCCGGTCACGGGCGGGAAGAACGCCACTTCGTCGCCCGGCTGCAGCGGTTCGTCGAGGTTGCACAGTTCCTGGTTGCGGGCGCACATCAGGCTGGTCTCGTTGAGCACGGCAAACTCCGGATCCGCCGCCAAGGCCAGGCGCACAGCTTCAACGGTGGCAAAATCGCCTTCCATTTCCAGCGAATCGAAGCCCACCACCTCTGCGTAGCGCGCAAAAAACAATACGTTGATGCTCATGCCTGCTCCGCCTTGAAATGCCCGCTTTTACCGCCGAGCTTTTCCAGCAGGCGAACGCTTTCGATGGTCATGCCGCGGTCCACGGCCTTGCACATGTCGTAGATCGTCAGCGCTGCGACACTGGCGGCGGTCAGGGCTTCCATCTCCACGCCGGTCTGGCCACTGAGTTTGCAGCGCGCCAGGATATGCACCGTATCCACACCTTCGGCGCTCAGCTCGACCTTGACGCCAGTGAGCATCAACGGGTGGCACAGCGGGATCAGATCACTGGTTTTTTTGGCGGCCTGGATGCCGGCGATACGGGCCACGGCAAACACGTCGCCCTTGGGGTGGGCGCCGTCGACAATCATTTGCAGGGTCTGGGGCAGCATGCGCACCCGCGCTTCGGCCACGGCCTCTCGGAACGTCACGGCTTTGTCGGTGACGTCGACCATATGGGCGCGACCTTGGGAATCGAGATGAGTCAGCACAGGGATACTCCTGATCAGGAGCGACAATTGTAAACCCGTAGGTCAAAAAAAGGGGCACAACACGCGGCCCCCCATCCAAATGCATGTAGTGAACGGGCTTGCCCCGCGCCGCGGTGTGTCAGGCGGCTCAAACTTACCTGACACACCGCCGCGCGGGGCAAGCCCGCTCACTACAAAGGGTCAGAAGCGGAAGGTAAACCCGGCATTGATCCCGTTGTTGTTACCTCGGTTGGACAGCAAACCGCTATAGCTCAAGGACACCAGCGTGTCAGGGGTCAAGGCCATTTCGGCACTGGCCTTGATGACCGCGCCATCGCGGGCCACGGGCACGCTGTTGACTGCAAAGGCCGTGTCGCTGCCGGCGAATTTCAGCGAGGCTTCGCGATCGGTAGCGCCAAACTGATGCTCCCAACCCAACTCGCCGCGCAAGGTCACCGCCGACGTCGAGCTGACCGGCAATTGGGTATGCGCGCGCAGGCCCAGTGTGGAGAGCGTGGCGTCCTGGCTTTGTTTGCTGGCGTGCAAGGCTGCGGCGCCGCCTTTCTCCTTGAACGAATCGCTCTGGTAGTTCAGGTAGGTCAGGTTGGCGAAAGGCTCGAACTGGCTCCATTGGGTGTAGCCGATCTCGCCGAACACCTGGTCGGTGCGCGCGTTGTAGTCGGCTTTGTCGTAGTCCGCCTGGTTGGCATAGGCCACACGACGCGAAGCGTCGATACGGTGCCAGGTGCTGGCGCCACCCAGGCGCAGGGCTATCGCATCGAAACGTTTTCCACCGTAGACCGACAGGTGATAGTTGTCGCTGTCTGCCGAAGCCGATGCGCCATTGAGATGGCTCTGGGTGTAGCCGGTAGCTGCCCCCACGCGCCAGCCGTCCCCGACCTCGGTGTCCAGGCCCAGCAATACCCCGCTGGTGGATGAGGAATAACCGCTGGCGTTGTTGTCACCGCTGATGTTGTTGCGACCGCCCAGCAACTGTACCCAACCGCCGTTATCGCCGGCCTGGATCTGCGCGCTGGAATCCAGCGACTGGGCCTGTTGCAGCCGGCCATTGACCGCTTCACGCAGGTAACGGCTGTCGGCCATGTGCGCCGCCGCCACATCCGAGTGCAATTGCCCGGACAACTGCTTGAACGCCTCCCGCGCCTGCGGCGCCGAGTCGGAGGCCAGCAGGCTTTCGTACACCGGGCTGCCCGCGCCCAACGCTTCGGCCGCTGTCGCGACCGCACGCTCATTACGGGTTTGCGCGACACTGGCGAACGTCGCCTGGTTACGCGCCACCGTCAGGCTCAGTTGGTTCGGCTGGTAGCTGAGCTCAGTGCCAATAAACAGATAGTTGGGAGTAATCGCCGCAAACCGGCCGTTGATACCTTGGCTGGCGCTGAGGATGTTGAACGGCTGGCCCAGCAGGCTGCGCGCCTCGCTGGCGGACAGCAGGTTTGGGCTATTCTCCAGGGACACCGTCACCACACCGCCATTGAGGGTCGCGACGCCACTGCTCTGGATCTGGTCGCTGCGGCCATTGGGGCCCACTTCAACGGCGTACACCGAGCCTGGATTGAAGGTCACGTCACCCGTGTGCAGCGTGCCGATCGAATGCCCCGGCGCCACGCGGCCACCGCTGTTGAGGGTCAAGGCACCCACCGTGCCGTTGCCGGCCAGCGTGCCACCCAAGGTGGTCGTCACACCGTTATCCGCATTGCGCGTGCCCACGGCACTAGCGTCCACCGTCACTGCGGAAGTCAGCGAGCCGTCCACCGACAGCTTGCCTCCACGCACCCAGGTACTGCCCGAGTAAGTGTTCTGGCCTTCCAGTACCAGCTCGCCGTCACCGGACTTGACCAGGCTGCCGACATAGGTCGCGCCGGTAAGCAAATCCTTGCCTCGAGCCAGGGTCGCCTGCTCCCGTGTGCTGCCGATCTCATACGCGAACTGATCATCCGCCGAAGCATTGGCAGGCAGGCCATTGAGCCAGCCTTTTTGCTGTTTGGTCGCGGCCCAGGTCGCTTGTTCGGTGGCATCTTCTACCCGACGGGCGCGAATCGCCTCATCGGAAATCGGGTTAGCCCAGATGTCACGCGTAGCCGTGGGCAATGCCACGGCCACCGCCCCGAGGAACTGCCCCGGCCCTTGCATGGCTTTTTGCAGATTGGGCAGGCCCCAGCCACTGACCACGCCCGGTACTTGCGGCGTGCCCGGCGCCGCATCGTGCACCGGTTGCAGGTTGTCGTAGGTGCGACCACCGGTCAGGGTCCCCACAGGGGTGTCCGGCCCATCCGGCGCTTGCAGGCTGGAGGTGGTGAGCAACACATCCCGGGCCTGGCTGGCGGTCATGTAGGGGAAGCGCTGGAGCACCAGCGCCAGAGCCCCGGAGACGCTCGGCGCAGCGGCGGAAGTGCCGTTGGCGTTGGGGATGATTTCACCTTCAGGCCCGGTGGACGGAATCCCGGAAACACCCATCACGCACCACCATTTCGAGGTGCCGCAACGGTTGTAGACCTGGGCACTGGTCTCGTCGTAACCGGTGATCGAAAGGAATTTGCTTTCGATATCCGGCTTGAAAAATGGCAGGTTGGCGTTGGTGTCCGGGTTGGCGCCGTGGCTGTCGTTGCCCGCCGAAATGATCTGGATAAAGCTGTTTTGCCGGGCAGCATCGGCCATCGCATCCATCCAGGTTTTCTGCCCGGCGTGGGCCTTGTCCCAGAACGGGCGGTAGGCGGCGGTCATGTCGCGCAGGTTGTCGGCCGCGCTGTCGCCGACATTGCCGAAAAGGTTTTCCACGTCATTGCGCGAGTTCTGCCCCCAGCTCTGGTTGACGATCGACACATTCTTGGCGGCCAGGGCGTTGTAGCTGGCCATGAACGCGTTGTAGTCCAGATCGTTGGAGCCCTGGAAACGGTTGTCGTCGGTGCCGCCGGTATTGGCGACAAAAATGTTCGCGTCAAAGGCTATGCCGTGCATACCGGTGCCGTTGCGACTGGCGCCCAGCACACCGGACATTTCCGTGCCGTGCCCGTCGTTGATGGTCGGGTCGTACTCGCCGGAAATACTGAAGTGCTCGCCTTTTTGAAACTCGCCCGCCGGGGTGTCATGGAAATAACGCGGATGGGTGGCGTAGTACTCGCCGGTGGACGTCACCGCCTGCACACGGTCCTGGCCCTGGGCGTTCTTGCCCTGGAATTCGAAGTGTTCGGTGAGAATGCCGGAGTCGAGCACGCCGACATTCACGCCCTTGCCGGTCATGCCCAAGGCATAGGCGAAATACGCGTTGGTGCGATCCAGGCCGGAGTTGACCTGGGCTTCCGGGGTTTTCCAGGTTTGCGCGTTAGCATTCCAGTCACGGGTGACGGCGGCCCAGGACTGGCCGGCGTTGAGCTGCCCGTTGAGGTTGCTGCTGACGCCCGGTTCCACATAGGTGTAGGGCTTGGCGGCGGGCAGGTTGGCCATGATGGCCTTGGAGAAGTCGAGAATGTTGGTGGTGTAGCGACCGCTGTTGCTGAAAAGCCGGCTGCGGTAGTAATCCAGGCGTGAGCTGTAATCCAGCGGCCGCCGGGTGTCACCGAGCATGGCTCCGATGGTCAGGTTTTCCGGTTGCAGCTCGTAGTTCTGCTTGAGGGCCGAGTCGAACTTGGCGGACTGGCCGGCGAAGTCCTTGGCGGCAAGATCGACGATATCGGCGTAGGCAAACCGCAGGTTTTTATACACGTCGGTATTCGGGCCAAACGAGGCAACCGCTTTGCGGAAGGCCGATTCGAGCACCGGGGCGGTGTAAGGGTTGCTGTCATCCGCCCAGACCGTTGGGCCGTGGCCGAGCCATAAGGCCAAGCCGAGTGCGATGGGTGTAAGGGGTATCGATTGGCGCTTGCGAAAAAATACAGTGGAGCCATTACCTGCTACGTCCATTTTCCTTTCCCTTTGGAGATGTGCGTCGTCAATGAGCGATGTATCGGGCTTTTTGTAATAGGCAGGGTCACGCGGAAAACCCATGGGGTTTTCAAGTGTTCGTCGAATGAATGAGGTGGTTTTCCGACGGGGGTCACGCAGCGTTCTTATTGTTTTTGCAGCGGCAAAAAATGTAACAAAATAATTACAAAGACCACAAGCACCCTGGGCGCATTAACGAAGACAAATGTCGCCCACAACAAAAACCCCGGACTTCGTGAAAAATCCGGGGCGGTTCGTGGCATTTATCCACCAACTCTCACAGGTGTGTGTTTACAGATGCGACTCGGCGTATTCGGCCAGGATCGAACGAGGCACCCCTTGCAGCGCGATGTGCACGCCGTTGGGGAAGTCTTTGAAACGTTCCGTCAGGTAGGTCAGCCCGGAACTGGTCGCGGACAGGTAAGGGGTGTCGATCTGTGCCAGGTTACCCAGGCACACCACTTTGGAACCGGCGCCGGCACGCGTGATGATGGTTTTCATCTGGTGCGGCGTGAGGTTCTGGCATTCATCGATCAGGATCAGGCTTTGCTGGAAGCTGCGACCTCGAATGTAGTTGAGGGATTTGAACTGCAACGGCACTTTGCTGAGGATGTAATCGACGCTGCCATGGGTGTTTTCGTCATCCATGTGCAAAGCTTCGAGGTTATCGGTGATCGCCCCCAGCCACGGCTCCATTTTTTCCGCCTCGGTGCCGGGCAGGAAACCGATTTCCTGGTCCAGGCCCTGCACGCTGCGGGTGGCGATGATGCGGCGATAGCGCTTGGTCACCATGGTCTGTTCGATGGCGGCAGCCAGGGCGAGAATGGTTTTGCCCGAACCTGCGGCGCCCGTCAGGTTGACCAGGTGGATATCCGGGTCGAGCAGCGCATACAACGCCAGGCTCTGGTAGATATCGCGCGGTTTCAGGCCCCAGGCTTCCTGGTGCAACAGGGGCTCCTGATGCAGGTCGAGGATCAGCAGCTTGTCGACCTGGATCTCTTTGATCCAACCCACGAAGCCCTGTTCGTCGACGATGAACTCATTGATGTGCACGGCCGGCAGGTTGTCGATCAACTGCACCTGGTGCCAGGTGCGGCCATGATCCTGACGGGTTTCGACCTTGCTGACGCGGTCCCAGAACGAGCCGGTCATCATGTGATAACCACGCGACAGCATCGACACGTCGTCGACCAGTTGGTCGGTACTGTAGTCCTCGGCAGCGATCCCACACGCTCGTGCCTTGAGGCGCATGTTGATGTCTTTGGTCACCAGCACCACGCGTAACTCCTTGTCGCGTGCGTGCAAGTCGATCAATTGGTTGATGATTTTGTTGTCGTTCAGGTTCTCCGGCAGCAGGCTGTTGGGCTCGCTGCGCTTGCTCATCAGAATCGACAGCAAGCCCTTGGGCCCGCCTTTGCCACGCTGGATCGGCACGCCGACTTCAACGTCTTCGGGTGAAGCTTCACCCAGGGTCTTGTCGATCAGGCGAATCGCCTGGCGGCACTCGGCGGCCACGCTGTGGTGCCCGCTTTTGAGCTTGTCGAGCTCCTCAAGCACGATCATCGGGATGGCGACGTGGTGTTCTTCGAAGTTAAGCAGTGCGTTTGGATCGTGGATCAATACGTTGGTATCAAGCACGTAAAGGATTGGCTGGTCGGAAGAAGGGTTACGTCCATGATCATCCATACTCGGTCACCTTTGTGGGAGCCATTCGACGCAATACCTGGGCGGTGCTGCGCCTCGATTCGACCACCGACCGCACCTGAGTGACGTCAAGCGCGGTGCCCACCTGAGGAGTCTTGTAAGACGCCACCTGTGCTGCAGGTTTCGGCGATCTGACTTCGTAATACCGCAAAACCCATGACAGGAAAAAGCACTTTGACGCTTTTTTGAAGTTTATTTTTCAGGATGACGAATAACACTAGCCGAGTGCCAGGTACCCCGTTAAAGTCGGAAGTCCGCCTGCATCGATTTGTCGCACAAAATCACCCCAAAAATGCCTCCGCCCCAACCGGGCCGGGCGTTTCGTCTTTTTCAACGAAAAGCTTCCCGGCAGTCCTGCCAGCCCAGGCCACTCTGTGCCGTAGATTGCAACAACAGCGGCAACGCCACCCGTGCCTTGTCCTGGGTGTCGTGAAACACAATCACCCCTTTGCGCCACAACAACATCAGCGTCAGCACCCGTTGCGCCGACTCATCGGCCTTGAGCTGGCCCGGCTCGTCCTGGGAATCGATATCCCACAACGCCACCTGCAGACCTTGCGCCTGGAAGAACCCCTGGCTGTCCGCGCGACGCTGGCCGTAAGGCGGGCGAAACAGCGGCACATAGTTTTCCGGCATCAGGTTTTGCGTCAGCGACGCACCGCGTGTGATGGAGCTTTGCCAGTCCACCCAGTGGCTGTGGGAACGGTATTGCCAACCCTGGGTGCCCACGCACTGGCCGTGGTACAGCGCCTGCACGTCACTGGCCGAACTGCGTTCCACCCGGGTTTGCAGGCTGCCGCCGAGGGCGAAGAAGATGGCGTTCATCTTCTGTTTACGCAAATAGTCAGTGAGCCAGTCGGTATTGCCGTTGAGCGGTGCCGGACCGCCGTCGAAGGTCAGCAGGAACATTCGATCATTGAGCTCATCACCGTTGCGCTCATGGTCACCAAAGCGTGCCACTTCGCTACTGATCTGCGGGAACAGCGCTGCCTTGCGCAGCAGTTCATCGAGGTAACGCTCATGGAATTGATGGCTCGGCCCGGCCCAGCCTATATAGAAGGAGTTTTCACTGACTTCGAACTTGCCGGCCTGCTCGCGCAGGTCATCCATGTTTTCCACCAGGTAGCAGAACGAGGCGTCCTCTTCGCAGCTCTGCTGGGCGAGGGTGTAGTTCTCCAGCAGGCGCTGCCACAGCTGGCGACGCAGGTCGTAGATCGACGCCAGGTTGATGATCTTCAGCCCCAGTCGCTGCTTGAGCGCGCCGTCATCCTGGGCCTCACTGGCCAACAGGCTATGGGCGAACATCAGGATTTCCGCACGCGAGGCCACATCGAACAGCGCCGGGCTGCTGAGTTTTTCCGGCCAGGTGCCACGATCCAGGCTCGCCACGTCCACCGGCGCAGCCTGGGTATTGAGGCATAACAGACAAGCCGAGATTAAAAGCGCGATTCGCACACAGGGTCTCCCTCTCCAGAGTCACCGGGCATCATAGCGGATCGCGACTATCGCCATCATAGGTGGAGTCAAAACGCTGCACCCCCTAGAATCGCGGCCACGCTACACGCCACGATTTCAGGAGACGACTTCATGCTGATGGTGATTTCCCCCGCCAAGACTCTCGACTTCGAGACGCCGCCGGTAACCCAGCGCTTTACCCAGCCGCAGTACCTGGATCACTCCCAGGCACTGATCGAACAATTGCGCGAAATGAGCCCGGCGCAAATCAGCGAGTTGATGCACGTCTCCGACAAGATCGGCGGCCTCAATGCGGCGCGCTTCGGCAGCTGGACGCCCGCCTTCACCCCGGCCAATGCCAAGCAGGCACTGCTGGCATTCAAGGGTGACGTGTACACCGGCCTGAACGCCGAAACCTTCACCGATGCCGATTTCAGCTACGCCCAGGACCACCTGCGCATGCTCTCGGGCCTGTACGGCCTGCTGCGCCCTCTGGACCTGATGATGCCGTACCGCCTGGAAATGGGCACCAAGCTGGCCAACGCCCGTGGCAAGGACCTCTACGCGTTCTGGGGCACACGCATCAGCGAGTGGCTCAATGAAGCCCTGGCCGAACAAGGCGACGATGTGTTGCTCAACCTGGCGTCCAACGAATACTTCTCGGCGGTCAAGCGCACAGCCCTGAACGCACGCATCATCAATACCGAATTCAAGGACCTGAAGAACGGCCAGTACAAGATCATCAGCTTCTATGCCAAGAAGGCCCGGGGCATGATGAGCCGCTTTGTGATCGAAGAACGCATCAACGACCCGGCGCATCTGAAGCAGTTCGAGGTGCAGGGTTATCGCTTCGATGCGCAGCTGTCCAAGCCGGACAATCTGGTGTTCCTGCGGGATCACGCACCGGAATAAGGCGCTCAAAATGTGGGAGGGGGCTTGCTCCCGATAGCGATAGTTCAGTTACCCATTCAGTGACTGACACTCTGCCATCGGGAGCAAGCCCCCTCCCACTTTTGCCTGTATTTCAAATTGAAAACGTCATTTATTTGGCGTCAAAAAATCTATTGACACATTCCTAACGAATCTTTCACTCGACATTCGTCATTTTTTTTCGTAGTGGCACCGCTTTTTTCAAAAGGTAGTGGCACAAAACTATCCCCGCTTACCAACTCCCTGCAACTACTGGCCGAAGTAGCAAGTGCTATCAATATAGTACTAGTGCCATCTTTTCCAATATTTCAAGAAATTTCAGAAAACAGGATGAGCGGCTCGGAACTTCACCTGAACACGCGGCTCATACCACCGGTAACAAAATTCTCTGTTTCTGTAGGAGATGACTTACATCACAACCCAGCAATAACTAAGTTGCCATCACGACTTATATAGCAGGGTTGAATCATCAACTGATTGAGTTGAGGGCGGCGATAAGGATTAGTTGCTATCCCCTATAGGCCAAGGCAGCGTTTGCCTGAAATATGCAAGCCAGAGCCCAGCGGGCAAAGGCGCCAGCCCCTTCCAGCAGGAAGCCTGGCTACATTTCAGAGCACTCCCCAATAACAAGGCCAAGTTAAGCACAACTTGAGTGCACTCGTTAGCCACTCACTACTCAACATGCCTGCACGTGACAAGTCGGCGTTTATTCGCCCAACTTTCGCGGCAATCAGTGACGCTTGCAAACATGAACTCCGGCCATCTAATTGGCGTGATTAACACAAAGAGGTAAATGCGATGCGCATCAGCATATTTGGTCTAGGTTACGTTGGCGCAGTCTGTGCCGGTTGCCTGTCTGCCCGTGGCCACGAAGTGGTCGGTGTAGATATTTCCAAGGAAAAGATCGACCTGATCAACGCGGGCAAATCGCCAATCGTTGAACCGGGTCTGGGCGAACTGTTGAGCCAGGGCATCGCTAACGGTCGCCTGCGCGGCACCACCAACTTCGCCGAAGCCATCCGCGACACCGACCTGTCGATGATCTGCGTCGGCACGCCGAGCAAGAAGAACGGCGACCTGGAACTCAACTACATCGAGTCGGTGTGCCGCGAAATCGGCTTCGTCCTGCGTGACAAGACCACCCGCCACACCATCGTGGTGCGCAGCACTGTGCTTCCGGGCACCGTGGCCAACGTGGTGATCCCGATCCTCGAAGACTGCTCCGGCAAAAAAGCCGGCGTCGACTTCGGTGTCGCGGTCAACCCGGAGTTCCTGCGTGAATCCACCGCCATCGCCGACTACGACCAGCCACCAATGACCGTCATCGGCGAGTTCGACACAGCGTCCGGCGACGTGCTGCAGTCACTGTACGAAGAACTCGACGCACCGATCATCCGCAAGGACATCGCCGTCGCCGAGATGATCAAGTACACCTGCAACGTGTGGCACGCCACCAAAGTCACCTTTGCCAACGAGATCGGCAACATCGCCAAGGCCGTTGGTGTCGATGGCCGTGAAGTGATGGAAGTGGTGTGCCAGGACAAGACCCTCAACCTGTCGCAGTACTACATGCGCCCAGGCTTCGCCTTCGGCGGTTCGTGCCTGCCCAAGGATGTACGCGCCCTGACCTACCGCGCCGGTTCCCTCGACGTGGAAGCGCCGTTGCTCAACTCGCTGATGCGCAGCAATGAATCCCAGGTCCAGAACGCGTTCGACATCGTTTCCAGCCACGACAAGCGCAAAGTCGCGCTGCTGGGCCTGAGCTTCAAGGCCGGCACCGACGACCTGCGTGAAAGCCCATTGGTGGAACTGGCGGAAATGCTGATCGGCAAGGGTTACGACCTGAGCATCTACGACAGCAACGTCGAGTACGCCCGTGTGCACGGCGCCAACAAGGACTACATCGAAGGCAAGATCCCCCATGTGTCGTCCCTGCTCAACTCGGACTTCGATGATGTGATCAACAACTCCGACGTGATCATCCTGGGCAACCGCGACGAGAAGTTCCGCGCCCTGGCGCACGAAGCACCGCACGGCAAGCAAGTGATCGACCTGGTGGGCTTCATGGCCAAGGCGACCAGCGCCGGCGGCCGCACCGAAGGCATTTGCTGGTAACGGCAACGGTAAGTTCCGGCTGCAAGGGTACTTCCCCAGCGCTTGCAGCCGGAGCCTTCTCCACCCTCGGATGACGCTCATGTCCAAGTTAAGACACATTTTGCTCCAATCGGCCGGCTGGTTGTTCTTCCTCAGCCTGCTGATGGGTCTCGCCCTGCTGTTGCCGGCGAGCACGTTCGACTCGCAGTCGAAGAATTTTATTTTCCTGATTGGTGCCGTCGGTATCTGGCGCTACTCGATGGGGGCGACGCATTTCTTTCGCGGCATGCTGTTCCTGTACGTGGTCTACCCGCACCTGCGCCGCAAAGTGCGCAAGCTGGGCAAGGCCGCCGACCCGTCCCATGTGTTCCTGATGGTCACCAGCTTCCGTATCGACGCGTTGACCACCGCCCAGGTGTACAGCTCGGTGATCCGTGAAGCCATTGAATGCGGCTTCCCCACTACGGTGGTCTGCTCGCTGGTGGAAATGTCCGATGAGCTGTTGGTGAAAAGCCTGTGGGAACGCATGAACCCTCCGGACCACGTCAAGCTCGACTTCGTGCGCATCGCCGGCACCGGCAAGCGCGACGGCCTGGCCTTCGGCTTCCGCGCCATCTCCCGGCATATGCCGGATGACCGCGCCGTGGTGGCCGTGATCGACGGCGACACCGTGCTCGCAGAAGGCGTGGTACGCAAGACCGTGCCGTGGTTCCAGCTGTTCGACAACGTCGGCGGCCTGACCACCAACGAGTTCTGCGAAGTACGCGGCGGCTACATCATGAGCGAATGGCACAAGCTGCGGTTCGCCCAGCGGCACATCAACATGTGCTCCATGGCCCTGTCCAAGCGCGTACTGACCATGACCGGGCGCATGTCGGTGTTCCGTGCCACGGTGGTCACCGACCCGGACTTCATCGCCGATGTGGAAAGCGACTCGCTGCAACACTGGCGCCTGGGCCGTTTCAAGTTTTTGACAGGTGATGACAAGTCCAGCTGGTTCAGCCTGATGCGCCTGGGCTACGACACCTTCTACGTGCCGGACGCCGCGATCAACACGGTCGAGCACCCACCGGAAAAGAGCTTTATCAAGGCCAGCCGCAAACTGATGTTCCGCTGGTACGGCAACAACCTGCGCCAGAACTCCCGCGCCCTGGGCCTGGGTGTACGCCGCCTGGGCGTGTTTACCAGCATCGTGTTGTTCGACCAGCGCGTGTCGATGTGGACGTCCCTGCTCGGCCTGACCGTAGCGTTCATTGCCACCTTCAAATACGGCGGCGCGTTCATCCTCGCGTACCTGCTGTGGATCGGCATCACTCGCCTGATTCTCACGCTGTTGCTGTCGTGCTCCGGCCACAAGATCGGCCCGGCCTACCCGGTGATTCTCTATTACAACCAGATCATGGGGGCGCTGGTGAAGATCTACGTGTTCTTCCGCCTTGATCAACAGTCCTGGACCCGCCAGGACACCAAACTGACCCGCGATTTGGCCAGCTTTCAACGTTGGTTCAACACCTGGTCGTCTCGGACCATGACCTTCTCTGCCGGCAGCATCTTTGTCGCCGTGCTTTTGATGATGGTCTGACCCTGCCAAGCCTGAATTAACTAGGAAATCGAACAGTATGAACAGCCCAGTCAATGCCAATGTTGTCCACGAATCCGAAGCCCAGCGCCAACATGCCCGAGTCAAGATTCCGGCCAAGTTGCGCTTCTTCAACACTGACCGTACACCGACTGAAGCACGGGTGATCGACCTGTCCGCCGGTGGCCTGGCATTCACCTCCACCCAGCCGCTGACCGTCGGCGCCGTGCACAAAGGCCGCCTGCAATTTGTCATCGACAACCTCGGCCTGGCGATGGATGTGGAGCTGCAGATCCGCTCCTACGACCGCCAGAGCGGCCGCACCGGTTGCCAGTTCCAGAACCTGGAGCCGCAAGACATTTCCACCCTGCGCCACCTGATCACCTCGCACTTGTCCGGTGACATCGTGACCATGGGCGACGTGCTCGCCACCCTGCAACGCGACAATTTCACCAAGGCGCGCAAGGTCAAGGACAGCGGCAGTGGCATGACCGCGTTCGGTCGTCTGCGTGCAGTGACGTTCAGCGCGGGGATCTTCCTGGTCGGCCTCGCGGCGTTCGGTTTTATCTTCAAATCGGTGTACGGCATGTACTTCGTCAGCCACGCCCAGGCCGGCCTGGTCAGCGTGCCCGGCATGAACGTGACCATGCCCCGCGACGGCACCGTGCAGAGCTTGCTCAAAGGTGACGCGGTCGCCGCCAAAGGCGCGCCACTGGCGACGTTCAGCACCAGCATGCTCGACGTCCTCAAAGGCCACCTGGACGAAGACCAACTGCAGCCGGCCAAGGTTGAAGAACTGTTCGGCAAGCAAATGACCGGCACCCTCACTTCGCCCTGCGATTGCGTGGTCGCCCAGCAACTGGTTGCCGACGGCCAGTACGCGAGCAAAGGTGACGTGATCTTCCATCTGGTGCCACGCGGCAGCCAGGCCAACGTGGAAGCACGCTTCACCTATCGCCAGTTCGCCGACGTTCGCCCAGGCACTGCGGTGAGCTTCCAGGTGGCCGACGAAGAACAGGTGCGTACCGGCACCATCGTCAGCAGCACCAGCCTGAACAGCGCCGACCTGTCTTCCGACATCCGCGTACAGATCAAGCCAGACGCCCCGCTGGACAGCACCTACGCCGGTCGCCCGGTGGAAGTGACCAGCGACCGCGGCCCCTCCTTGAACTGGCTGATCGATAAAGCCATGGCTCACGGTCTGTAAGCGAGGACATGCCTGTGAACCCAATATCAAAAACAACACGATCCCTGTGGGACCGGGCTTGCCGTGGCGAGGGCGCTTGCTCCCGCTCGACTGCGCAGCAGTCGTCGACTTTTTGGGGGCGCTTCGCCCCCCAGCGCAAGCAAGCTTGCTCGCCACAGCAAGCCCCCTCCCACCTGGGTTCGCTGGCCTTGCTGGCTGTTGCGGTGAGCCTGGCCGGTTGCGCCGGCCTGCCCGACCAGCGTTTGGCCAACGAAGCCTTGAAACGTGGCGACACCGTCACCGCCCAGCAGAATTACCAGCAACTGGCAGACCTGGGCTACAGCGAGGCCCAGGTAGGCTTGGCCGATATCCAGGTCGGCACACGCGATCCGGCGCAAATCAAACAGGCCGAAGCCACATACCGTGCGGCGGCGGACACCTCGCCCCGCGCCCAGGCCCGTCTCGGTCGCCTGCTGGTGGCCAAGCCCGGCAGCACCGAAGCCGAACAGCATGAAGCCGAAGGGCTGCTGAAAAAAGCCTTTGCCCATGGCGAAGGCAACACCCTGATCCCGCTGGCGATGCTGTACCTGCAGTATCCGCACAGTTTCCCGAACGTGAATGCCCAGCAGCAGATCAGCCAATGGCAGGCTGCCGGTTACCCCGAAGCCGGTCTGGCCCAAGTGCTGCTGTATCGCACCCAGGACACCTACGACCAGCACCTGGATGATGTGGAACGCATCTGCAAGACCGCACTGAACACCACCGATATCTGCTACGTCGAGCTGGCCACGGTCTATCAGAAAAAGGCCGAGCCGGAGAAACAAGCCGAGCTGCTCAAGCAGATGGAAGCCGGCTACAGCCGTGGCACCGTCACCGCACAACGCGTCGACAGCGTCGCCCGTGTGCTCGGCGACGCCAGCCTCGGCCAGCCGGACGAAAAAACCGCCCAGGCGCTGCTGGAGAAGATCGCCCCCGGCTACCCTGCGTCCTGGGTCAGCCTGGCGCAGTTGCTCTACGACTTCCCTGAACTGGGTGACGTCGACCAGATGATGAAGTACCTGGACAACGGCCGCGCTGCCGACCAGCCGCGTGCCGAATTGTTGCTGGGCAAGCTCTACTACGAAGGCAAGTGGGTACCGGCCGACGCCAAGGCCGCCGAAGCCCACTTCGAAAAAGCCGTGGGCAAGGAAGTCGCCGCCGATTACTACCTCGGCCAGATCTACCGTCGTGGCTACCTGGGCAAGGTCTACTCGCAAAAAGCCCTGGACCACTTGTTGACGGCTGCACGCAACGGCCAGAACAGCGCCGACTTCGCCATTGCCCAGTTGTTCTCCCAAGGCAAGGGCACCAAGCCCGACCCATTGAACGCCTATGTCTTCAGCCAATTGGCCAAGGCCCAGGACACGCCGGAGGCCAACGAGTTGGCCACCCAGCTTGAAGCCCCGCTAACGCCTGCGCAACGCGCCGAAGGCCAACGCCTGGTGCAACAAGAACTGGCCACCCGCGGCACCCTGGCCCAGAGCACGCTGCAACTGCACGCCCTGCAAGAAGAAGACGGCGAGGAATCCCTATGAAGCTCAATCCATTCGTCAAGGCCGGCATTGGCCTGACCTTCGCCCTGCTCTGGTCGTGCCCGACCCTGGCGGCGCTGACCGAAGCCAAGAACTTCGGCCTGGAAGTGAAAATCACCGGCCAGTCCGAAGACGACCGCGACCTGGGCACCAAGCCCGGCGGTGACGTCAACGGCATCGGCCTCGACCTGCGCCCGTGGGTCTATGGTGAAAGCGGCGCGTGGAGCGCCTATGCGATGGGCCAGGCCGTGACATCGAGCGACATCATCGAGACCGACACCCTGCAACAGTCCTCCGATGACGCCACCGAGCAGTCAAGCAACAACGACCGCAAGACCAAGAAAAACTACCTGGCCCTGCGCGAGTTTTGGGTCGGCTACAGCGGCTTCACGCCCTACCCTGGGGAGATGCTCAAGCTGGGTCGCCAACGCCTGCGCAACGACGACGGCCAATGGCGCGATACCAATATCGAGGCGCTGAACTGGACCTTCGACACCACCTTGCTCAAGGCCAATGTCGGCGCCGCCGAACGCTTCAGCGAATACCGCACCGACCTCAAGGAACTGTCGCCCAAGGACAAGGACCGCCAGCACTTCTACGCCGATGCGTCCTACCAGTGGACACCGGGCCAGTGGATCGGCATACGCGGGCACCACACCCATGACGATGGCAAGCTCGACTACGCCGAACCCGGCGTAGCCACCGACCCGCTGGACAAGCGCGAAAACGGCGACCTGACCTGGCTCGGCCTCGAAGCCAATAGCGACGCCTACAACTGGCGCAATACCAATACCGTCAACTACTGGGCCAGCATCACCGGCATGCAGGGCAACCGCGACACGGTCAATGCGTTGAATGCCGACGGCACCCGCCCGGGCAACGCCAAGCGCAGTGATGACGTGAACGGCTGGGCCACCGATATCGGTGTGCGCCTGCGCCTCGACCCGCAGTGGCAAGTCGGTGCAGCTTATTCGCGCGCCAGCGCCGAATACGAGCAGAACGGCCTGCAGAGCAACCGTTCGAACTGGACCGGCACCCAGTCCCGCGTGCACCGCTTCGGCGAGGCGTTCCGGGGTGAGATGAACAACATGCAGTCCATGAGCCTGTTCGGTTCCTGGCAACTGCGCGAGGACTATGACGCCAGCCTGGTCTACCACAAGTTCTGGCGTGTCGACGGCAACAAGCCGGTGGGCAGCAACGGTATCGACGCCGTGCAGAACAACACCGATGACGTGACCGGCGCAATCTTGTCCAGCACTTCCCTGCCCCTTGAAGACGGCAAGAAAGACCTGGGCCAGGAGATGGACCTGGTGGTCACCAAGTACTTCAAGCAGGGCCTGCTGCCGGCTGCATTGAGCCAGTCGATCGATGAACCATCGGCCCTGGTGCGCTTTCGTGCAGGCGTGTTCAAACCGGGCGACGCCTATGGCAGCCAAGTCGACTCGTACATGCACCGCGCCTTTGTCGACGTGATCTGGCGATTCTGATGGGAGCCTGCGCAATGAATGCTCAAAGCCTACTCGTCGCCGCAATGCTGCTGGCCAGCGCCCCGGCGTTTGCCGATTCGGCGGCCAAGGCGCCGACCATCGCCAAAGGGCTGCAACAGGCCAAGACCTACACCATTTCCAGCCCGCCGACCGCACCGCTGGAAATGGCCAAGCCCGCCTTGCCGGACCTGAGCGGCTACACCGCTGCGGCGCTGGAAAAGAAAGTCGTACGCAGCAAGCCCGGCAAGATCAGCATCCGTCGCATGATGCAGGAAGACGCGCTCAAGGATTTCATCGGCGGTGACAACAAGATGGCCGAATGGGTGGTGCGTCAGCACGGCATTCCCCAGGCGATCTTCGTCGATGACGGCTACATGAACCTCAAGGACTTGCTCGGCAAAGTACCCAAGCAGTACTTCAGCGAGACCTCGCCGGGTGTGTTCCTGGCCAAGCTGCCGATCGTGGTCGGGCGTAAAGGCATCCTCGAAATCGACCGCAAAACCCAGGAGCTGCGCCTGTCCCAACAAGCCGGTGCGTTCCTGATCAACGACGGGCAGCTGTTCGTGCGTGATACCAAGATCACCGGTTGGAATGAAAAGACCAACGGCCCGGCGCTGTTCCAGTCACCCAAGGAGTTCCGTCCGTTCCTGCTGGCCTGGGGCGGTACCGAGACCTACGTGGCCAACAGCAAGATGGCCAGTTTCGGCTACGCCAACAGCAAGTCGTACGGCGTGAGTATTTCCCAGTACACCCCGAACATGGCCAAGGTGCTCAAGCGTGCGGAACCGACCGGCTGGATCATCGATTCCGAGTTCTCGGACATGTGGTACGGCTTCTACTGCTATGAAACCACGGGTTTTGTCATCAAGGGCAATACCTACAAGGACAACATCGTCTACGGCATCGACCCCCACGACCGCTCCCATGGCCTGATCATCGCCGACAACACCGTGCACGGCACGAAGAAGAAGCACGGCATCATCATTTCCCGTGAGGTCAATGACAGCTTCATCTTCAACAACCGCAGCTACGACAACAAGCTCTCGGGCCTGGTGATCGACCGTAACAGCGTGAACAACCTGATCGTCGACAACGAGATCTACCGCAACCACACCGACGGCATCACCCTCTATGAGAGCGGCGACAACCTGTTGTGGGGCAACAAGGTGATCAGCAACCGTCGCCACGGCATTCGCGTGCGCAACAGCGTGAACATCAAGCTCTACGAGAACACGGCCATGGCCAACGGCCTGACCGGCGTGTACGGCCACATCAAGGATCTGACCGACACCGACCGTGACATCGCCCTCGACCCGTTCGACGCCAAGGTCTCGCTGATCGTGGTCGGCGGTGAACTGGCGGGCAACGCCAGCGGGCCGCTGTCCATCGACTCGCCGCTGAGCGTCGAGCTGTATCGCGTGTCGATGCTGGCACCGACCAAGTCCAGCGGTATCAGCTTCAACGGCGTGCTGGGCGATCGCCAGGAAGAAATTCTCGACCTGCTGGTACGCCAGCAGAAAGCCGTGCTGATCGACCCTGTCGAACGCCAGACCGAAATGCAGGATTGAGGATGACCCTTATGCACCCACACATGATCAAACTGCTGAGCCTTTCGGGTCTGACCCTCGGCCTGCTCGCGGCCAGCCAGGGCGTACGCGCCGACGAACTGAAGGCTCCGACCTTCACCGCCGAACCCTGCTGCAGCCTGTGCCCGGCCGCGCATGACGCGAAGAACTACACCACGCGCTACCAACAGAACTTCACCACCCTGGTGCAAGCCCAGGGCGATTGGCTGTTCCGTACCCAGGAAGATTTGCGCACCGAATTCGACACCACCCCGGCCGGTTACAAGCGCATGCAACAGCTGCACGATGCGTTCAAGGCCAAGGGCGTGGAGCTGGTATTGGTCTACCAGCCGACCCGTGGCCTGGTAAACCGCAACAAGCTCAACCCCGAAGAAAAAGCCAAGTTCGATTTCGACAAGGCGTTGGGCAACTACAAGAGCATGCTCGGCCGTTTCGCCAAGATGGGCTTTGTAGTGCCGGACCTGTCGCCGTTGACCAATGAGCAACTGCCCGATGAATTGCCGGCCCACGACTTCTACTTCCGCGGCGACCAGCACTGGACCCCGTACGGCGCCCAGCGCACCGCGAAAATAGTCGCCGCCAAAGTGCGTGCGATGCCTGAGTTCGCGGATATTCCCAAGCGTGAATTCGAAACCAAACGCTCCGGACGCATGGGCAAGACCGGCACCCTGCACAACATGGCCGGGCAACTGTGCGGCACCAGCTATGCGATCCAGTACATGGACCAGTTCACCACCGAGCCCAAGGGCGAAGCGGGCGACGGCGATTTGTTCGGTGACTCGGGCAACCCGCAGATCACCCTGGTGGGCACCAGCCACAGCGGCAAGAACTACAACTTCGCCGGCTTCCTGGAACAGGAAATCGGTGCCGATATCCTCAACGTCGCCTTCCCCGGCGGCGGCCTGGAAGGCTCGATGATCCAGTACCTGGGCAGCGATGAATTCCAGAAGAGCCCACCGAAGATCCTGATCTGGGAATTCTCGCCACTGTATCGCCTGGACCAGGAAACCATCTACCGCCAGATGATGGCGCTGCTCGACAACGGCTGTGAAGGCAAGACCGCGCAGATGAGCACCAGCACTACGCTCAAACCCGGCAAGAACGAACTGCTGGTCAACAGCGCGAACAAGGACCTGCGTAACAGCAGCCATCAGGTGGATATCCGCTTCGCCGATCCGTCGGTGAAAACCTTGCACGCCACCCTCTGGTACATGAACGGGCGCCACGAGGACATCAAGATCGAGAAACCCGAAACATCCGATACAGACGGGCGTTTCGCCTTTGAACTGCGCACCGATGAAGACTGGGCCTCGCAGAACTTGCTGGCCGTGGAAGTGCAGGGGCCGGAAGCGGGAGCTGCCGCGCAAAAGGTCGAAGCGAAAATTTGCACACGCAACGTATTCCCAAGCGGTGCTCAGCAGACCGCCCAACTCGGGAAGTGAGGTGACTTATGCAAAAACTATGGATTCCCTCGTTGCTCGGCCTGGCGATCTTCGCCGGTTCCGTCAACGCCGCCGCCCCGCTACGTCCGCCCCAGGGCTATTTCGCACCGGTTGAAGCGTTCAAGACCGGCGATTTCAAGGAAAACTGCGACACCATGCCGACGCCCTATACCGGGCCGCTGCAATTTCGCAGCAAGTACGAAGGCTCGGACAAGGCTCGCGCCACGCTGAACCTGAAGTCCGAACAGGCCTTTCGCGACAGCACCGCCGATATCACCAAGTTGGAAAAAGACACCAGCAAGCGTGTGATGCAGTTCATGCGCGACGGCCGCCCGGAGCAGCTCGAGTGCACGTTGAACTGGCTGGTATCGTGGGCCAAGGCCGATGCGTTGATGTCCAAGGACTTCAACCACACCGGCAAATCCATGCGCAAATGGGCATTGGGCAGCATGGCCTCGGCCTATGTGCGCCTGAAGTTCTCCGACTCTCACCCGCTGGCCAACCATCAGCAGGAATCGCAACTGATCGAGGCGTGGTTCAACAAGCTGGCCGATCAAGTCGTCAGCGACTGGGACAACCTGCCGCTGGAAAAAACCAACAACCACTCCTACTGGGCCGCCTGGTCGGTGATGGCCACGTCCATCGCCACCAACCGCCGCGACCTGTTTGAGTGGGCGGTGAAGGAATACAAGGTCGGCGTGAACCAGGTCGACGACCAGGGCTTTTTGCCCAACGAATTGAAGCGTCAGCAGCGGGCCCTGTCGTACCACAACTACGCCCTGCCGCCGCTGTCGATGATCGCCAGTTTTGCCTTGGTCAATGGCGTGGACTTGCGCCAGGAAAACAACAGCGCGCTCAAGCGCCTGGGCGACAAAGTGCTGGCCGGCGTGAAAGACCCGCAGATCTTCGAACAGAAGAACGGCAAAGAGCAGGACATGAAGGACTTGAAGCAGGACATGAAATTCGCCTGGCTCGAACCCTTCTGCACCCTCTACACCTGCGCCCCGGATGTACTCGAGCGCAAGCACGGGATGCAGCCCTTCAAGACCTTCCGCCTGGGCGGCGACCTGACCAAGGTCTACGACCCGACGCATGAAAAAGGCAACAAAGGCAGTTAGCGGCTGATCGTTCCCACGCTCCACGTGGGAACGCAGCCAGGGACGCTCCGCGTCCCGGAAGCGGACGCAGAGCGTCCAGTGAGGCGTTCCCACGCAGAGCGTGGGGACGATCACACCGCCCTCCCCGTCTTTTCGTGGGGGGTTTGGGGGGGCTCTGGCCCTTGACTGTTGGTTAAACATGGAGAGATCGGGATGGTTTTCTCGTCCAATGTGTTCCTGTTTCTGTTCTTGCCGATCTTTCTCGGCTTGTACTACTTGAGCGGGCAACGCTATCGCAACCTGCTGCTGCTGATTGCCAGCTACGTGTTCTACGCCTGGTGGCGAGTGGACTTCCTGGCGTTGTTCGCCGCCGTCACCCTGTGGAACTACTGGATCGGCCTCAAGGTCGGCGCCGCCGGTGTACGCACCCGGCCGGCACAGCGTTGGCTGCTGCTCGGCGTGGCCGTCGACCTGTGCATCCTCGGTTACTTCAAGTACGCCAACTTCGGCGTCGACAGCATCAATGTGATGATGAAGTCGATGGGCCTGGAGCCGTTCATCCTCACCCACGTGTTGTTGCCGATCGGTATCTCGTTCTACATCTTCGAGTCCATCAGCTACATCATCGACGTGTACCGCGGCGACACCCCAGCCACGCGTAACCTCATCGACTTTGCCGCGTTCGTGGCGATCTTCCCGCACCTGATCGCCGGCCCGGTCCTGCGTTTTCGCGACCTGGCCGACCAGTTCAACAACCGCACCCACACCCTCGATAAATTCTCCGAGGGCTGCACCCGGTTCATGCAGGGTTTTATCAAGAAGGTGTTCATTGCCGACACCTTGGCGGTGGTGGCCGATCATTGCTTCGCCCTGCAAACCCCCACCACCGGCGACGCCTGGCTCGGCGCGCTGGCCTACACCGCGCAGCTGTACTTCGACTTTTCCGGCTACAGCGACATGGCTATCGGCCTGGGCTTGATGATGGGTTTTCGCTTCATGGAAAACTTCAAGCAGCCGTACATCAGCCAATCGATCACCGAGTTCTGGCGACGTTGGCACATCAGCCTGTCCACCTGGTTGCGCGATTACCTGTACATCACCCTGGGCGGTAACCGCAAAGGTACGCTGACCACCTACCGCAACCTGTTCCTGACCATGCTGCTCGGCGGCCTGTGGCACGGTGCGAACATCACCTACATCGTGTGGGGCGCATGGCACGGCATGTGGCTGGCGATTGAAAAAGCCATCGGCCTCAACACCGCACCCCGCAGTTTCAACGTCATCCGTTGGGCCTTCACCTTCCTCCTGGTGGTGATGGGCTGGGTGATCTTCCGCGCTGAAAACCTGCACGTCGCCGGGCGTATGTACGGCGCGATGTTCAGCTTCAACGAGTGGTCGCTGTCGGAACTCAACCGCGCCAGCCTCACCGGCCTGCAAGTGGCAACCCTGGTGGTGGCGTACGCCACGCTGGCGTTCTTCGGCCTGCGCGACTTCTACGCCAACCGCCCCGCCGAGAAAACCCGCCCGGCCGACCCGAGCCTGATCAAGGCGGTGCCGGGCGACAACCCAGGCAGCATCCACCAGCCCGGCTTCACCGTCGGCCGGGATGCCGCCGTGCAACCGGCCTACTGGACGGCTGACTGGCCACGCTACGCCATGCGCGCGGCGGTGCTGCTGTTGTTCGTGGCGTCGATTCTCAAACTGTCGGCGCAGAGTTTCTCGCCGTTCCTTTACTTCCAATTCTGAGGGAGCCGACCATGACCCGCTCATTGCGCATCCTCTACATCAGCCTGTTCCTGGCGTTGCTGCTGGCCCTTGGCGCCTGGTCGCTGCGCAGTTTCTTCGGCTTCAGCACCAATGCCGACGCGACAGTACTCAACGGTCGCTGGACCAAGGCCGTCGAGACCCACTACGACGACGAGTTCCCGATCAAGCGCCTGGGCACCAACCTCTGGGCCGCGCTGGACTACAAGCTGTTCAACGAAGGTCGCAAGGGCGTAGTGCTCGGTCGCGATCACTGGTTGTACAGCGACGAGGAGTTCAACCCCAGCGCCAACGAAGACCAGAACCTGCAAGACAATTACGCACTGGTCGAAGGCGTGCGCCAGAAGCTCAAGGCCCAGGGCATTCAACTGGTGATGGCGATCGTGCCGGCCAAGGTGCGCCTGTACCCGGAACACCTGGGTGAGGTGAAACCTGCGAGCATCCACGCCAATCTGTACCAGGACTTCCACGCCCACGTGGCCGCCGACAAGATCATCGCCCCCGACCTGCTGGGCCCGCTGCAACAGGCCAAGCTCGGCGGCAAGCAAGTGTTCCTGCGTACCGACACCCACTGGACACCGGACGGCGCCGAAGTCGCGGCCAAACAGCTGGCCAAGGTGATTGCCGACAAGACCCCGCTCAGCGGCGAACCCCAGCGCTTCGTCACCGAAGCCGAAAGGACCGAGCCGCATAAAGGCGACCTGCGTCTGTTCCTGCCGCTGGACCCGTTGTTCGAAAACCTGATGCCGCCTAAAGAGCCGCTGCAAAAACGCGTTACTCATCTGGCTGAAAACAAAGGTGACGATGCGTTATTCAGCGACAGCGAAACCCCAGTGGCCCTGGTCGGCACCAGCTACAGCGCCAACCCCAACTGGAACTTCGTCGGCGCGCTCAAGCAAGCCTTGCACAGCGACGTGATCAGCTACGCCGAAGACGGCCACGGCCCGATCCTGCCGATGCTCAGTTACCTGAAAAGCGACGACTTCAAGAACAGCCCGCCGCAAGTGCTGATCTGGGAGTTCCCCGAACGATATCTGCCCGTCAACAACGAAATCGGCGATGCCGACCCGCAGTGGGTTGCGCAGCTTAAACAAGCCGGTTCGCGCCAACAAAACATGGCACTCAACACCGTAAAAACCCAGAAATCCGAGATGCCCGACCGGGCGCAAAACTGAAAGAGAGGTAACTCACATGACTTTCACTACTACTCCTCGTCGTCTCGCCAAGACCCTGGCCCTGGCTGCCGGTATGAGCATCGTCTCGATGTCCGCCTTTGCCGGTGGAGACGCAGCGCTTTATGGCCCGACCGCGCCAAAAGGCTCGAGCTTCGTACGTATCTACAACGCGTCCAACCAAGAGGTCAGCGCCACCGTCGGCGCGACCAACCTGAGCGATGTTGCGCCACTTTCCAGCAGCGACTTCAGCTTCATGCCCGGCGGTGACTACAGCGCCAAGGTCGGCAGCCAGACCGTGCCGGTCAAACTCGCCCCGGACCACTACTACACCTTGGTCAACAGCAGTAGCGGGCAGCCGCAATTGATCGAAGAACCACCGTTCAAGAACAAGCAGAAATCCCTGGTACGCGTGCAGAACCTCAGCGACAAGGCTCTGACCCTGAAAACCGCCGACGGCAAGACCGACGTGGTCCAGTCAGTGGCCGCCAAAGGCCGTGGCGAGCGTGAGATCAACCCGGTGAAAGTCAGCCTGGCGTTGTATGACGGAGACAAGAAAGTCGGCGATGTGAAGCCGGTTGCGTTGGAACGTGGTGAAGCGGCGGTGCTGTATGTCACCGGCTCGGGTTCGAGCCTGTCGCCAGTCTGGGTCAAGCGCCCGGTGTCGACCCGCTGATTAGCTTTTCAATTTGACGATTCCCTGTGGGAGCAAGCCCCCTCCCACAGGCTCTGACCCATATCGATTCAAGGAGAAACACCCATGATCCCAGTAATTCTCTCCGGTGGTAGCGGCTCACGTCTTTGGCCGCTTTCGCGTAAACAGTTCCCCAAGCAATTCCTGGCCCTGACCGGCGAACACACGTTGTTCCAGCAAACCCTGGAGCGCCTGGTGTTCGAAGGCATGGACACCCCCATCGTGGTCTGCAACAAAGAGCACCGCTTCATCGTCAATGAGCAACTCAACGCCCGCAACCTGGAAAGCCAGCGCATCCTGATGGAGCCGTTCGGGCGCAATACCGCACCGGCCGTGGCCTTGACCGCGATGATGCTGGTCAATGAAGGCCGCGACGAACTGATGCTGGTGCTGCCGGCCGACCACGTCATCGATGACCAGAAAGCCCTGCAACGCGCCCTGGCCCTGGCGACCGTGGCCGCCGAACGGGGCGAGATGGTGCTGTTCGGTGTACCGGCGACCCGCCCGGAAACCGGCTACGGCTATATCAAGTCCACCAACGACTCGCTGCTGCCTGAGGGCGTGAGCCGCGTGCAACAGTTCGTGGAAAAACCCGATGAAAAACGTGCCGTGGAGTTCGTCAAAAGCGGCGGTTACTTCTGGAACAGCGGCATGTTCCTGTTCCGCGCCAGCCGTTTCCTCGAAGAGCTGAAAAAGCACGACCCGGACATCTACGACACCTGCGTGCTGACCCTCGAGCGCAGTGAGCAGGATGCCGACACCGTGACGTTCGACGAAGCCACCTTCGCCTGCTGCCCGGACAATTCCATCGACTACGCCGTGATGGAAAAAACCCAACGCGCCTGCGTCGTGCCGCTGAGCGCCGGCTGGAGCGACGTGGGTTGCTGGGCCTCGCTGTGGGCGGTCAACGATAAAGACGCCAACGGCAACGTGAGCAAAGGCGACGTGGTGATCCAGGACAGCCGCAACTGCATGGTGCATGGCAACGGCAAGCTGGTGTCGGTGATCGGCCTCGATAACATCGTGGTGGTGGAAACCAAGGACGCGATGATGATTGCCCACAAGGACAAGGTCCAGGGCGTCAAGCAGATGGTCAACACCCTCAATGAGCAAGGCCGCAGCGAAACCCAGAACCACTGCGAAGTCTATCGCCCGTGGGGCTCCTACGATTCGGTGGACATGGGCGGACGCTTCCAGGTCAAGCACATCTCGGTGAAACCGGGCGCCTGCCTGTCGCTGCAAATGCACCACCACCGCGCCGAGCACTGGATCGTGGTCAGCGGCACCGCTGAAGTCACCTGTGACGAGAACGTGTTCCTGCTTTGCGAGAACCAGTCCACCTACATCCCGATTGCCTCGGTGCACCGCCTGCGCAACCCGGGCAAGATCCCGCTGGAAATCATCGAAGTGCAGTCGGGCAGCTACCTGGGCGAGGACGATATCGAGAGGTTCGAAGATATCTACGGACGCTCGACGCCGGTTGAACGAGGTGTTTCGGTGAAAACTATCGCGCAGTAAAACAGTCGTACAAGAAGCCCTCGCCCAGCCGACTGCGTCCCCTATCCGCAGCCGGTTGGGCGGGGGCTTTTTCTTTGGGGCCTTCAGTGTCCCCATCGGGAGCAAGCCCCCTCCCACATTTTGATTTGTGAACACATTCAAGTGTGGGAGGGGGCTTGCTCCCGATGACATCAGCCCAGGCAACATCGCACTCAAGCACCCCAAACCCACCTACGCTTAAGTTAGGATGCTCGTTCCCTATTCGAGGTGGTCTCCATGTTCTTCGGCGTTCTCCTGATCATCACCTGGCTGATCCTGCTGCTGCGCTACCCCGCCAAGGCGCTGCCGGTTTCCCTCGCCGCCGCTGTCGGCCTGGGGTGCGTGGCGATCTGGGTGGTGTGGCTGGATAACCGCGAAGCGTCGCAATTGGCGCGCCTGGAGCTTCGTATCAGTTATGCGCCACAAGACTGCCAGGCTGACCGCCCGTTGAAGCTGACCCTGAAGAACACCAACGACGTACCCCTGACCGAACTGCGCTGGCGCGTGGCCGCCTATGCACCCGGCGACACTGTCAACCTGGCCGACAACGTCTACGCCGCTCCACGCTATCGCGGCCCCGGCGAACTGCAGGCTGGTGAGATCTGGGAAGACTGCCTGCCCACGCCGCCGCTACGCCCCGGCTACCGCCCGCAAACCCTGGAATTTCGCGCCGAGCATCTGCAAGGCAGTTTCTCGGACTGACAAAGGACTGATCATGCCTAATGTACTCATCACCGGTTGCTCCAGCGGCATTGGCCGCGCCCTCGCCGACGCGTTCAAGAGCGCAGGCTACGAGGTGTGGGCCAGCGCCCGCCGCCAGGACGATGTGACCAGCCTGGCCGCGGCCGGCTTCAATGCCGTGCCGTTGGACGTCAACGACAGTGCCGCCTTGCAGCGCCTGGCCGAACAACTGGGCGAATTGGATGTGCTGGTGAACAACGCCGGTTATGGCGCCATGGGCCCCTTGCTCGACGGCGGCACCGACGGCCTGCAACGCCAGTTCGAAACCAACGTTTTTTCCATCGTCGGCGTGACCCAGGCGCTGTTTCCCGCCCTGCGCCGGCGCCAAGGCCTGGTGGTGAATATCGGCAGCGTATCGGGCGTGTTGGTGACCCCCTTTGCCGGTGCGTACTGCGCATCCAAAGCCGCCGTGCATGCCTTGAGCGATGCACTGCGCATGGAGTTGGCGCCGTTTGGTGTGCGGGTGATGGAAGTCCAACCGGGAGCGATCAACACCCGTTTCGCTAAAAATGCCGGCGCCCAGGCAGAGCTGTTGATCAACGAACAATCGCCGTGGTGGCCGCTGCGCGAGGGCATTCGGGCGCGCAGCCAGGCTTCCCAGGACAAGCCGACCCCCGCCGATGTATTCGCGGCGGATGTGCTCAAGGCGGTGCAACAGAACGAACCACCACGCTTGTTGCGTTCGGGCAACGGCAGCCGGGCTTTGCCGTTGATGGCCGCGTTGTTGCCCAAGGCGCTGCTGGAGAAAATCCTGATGAAACGCTTCGGGCTCAATGCAACGTTGTAAGCAACCGTGAAGCCGACCTGCCAAAACCCGGGATGAATGCCATAATCGCCGCCTGCCTCTGGAAACTGACTGACCCCACAAGGGTAATGCAATGGAAATCAGAAAAATTCGACTGAATAACGTCGGTCGTTTTACCGACTTGGAAGTCGCCTTTGCGCCTACCGAAAAGCATGCGTCGAAGGTGACCGTGTTTGTGGGGAACAACGGGGCGGGGAAGACGACTATATTAAAGTCACTGGCGACGGCGCTAAGTTGGTTCGTTGCCAGAGTGAAGACTAATAAAGGGAAAGGGTCGCCTATCACAGCAGAGGTGATCAATAACTCCGCTAATGTCGCGGCCATCTTTGTTCTCGTCAGCGATGCTACTCATTCAAAGCGTTCCGACTACTATTGGACGCTATCTCAGTCACGTCAGGGTCGTGCATCATCCGCCGTGAGCGAACTCGCAAATGCCACGGAACTGGCGGGTAACTACCGATATCATTGGGCATTGGTAGACGAAAATATCTCTCTACCCTTAGTAGCTTTTTATCCAGTGGAACGATCTGTTCTACAAATTCCGCTTAACATCAAAAACTCGAACAAAAAGATCGATCAACTTGCAGGATATGAAAATTCATTGGGCGGAGGCGTGAATTTTTCTCGATTTTTTGAATGGTTCAGGGATAGAGAAGACAGTGAAAATGAAGCGGGCATACCTTTCGATGTCTTGACTCATCTAAAAAACACGTTCGAATCCGATGAAAAATTCGTTAACGAACTTAATCGTGTACAACACGCATCACGGGATCGACAGCTATCTGCTGTGCGTTCTGCCATTGCCTACTTTATGCCAGGCTTTGATAATTTACGCGTTCAAAGAATGCCCAGCCCGCACTTGGCTATCGATAAAAACGGCGAAACACTGAACGTTGCACAACTTTCCCAAGGTGAGAAATCCCTGATGGCCTTGGTGGGTGATATTGCGCGCCGTCTCGCCATAATGAACCCCTCGCTTGAAAATCCGTTACACGGTCATGGCGTGGTGCTGATTGATGAAGTAGATCTCCACCTCCACCCCAAATGGCAACGCAGCCTGATCCAGCAACTGACAGCGACCTTTCCTAACTGTCAATTCATCCTGACGACGCACTCACCATTGGTGATCAGCGATGCCAAAGATGTCTTGTGCTACGTCTTGGACGATGGCGAACTGGAGGAGCGTGATGGCCTCTACGGCCTGGACGCCAACGAAGTGCTCCTGAGCGTCATGGACACCGATGTGCGGAACAGGGACGTTCAAGATCGACTGGATCGGTTACTGGAACTATTGCAAGACAAAAATTTGAAAGAAGCCAAGGCTCTCTTTGAAGAGTTATCCGCAGAACTTTCTCCTGGTCATATCGAACTGATCAAGGCAGCACTTCTCATCCGCAAATTGGAGTTGCGCAGTGCGTAAAATTACCAAAGGAAATGAGCCTACAGCACTAACGCAATGGAAGCGTACGCACCCAACGGGCCGCTACTCAGATTTGACCCCCGTAGAAAGAGCCTCAATTCGAGAGGCGTGCGTTGAAGAACAGCACGGCCTTTGTGCACATTGTTGCCATGAGATCACGCCCGACACTGCTCACAACGAACATATTCAAGCTAGAGAAATTGCGCCCAATCGCACACTGGACTTCTCCAACATTGTCGCCAGTTGCAACCGCAGTAAACAGTGCGGAAAAGCCCACGAACATCAGGCACTGCCGCTGAACTCCTTAATGGATGAGTGCGAAACCGAACTGAAGTTTTACATTTCGGGGCGCGTAGAGGGCCTCACTCCGAGAGCAACCACCGCTATTCGGGTACTGAATTTAGGCGACAGCCATCAAAACAACCGAACACTGATAAATGCCAGAAAAAGCCTGGTTGAAGCGCTTCTCTATCAAGGCGGCGTGGAGCTCGAACTAGAAAATATCGAGCTTTTAACTCTGTTACTAGAAGAGCTAAGCGTCCCAGACGCCAATAATCGGCTCAAACCGTTCTCTCCCGTCCTGATAAACGTCATCCATCACCTGAACTCCTGACATTACCCCTTCATAAAATCAATAAACGCCCGCACCTTCTGCGGCAAATGCCGCGTATCCGGATACATCGCATAAACCCCTTGCGGGGCAAAGCGATGGTCCGGCAACAGGCGCACCAAGCGCCCCGACTGCAGATCGTCTTGCACCAGCCACTGCGGCAGCACCGCGACACCGTGGCCTCGCACGGCAAAGGCCTGGAGCACGGCGGCACTGTCGGCGACCAGTGCCGCCGGGCCGATGCGATAGGCATGCGGGTCACCGGTCGGGCCGGTCACGTTCAACTCCGTCAGGCGGCCATGCCCCAGCTTGGGCAAACGCTCCAACTCGTCCAGGGTTCGAACCCCGGCAAACGCTGGCGCTGCAACCGCCAATACCTCGTAGGTCGACAGCTGCACGGCGCGGTGATTGGAGTCCGCAAGGCGCCCCAGCCGGATCGCCACGTCAAAACGCTCCGAAATCAAATCGGCGTGGGTGGACGATGTGGATAAGTGAATATGTAAGTCCGGGTGCAGTCGACGGAACGCCTCGACCGCCGGGGCCACCACGGCCAGCGCATAGTCCACGGTCGTGGTGATGCGCAACGTGCCCTTGAGCTGGGCATGTTCCGAACGGGCATCCTCGATCGCCAGTTGCGCTTCCAGCAGCACCCGCGTGCAGCGCTGATAGAAGCGCTCGCCGGCGTCCGTCAGCGCCAGTTGCCGGGTATTGCGAGTGAGCAGGGTGACGCCCAGTTCGGCCTCCAGGCGCTTGAGGTTGAAACTGACCACGGCACGGGTCTGGCCCAACAGGTCGGCGGCCGCGCTGAGCGAGCCGGCTTCTACCACGGCTTTGAAGGTGTCGAAGCGGTCCAGGCTGACCATGGGCAAACCCCTCATTTGTCAAAATATTTTTGACAAACTAGCAGGCAAACCGGTGTATTCCAAAGTGAACATGTGGCCTACCCTGCCCGCTTCACTCGCAGGATCACGTTCATGACCTACCGCTCGAAAGTCGCCTGGATCTTTTTGCTGGGCTTCGCCCTGGACCTGGTGAACATGTTTGTCGCCACCGTCGCCTACCCGGATATCGCCCGTCAGTTACAGGCTTCGGTGACGCAGCTGGCGTGGGTCAGCAACGCCTACATGCTCGGCCTCACGTTGATCATTCCATTGAGTGTGTGGCTGGCGGCGAGCCTGGGCGAGCGCACGCTGATTGCGAGCAGCCTGCTGTTGTTCGCCGGGGCTTCGGTGATGGCCGGCCAGGCAAGCTCGATCGAAGCGCTGATTGGCTGGCGTGCGTTGCAAGGCTTGGGTGGCGGGCTGCTGATTCCGGTGGGGCAAGCGATGGCTTATCGGCAATTTCCGGCAGCGGAGCGCAGCCAACTGACGGCGCGGGTGATGTCGGTGGCGTTGCTGGTGCCGGCACTGTCGCCGGCGCTGGGCGGGCTGATCGTCGACAGCGTGTCGTGGCGCTGGATCTTCTATGCCAACCTGCCGCTGGCGCTGGTCACCGGGTTGCTGACCATGCTGTGGATAAAACCTGACGTGCCGACCGCCGTGCGCCCGGCGCTGGACATCGGCAGTATTTTCAAACAAGCCGGCAGCCCGATGCTGCGGGTGGCAATGCTGGTTTATCTGTTCATTCCCGGCGTGTTTATCGGTACCAGCCTGATCGCCATTCTCTATTTGCGCAGCCTGGGTTATGACGCAACACGCACTGGCGCACTGATGCTGCCGTGGGCGCTGGCGTCGGCGCTGGCCATTTTCCTCAGCAAAAAGCTGTTCAATCGTTGCGGCCCCAAACCCTTGTTGCTGATGGGAATGGCCCTGCAATGCAGCGGCATTCTCTGCCTGAATACCCCCGAACCCAGCGTGATTATTGCTGCCTATGTATTGATGGGCCTGGGTGGCAGCCTGTGTAGCAGCACCGCACAAACCCTGGCGTTTCTGGATATTCCCGCCGCTCATATGGGTCATGCCAGCGCCTTGTGGAACATCAACCGGCAAATCAGCTTCTGCCTTGGCGCCGCGGCGCTCAGTGCGCTGTTGTCGGCCTTGGATTCTTTCGCGACAACCTTCACGATAGCCGCAGCCCTGACCGTGCTGCCCGTCTTCGCAGTGTCACGCCTGGATACGTCCAGAATCCGCGCACTGCTTCACCCTGCCAGCGAGCGACAGCCATGAATGATTACCGTATTTTTTTCGACGAAGTGATCCACACCCACATCCAGATCGAGCAATGGTTTGCCGGAGTGGCGCCTGAAGGAACATTGCCGAGCCTGCTGGCGCGCTTCTCGCCCGAATTCAGCATGGTGGCACCCGCCACCGGCGCCAGGGTGAATGCGGCCGGGGTCAATGCGCTGTTCACGCGCCTGGGTGGCATGCGTCCAGGGTTGAAAATCACCCTGAGCGAAATGACCGGGATTGATCAACACGCCAACGGTGCGACAGTCACTTACCGCGAGCTTCAGATCGATGACAGCGGTACCCGGACGGATCGGCGGGCCACCGTGGTGTTCGAGAAGCAGGCCAGCGGTGCGCTGCTATGGCGGCACCTGCATGAAACCTACTGCCAGGCGTGACTCCAGGGTCATTCATTACAGAGCAATACAATTTTGCTACAACCCTGAACGGGCGCTTTGCGTAAAGTTGCGCCCTGATTCCTGACTCAACAAACACCTCGCCCCTATCCGGCTGGTCGTTGATCGAAGTCCGCATCGATCCTCTAAAACAGTCCTGGAAGCTTCTGGGTGAAACCAATCAAGCCTTTTAACCTTTCGCGCTCTTGCCGGACGCTATGCTCACTGTCACTGCTGTTGATGGTCACGACCGGCTGTTCAGTCGCCCCCTTGCCGGCCTTGAAGCCCACCCCACCCGAAGCGTGGCGCAACGCGCCGCCTCCCGGGTCGCCGCTGGCCCCCGACCTGAACCAGTGGTGGCGCGCATTCAATGACCCCAAGCTGGATGCGCTGGTGGCGCGAGCCCTGCAAAACAACCTGGATGTCGCCGCCGCCGTCGAGCGCCTGCGGGCCGCGCGGGTATTGCGCCAACATGCGCAATCGCCGTATCTGCCCTCGCTGGGGATCAAGACTCACGATGCGATCAGCCCTGATACCAGCACGTCTTACTTCCTGATCGGCTTTGACGCGCAGTGGGAACTGCCGCTGTTTGGCGCCGGACAAAGCGCCGACCGCGTGGCCCAGGGTAACGAGGCGCGCATAGTTGCCGACTTGCGCAGCGTGCAGGTGTCGCTGGTGGCTGAGGTTGTGCGCCAATGGATCGAACTGCGCTCGGCGCAACAGGCAGAACGCGCGCTGCTGAGCGTGCGCGACACCCAGCATGAAAAGTTGCAACTGTTGCAGGTACGTCAGCAACTCACACTGGCGCCTCAGGGCGATGTGGCCGGCGCCGAGGCTGAACTGGCACAGACGGAGATGCTGCTGACCGAGCCACGGCAACTGATCAACAGCCATGCGCAACAATTGGCGCTACTGACCGGGCAGCCGGAACCCGACGCGGGTTGGCTGCAACCCGGCTCCGCCCCCACACTTGGCCAACGGCAATTCAACGACCTGCCGGCGGACCTGTTGCGCACACGTCCGGAAATTGCCGGCGCCGAGGCCGAGGTGTTGATCGCCGCCGGTGAACTCGGGTTGAGCCGTGCCGAAATGTACCCGCACCTGAGCCTGGGCACGTCGTTGCAGTGGTCGCTGAACATTGCCAGCAATCGCAAGCACACGCCCAGCGGCAACAGCATTTTCTCGGCCGGGCCCGGGATCAGTATCCCGCTGTTCGACTGGGGCCAGCGGGCCGCCGCCGCCAAATCCAGGAATCACCAGATGAAGGCCGCCGTGCTGGCGTATCGGCAAGCGGTACTGCAAGGCGTTGCCGAAGCCGAAATTGCCTTGGGCGACCTTGAGCAACTGCGTCTGCGCGAGCAGTCGGCCAAACAGGTCTATGCCGCGACACGTAGCCGCCTGGAAGCGGCGCAACAGCGCGTCCACCTGGGTTTGATGAGCCCGCTGGAACTGACGGGCGCCCAGGTGGAAACGCTGCGCGCCAAGCAACAGGCCGACAACGCGACCACCCAAAGGGATGTCGCCTACGTCGCGCTTTACAAGGCGCTCGGTGGCGCGCCGTTACCGGCGACCACGCTTAAGGATGCTGACTGATGGTGGCGCTTGCCCGTTTGACACTGGTGCATGAGTGGCGCCGCTTCCTGCCCGCGATCATCGCGGTAGGCTTTGCAGGTTTGCTGCAGTTGCTCCAGACGGCCCTGGTACTGGGCATCTTCGGCAGTGCCAGTGTGTATATCACCGGCTCCACGGCAGACCTTTGGGTCGGTTATCCCGGTACGCAAAGCGTCAACCTCGGGCGGCCGATCAATGCCGATGTAGAAATGCGCCTGCGCATGGATGCCGATATCCAGCGGGTGGAGTCGTTCCGCTGGGTGGATGCCGATTGGCGCGGTGCACGCGATACCGGTGGCGTGTCGGTCTACGTCTGCGGCATTGATGCCGGGCCCCAGGGCCTGATGTTTGAACGGACCTTGCCACCCCTGCTGCGTGCCCGCCTGGATGAGCCCGGCGCCGTGATCGTGGACCGCGCCGACCTGGACAGCCTGGGCGTCAAGCTGGGGGATAGCGCAATCATCAACGGCCAGCGCGTGCATGTGGTCGGCGTTACCAGCGGCCTGCGTGCGCTGGGCGGGGTCAACGTGCTGGCATCGCTCGCCACGGCGCAACAACTCGACGCCACCGCCACGGCGGACCGCATGACGTACCTGGTCGCCAAAGTGCGCGACCCGAGCCAGGCCGAAGCCGTTGCCGCGCGCCTGGGCGGCGGTGCCGGGTTCGGCAACTACGCAGTCTGGACCGCCCAGCAGTTCGCCCAGCGCTCGCAGATGTACTGGATGTTCGACACGGGCGCCGGTGCAGGCGTGTTGTTTCTGGCAGGCATCGTCTTTCTGGTCGGCGCCGTGATCACCAGCCAGACACTGGTGGCCGCCATTGTCGGTTCGATCCGCGAGTACGCAACCCTGAATGCCCTTGGCGTGGGGGTCAATGCCCTGCGCAAAGTGGTGATGGAACAGGCGTTCTGGGTCGGGGCGCTGGGGTTGCTCGGCAGTTCGGTGCTGGCGGGGCTGTTCTTTGTCATGGCGGCGCACTACAACGTGCCGTTGCAACTTTCGCCCGGCGCGGCTCTGGCGTGCGTGCTGCTGAGCATGATCCTGGCACTGGTGTCGGGCCTAGCGGCCATCCGCACCTTACGCCACGCCGACCCGGCAAGCCTTCTGAGATAACTGCCCATGAGCCTCTCGACATCGGCAACCGCCATCACGCTTCAAGCCCGTGGTATCAGCAAGTCGTTTACTTCGGGCCGGATCGTGACGCCTGTGCTGCACGACATTTCCCTGGCGATACGGCCGGGTGAACTGACCCTGATCTCAGGCCCGTCCGGTTGCGGCAAAAGTACGCTGCTGGCGATCCTCAGTGGTTTGCAACGCCCCGACCAGGGCAGCGCCACCGCATTGGGGCAGGACCTGGCAAGCCTGGACAACCAGGCACTCGAGCGTTTTCGCCTCAAGCACACCGGCTTTGTGTTCCAGGGTTTCAACCTGTTCCCGGCCCTGACCGCACTGCAACAGGTCGAACTGCCGTTGAGCTACCTGGGCCTGCCTCACAAAGAAGTACGCCAGCGCGCCATCGCGGCCCTGGAAGAAGTCGGGCTCGGTGCGCGCATGAAGCTGCGCCCGGCCGAATTGTCCGGTGGCGAAAAGCAACGTGTCGCCATCGCCCGTGCCGTGGCCAAAGAGCCCGAACTGCTGTTCGCCGACGAACCCACCAGCGCGCTCGACGCCGCCAACGGCCATATCGTGATCGACATTTTGCACAGGATCGCACGCACACACGGGACCACGGTGCTGTGTGTCAGCCACGACCCGCGTCTGATCAGCAGTTCCGACCGGGTGCTGAGCATTGAAGACGGCCGCATCCTGAACGATCACTCCCAACCTTTCCCACCCGCCAAGCTGGCCGGTGCCCAGGAACATTTTGTATGAACTCGCGTTCGCTTCGCCCATGGCTGGTTCTGAGTAGCGCACTGTTGTTGCTCGCGGGTTGCTCCCGTGAAGATCAACCGGCAAACCCCGCCGCATCGGCCCCCAGCTACCTGGCGGTCGCCCGTGGCCGCATTGACGTGGAAGGCGGCCTGCTCAAGCTCGGCTTCACTTCCGACGCGGTGGTTAATGAGATCAAGGTAAAAGAAGGCGAGCAGGTCAAAAAAGGCCAACTGCTCGCCACCCTGGACAGCGAGCTGCAACAACTGGCGGTGGGTGCTGCACTGACCGGGCAACAACAGGTGCAGGTGCAAGCCAAACAACTGGCCAGGCAGCTCAAGTTCGCCGAACAGAAGGCCAAGCGCCTGACATTGGCCGCCGGAGCAGGCGCCGGCGACCAGCAAAGTGCCGATGAGGCCCACGAGGCGGTCGAGCGGCTGCGTGACGAGAGCGAAACCAATAAGGTGCAAGCCGACATCGCGACGAGAAAGCTCAATGCAGCACGCTACGAACTGACCCGGCGCAGCCTTCGCGCGCCCATCGATGCCGAAGTGGTCCGTCGCCTGATCCAGCCCGGCGCGGCGGTCTCCGCGCAATCCGGTGCGGCCTTCGTATTGCTACCGAACCAGCCGCGTATCCTACGAGCCGAGCTGAATGAATCGTTTGCCGGCGTGGTCACCCCCGGTATGCGGGCCGAAGTGACGGATGACAGCGGCACGGGCTCGGCACCGCTGTCTGCCCATGTAGTGCGCATCAGTGCGGTGCTGGGCAACAGCACCCTTGAAGACGACGCCCAGGTGCGGGCCAACATGCGTACGGTCGAATGTATCCTGGCGTTCGACCAGCCCCCGCCGGCGTCACTGCGGGTCGGTCAACGCATGCTGGTGCGGTTCGGCCCGTAGGCGTTTGCCTGGGCAGGCCGTGCAACGCGGCCTGCTCAACGGGTCGTCGGGTTGACGATCACCGTGCAGGTGATGCCTGCCGCCAGCAGCACGCCTTCGGGCACCTCATCGATATGAATGCGCACCGGCACCCGCTGGGCCAATCGCACCCAGTTGAAGGTCGGGTTCACATCCGCCACCAGCTCACGGCTTTCAGGGTTGTCACGATCGTAGATGCCACGTGAGATGCTTTCCACGTGCCCCTTGAGGGTCTCGCCGCTCATCAGTTGCATATCGGCTGGGTCGCCGACGTTGACGTGGGGCAACTTGGTTTCCTCGAAGAAGCCATAGACCCAGAACGAGTTCATATCCACCACGGCCATCTTGGCTTCGCCGATGCGCGCATAGTCGCCCCGATGCACATTGAGGTTGGTCACATAACCGTCGACGGCCGCGACCACTTGAGTGCGCTTCAAGTTGAGTTCGGCGGCTTCCAGTTGCGCCAGCGCGTGCTGGTAATCGGCCAATGCCGAGTCGGCAATGTTGCTGGCGTCGTCACGGTTTTCCTTGGAGATCACCAGGGCGTCGAGGTCGGCACGGCGGTGGGCATTGACCTTGCGCATTTCCCAGGTGGCTTTGCGCGAGGCCACCAACGCTTGCGCCTGTTTGACCGCGATGCGGTAGTGCTCGGGGTCAATCTGCATCAGCAGGTCGCCCCTCTTCACCAACTGGTTGTCACGCACCGGCACGTCCACCACTTCGCCGGTCACGTCGGCGGCGACGTTGATGATATCGGCGCGCACACGGCCGTCGCGGGTCCACGGGGTTTGCATGTAGTGCACCCACAGCGTGCGGCCAATCCAGATGGCCAGGGCCAGCACCAGCAAGGTCGCAAGCAGACTGAAAAACTTTTTCATCGGGGCATTCTCAACGGTAGACGGTCAGCGCCAGGGCACCGAACAGGCAAACGAACAGGCTCAGGCGCAACAACGCCGGGTGCCAGAAAAAACGGTACAGGTCGAACCCGGCCAGGAAGCGGTCCACGCCCCAGGCCAGCCCCGCCGCGATCAGGAACATCAGGGTCATGGTCGGCATGTAGAGGCCGTGGAACGCGATTTCACGGGGCATGCGTGACTCCTTGCGTGGCGCCCTTGAGGGCCGCCAGTGGTGATTGCGGGTCCAGCAGCGAGGTGCGGATAAAATGCAGATAGCTTTTCACCCGGCGCAGGGCCGAAGTGTCGAAGTGCGGGGCGAAAGGTTCGTCGGTGGCCTGCACGCGGCTGATGGCGTGGTCGACTGCGATCAGGCCGCGCTCCAGGTTGCTCGCGCTGGGTTGCAGGAACAGTCGCACCAGTGAGCGGCCCATCACGCGGATCGCCTGGCGCCACGGCTGGGATTCGGCATACGCCGGGTGCACCGGCAGGATCGCCTGTTCCTTGCGCAACTCGATGATCGCGTGGCCGACTTCCAGCACCACGAACATCCAGCGCAGCAGGTCGCGCTGCACCTGCGGCTGGCCGACCGCCAGGCCGTAGGCCTGGTGCAGCAGGTCGCGGGTGCGGCTTTCGAAGCTCGACGCCAGGCCCTTTAGCTTGCCGCTAATCGCATACACCACCTGTTCACGCAGGTCCTGCTCCAGGCGACGCCACAACCAGCGGCTGTTGGGCGGCAGAATGATCGCCCCCGCCGCCGCGCACACCAGCATGCCGATGACCATCGCAATGTAGTCGTTGATGAAGGTGTAGGGGTTGTAGATCGTGAGGTTGTCCGGCACCGAGCCGGTGCTGAAAAAGATCAGCAGGCCCACGCCTACGCCGGCGTATTGCGGGCGTGAAGCGAGAAACGCACCGCAGATGATGACGGGGGCGAGCATCACGCACAGCAGCGGGAAACCGTCGATCCACGGGAACACAAAAAACATTTCGACGAAGCCCACCAGCGCACCGATCAAGGTACCGCAGGCCATCTGGAACGCCATGCGCTTGGGGTTGGGCGTCGCCGCAGACAGCCCGACCGTAGCGGCGGCGATCAAGGTCATGGTTGCGCCGCTTGGCCAGGCGGTGGCCACCCAGTAACTGCCGAGTACGATCAGGATGAACGACGCGCGGATCCCGGAAGCGGCGCAGGCCAGCCAATTGGTCTTTGGCGTGTAGGGCTCGTCCCAGTCTTCCCGAGCGTGGCTGTGGTCGGCCAGGGAAGCGTGGGTCAGCGCGTAGTTGTGCAAGTCATCGACGAAGCGGTAAAGCAACTCGTAGGCGGTGTGGAAATCCAGTTGCTCAGCCTCGGTGGGTTCGCCCTCCTGGAAGGCCGCACGCAGGCTGCGCACCGTGGCCGGCAGGCCGTCCTTGTAGGCGCTCAGTTGGTTGGCCAGCCGCGCGGCGTCAGGGCTGGTGAGGGCACGGCCGGAAAAACCGTCGAGCACTTCGGCCAGGTCTTGCAAACCTGGCTTTATCGCCGCGACGACGTGGTCAGCCTCATCGGTGCGCAGCCGCTCCAGCAATTGGTGCAAGGCGTTAAAGCGCGTGGTGATGCTCATGAACTCACTGTTGAGGCGGCTGAGGCGCCCATTGCGCCGCCGCATATGCGGGTCTTCGAACACGGTGACGCTGCGCAACCCTTCCAGGCCCACGGCTTCGGCGATAAAACGCACGTTGCTGGCCTCGAAGCCTTCGCGCTGGCTGCGCCCACGCAGGCCATCGGTCACGAACAAGGCAAACACGCCGAAGCGTTGGTACAGGGCATTGCGCATTGCCGCGCTGGAGGTCTGCGGCAAGAACGCCGCGCTGACCAGCGTGGAACACAGGATTCCCAGGGAGATTTCCAGTACGCGCCATACGGCCGCCAAGAACGCGCCATCCGGGTGGGCCAGGGCCGGCAAGCCGACCATCGCCGCCGTGTAGCCCGCCAACACGAACCCATAGGCGCGAAAGTTGCGGTTACGCGTCGCACCGGCCGTACACAGGCCGACCCAGATCGCCAGGGCGCCGAGGAACAGTTCGGTGTTCTGCGCAAACAGGGCGATCAGCAAGACCATCACCGCCGAGCCCGCCAGGGTGCCGAGGAAACGGTAGAAGCTCTTGGCGAACACCTGGCCGCTTTGCGGCTGCATCACGATGAAAACCGTGATCATTGCCGTGCGCGGTTGCGGCAGTTCCAGGCGCATGGCCAGCCACAAGGTGAGGAACGCAGCGATCAGCACCTTGAAGATGTAGACCCAGGTCACGCCGTCGCTGCGCGCCCAGTCGAAGAAACCACGGCGCCACTCAAGGGAGTGCAGCCAGCGCAGCGGTGCAGGCAAAGGAGTCATCACAGGCTACTCAGTGGTCAAACACGGCGAGCGCCGCCGGGGTCTTGCTCGGGAGGGTCTTGGCCGGTTGCGGCACATCGTTGCCGGCCCCGAGGCCGCCACCCAGGGCGGTCACCAGTTCGGCGTGAGCGCTCAAGCGTGCGGCCTGCACCTGTTGCTCGATCTGTTGCTGGCGGAACAGCAAGGTCTGGGCGTTCAGCACGTTGAGGTAATCCGTGAGGCCGCGTTGGTAGGCGATCATCGCGATGTCATAGGTTTTCCGGGCCGACGCCACCGACTGCGCGGCGAAGGCCGCCTGCTTGTCCATGGACTCGCGGCGGATCAACTGGTCGCTGATGCTTTTGAGCGCGTTGACCAGGGTCTGGTTGTACTTGGCCGCGGCGATGTCATAACCGGCACTCGCCTCACCCAATTGCCCGCGCAGGCGGCCACCGTCGAAAATCGGCAAGGTGATCGCCGGGCCCACGCTGTAGTTGAATTTCTGCCCACTGAGGAAGCCCAGCGCGGTGCCACCGGTGGCCATGTAGCCGAGGCTGCCGACCAGATCCACGTTGGGGTAGAAACCGGCATGGGCGACATCGATACCCCGGGCCTGGGCGGCGACCTGCCAGCGGCTGGCGACCACGTCGGGGCGCTGGCCGAGCAATTGCGCGGGCAGGCTGGACGGCAGTTTCAACGGGGCGGCGAGGGACAGCGTTGGGCGCTGCAACATCGCGCCCTCCCCCGGGCCTTTGCCGGCCAACGCCGCCAACTGGTTACGGCTCAGGGCGATTTCTTCGTCCAAGGCGTCCAGTTGGCGATGGGTTTCCGGCAATGGGCTTTCGGCCTGGCTGACGTCGAAGTGCGTACCGATCCCCGCGTTCAGGCGCTTGTTGGCAAGCTCCAGGATCTGCTCTTGCTGGGCCAGGGTGGCGGCGACGATATCGCGGCTGGCGTAATGCAGCGACAACTGGATATAGGCGCGCACCACGTTGTTCTGCAATTCGAGCTGGGCCTGGCGCGCCTCGGCGGCGCTCATGTGAGCCAGGTCGACAGCGCGTTCCGTGGTATTGCTTTCACGGCCCCACAGATCGAGCGCATAACTCAGGCCGAGCGTGGAACTGTTGTCCCAGGTGTTCGCGCCACTCAACTCGCCAGGACCGTAGAACTGGTCCTTGGGCCAGTTGTGGCGCTTGAGGGTGGTGTCGCTGTTGACCTGCAACGACTCGGCCGACTCGGCCACCCCGGCCATGGCCCGCGCCTCACGCACCCGCGCGGCGGCCATGGCCATGCTCGGGCTGTTTTGCGTGGCACGTTCAACCCAGCGGTTCAGTTGCGGGTCGTTGTAGGCTTGCCACCACTGGGCGGTGGGCCAGTGGGCGTCCTGGACGGCGTTCTGGATGGCTTCGTCGGTGGCCAGGGTATTGGCGTTGAGGACCTGGCCTTGTGGGGCAATGCCTCCGGTTCCGATGCAGCCGCTGATTGCTAACGATAAAGCCCAAACACTGAGAGTCTTCAGCTCTCTGCTGATGCGGCACGGCACGGCAAACGAATTCCTGAGGTGGTGGTGCGGGGAAGGTGGCGCAATTCTAGGCGGCGGCATGCAGGACGATAAGCTGGTATTCCTGTGAATCTTTGTTACCGTTCAGGCGATAATCCATTGGTAGGGATCACTGGTCGGCGTAACTTTCTGTCACAATTTGTCATCTCCCCTGAGAACACTCCATGGACACTTTGCAAAACATGCGCGCGTTCAGTTGCGTCGCCGAAGCCGGCAGCTTTACCGCCGCCGCCGCGCAGCTGGATACCACCACGGCCAATGTGTCGCGCGCGGTCTCCAACCTCGAGGCCCATCTGCAAACCCGCTTGTTGAACCGCACCACCCGCCGCATCGCGCTGACCGAAGCCGGCAAACGCTATTTGCTGCGTTGCGAGCAGATCCTCGCCTATGTCGAGGAAGCCGAGGCCGAGGCCAGTGATGCGCATGCGCGCCCCGCCGGGCAACTGAAAGTGCACACCATGACCGGCATCGGCCAGCATTTCGTGATCGACGCGATTGCCCGCTACCGGCGTACCCACCCCGACGTGACCTTCGACCTGACCCTGGCCAACCGTGTGCCGGACCTGCTCGACGAGGGTTACGACGTATCGATCGTGCTGGCCAGCGAGCTGCCGGATTCGGGTTTTGTATCCCAACGCCTGGGCATCACCTACAGCATTGCGTGTGCCTCGCCGGACTACGTCAAAGCCAAAGGGTGTGCGCAGCGCCCACAGGACTTGCTCAACCATGCCTGCCTGCGCCTGGTCAGCCCCGTGATCCAACTGGATAAATGGACCTTCAATGGCCCTGAAGGCCAGGAAAGCGTGGCGATCAACACCTCGCCGTTCCTGGTGAACTCGGCCGATGCGATGAAAACCGCCATCACCAGCGGCATGGGCGTCGGCCTGCTGCCGGTGTACGCCGCCATCGAAGGCCTGCGCAACGGCACATTGGTCCGGGTCATGCCGACCTACCGCTCGCAAGAGCTGAACCTGTACGCCATCTACCCGTCGCGCCAATACCTGGATGCGAAGATCAAGACCTGGGTGGAATACCTGCGCGGGTCGTTGCCGGAGATCCTGGCGGCGCACCAGGCGGAGCTGGCCGCGTATGAGCTGAGCAGCGGCGTTCGCCTCGCGACTTTGTAGTGAGCGGGCTTGCCCCGCGCTGGGTGGCAAAGCCGCCCCAACAAAGACGCCGCGGTATTTCAGGAGGACCGAGGTGCCTGGGTTTGGGGCGGCTGCGCCGCCCAGCGCGGGGCAAGCCCGCTCACTACAGTGGTGTTGCGTTGGGGGGATAAATGTTAGCGTGCTTGGCATTCTTCCGTAGTCGATGAGCCCGCCTGCAATGAAAAAGACTGTCCTTGCCTTCAGCCGCATCACCCCGCCCATGATCGAACGCCTGCAACAGGAGTTCGAGGTGATCGTGCCCGACCCCAAGCGCGGCGACATCAACGCTCAATTCAATGACGCCCTGCCCCATGCCCACGGCCTGATTGGCGTGGGCCGCAAGCTGGGCCGTGCGCAACTCGAAGCGGCGAGCAAGCTGGAAGTGGTATCCAGTGTCTCGGTGGGTTACGACAACTATGACCTGCCCTACTTCAACGAGCGCGGGATCATGCTCACCAATACCCCCGATGTGCTCACCGAAAGCACCGCCGACCTGGCCTTCGCCCTGCTGATGAGCAGCGCGCGCCGCGTGGCCGAGCTGGACGCCTGGACCAAGGCCGGCCAGTGGAAAGCCAGCGTCGGCGCGCCGTTGTTCGGCTGCGATGTGCACGGCAAGACCCTCGGTATCGTGGGCATGGGTAATATTGGCGCAGCGGTGGCCCGACGGGGTCGCCTGGGTTTCAATATGCCGATCCTGTACAGCGGCAATAGTCGCAAGACGGCGCTGGAGCAGGAGCTGGGCGCGCAGTTCCGTAGCCTGGACCAATTGCTGGCCGAAGCCGACTTCGTGTGCCTGGTGGTGCCGTTGAGCGAAAAGACCCGCCACCTGATCAGCACCCGCGAGCTGGGGCTGATGAAGTCCAGCGCGATCCTGATCAATATTTCCCGTGGGCCTGTCGTCGACGAACCGGCGTTGATCGAAGCCCTGCAAAACCAGCAAATTCGCGGCGCCGGTCTGGATGTGTATGAACAGGAGCCATTGGCCGAGTCGCCGTTGTTTCAACTGAGCAATGCCGTGACGCTGCCGCACATCGGCTCGGCGACCCATGAAACCCGCGAAGCCATGGCCAACCGTGCCTTGGATAACCTGCGCAGCGCCTTGCTGGGGCAGCGTCCGCAGGACTTGGTGAACCCACAAGTGTGGAAGGGCTGATACAGATCCACGGTGGGGGGAGCCGGCCAGCAACAAAATCCGGTTAAAGCCTGGCTCCCCCGAGTCGATAACCTGCTACAGATCACAGTCCCTGATCCACAGAAGGTTTTTATGTCCACCACCAAAGCCCGCGCAGACTCACTCTCGCTTCTGCTCTTTACCTTGCGCAGCGGCAAGCTGATGGCGATCAACCTGCTGAAAGTCAGTGAAATCATACCCTGCCCGCCGTTGACCCGGCTGCCGGAGTCGCACCCCCACGTCAAAGGCATCGCCACCTTGCGCGGCGCTTCGCTGTCGGTGATCGACCTGAGCCGCGCCCTGGGGGAAATGCCCCTGCAAGACCCCGACGGCGGCTGCCTGATCGTCACCGATGTCAGCCGCTCCAAGCAGGGCCTGCATGTGCAGGCGGTGAGCAAGATCGTGCACTGCCTGACCACCGATATCCGCCCACCGCCCTATGGCTCCGGTGGTAACCGTGCCTTTATCACCGGGGTTACCCAGGTGGAAGGCGGGTTGGTGCAAGTGCTGGATATCGAGAAAGTCATCCACGGCATCGCCCCGGCCCCGATTGAAGCAGCGCCGACCGACCTGACCATGGAAGAAGCCGAAGTCCTTGGCCATGCCCGCATCCTGGTGGTGGATGACAGCCAGGTCGCCTTGCAACAGTCGGTACATACCCTGCGCAACCTCGGCTTGACCTGCCACACCGCCCGCAGCGCCAAGGAAGCGATTGATGTGCTGCTGGAGCTGCAAGGCACTGACGCGCAGATCAACGTGCTGGTGTCGGACATCGAGATGTCTGAAATGGACGGTTACGCCCTCACCCGCACCTTGCGCGAAACTCCGGACTTCCAGGACCTTTATGTGCTGCTGCACACCTCGCTGGACAGCGCGATGAACAGCGAGAAAGCGCGCTTGGCCGGGGCCAACGCGGTGCTGACCAAGTTCTCCTCGCCAGAATTGACCAAATGCCTGGTGGTCGCCGCCCAGAGCGTGGCGCAAAAGGGTCTGTGAGGCATGCGGGAATACTTCCAGCTGCTGCGCCGTGACCTGACGGGCAGCCTGCCCGCGCCACAGTGGCCGGCGGGTATTGAGCTGGATCATTACCGGGCCGAACTGGCCCCTGCCATCCATTCAGTCTTGCGCCTGACCCAGGACCAGGGTGGCGGTCGCGTGCCCAGCCTGGAGCAATGGCAACATCAATTCATCACGGATGCCGAGTTCGACCCGACGCTGTGCCTGGTGGCCAGTAACGCTGACGGCGTGCTCGGCGTGGCTCAATGCTGGACCAGCGCCTTTATCAAGAACCTCTCGATTCACCCCTGCGCCCAAGGCCAGGGGTTGGGGCGTGCGTTATTGCTGCAGGCCTTTGCAATGTTCAAGCAGCGCGGCGAACCCTACGTGGACCTCAAGGTGCTGGAAAGCAACGTACGCGCGCGGCAGCTCTATGAAAGCGCAGGCATGAGATTTGTCCTACGCGATGTAGTGATAGAGGACTGACAGGCACTGGCGTGTAACTTGCTTCAAGAGAGCCCGAATGGTGGATAGAGGTAAAAACCCGTCACCGTTCCTGCGTGCCCTCTGACCTTGCCTGGTGACAGAACTTGCCCATGAACACTCATTTTTCCTGCGTAGGTTGCGGCAAGTGCTGCACCGACCACCACGTCCCCCTGACCCTCGACGAAGCCCGGCAATGGGCGGCGGATGGCGGTAATGTGATCGTTCTTGTAGAAGGTTTCCTGGCCAGCGGACTGGGGGTGCCGCAGCAGCAGCGCGAACACGCCGAGCGCCGTTCGGTGAGCGTGCCCAGCGGCAATACCGAGGCCTTCGTGGCAATCACCTTTGCCGCCTACAACGCCGGGCGCTGCCGGAATCTTGACGAAGACAACCGCTGCGGCATCTACGAGCGGCGCCCGCTGGTGTGTCGGATCTACCCGATGGAAATCAACCCGCATATTCCGCTGAACCCGGCGGCCAAGGATTGCCCACCGGAATCCTGGGAACAAGGGCCGGCCCTGATCGTCGGGGGTGAGCTGATGGACCCTGCATTGGCGGAGCTGATTCGTCGCTCACGCCAGGCTGACCGTGATGATGTACAGACCAAAGAGGCGGTGTGCGCCTTACTCGGCATCCGCACCACAGCGCTGAAGGGTGACGGTTTTACGGCCTACTTACCGGACATGCACGCCTTTACCCAGGCGATCGAGTTGGCGGTTGACCAGCCGTATGCGGCCCATGAGTGGGTGTTTCATGTGTCCGGGATGGATATCGCCGAACAGGTGCTGGATGCCGGGGCACAAATCGTTACCGAAGTGCCTGCCAACTATGCATTCATCTCCTTGCGCGCCGCCTGACCCCGGGGAAACGGGCGGTCATGGACAGGCATGCAGCCCGTTAACAGGGTAAGAGTGCAGGATGCGTCGGTACTCGCCGTTCTGCATCAGTTGTTCGAGTGCACGATTGAGTTCACTGCGTAACGCCGTATCGGGCTTACGCACCGCAATCGCCACGCTGTTACCCAATAGTTGCGACGAGACGACAGGGCCGAGGAAGTCGAAGCCCAGGCCGTCGGGTGTGTCGAGCAGCGCTTCACGGATTTCCACAGTACCTTGCAGCGTCGCATCGATGTCACCCGCGACCAGGCTGCGAACCAGCTGGTCATTGAGCCAGAAACTCTTGATGGTCACCCCTGCCGGCGCCCACTGCGACAGGGCAAAGGCTTCACGGTTACTTTTCACCAGGACGCCGACACGCTTGCCCTTGAGCGACCGCCGATCCGGAGTCAAACCCGATGATCTACGGCCCACCAGGCGGGTGGTGATCGGGTAGAGATCATCCGTGAAGTTCACCCACTGCCGCCGGGCCGATGTCGGCGCCATGCCCATGATCGCATCGAATTGCCGGGCTTCAAGGGCAGGAAAGTTTTCCACAACCACCTGGTCGACCCAGGTACAACGCACATTGAGCTGCACGCACAGGGCGTTGCCCAATTCGATATTCAGCCCCACCAGTTGGCCTTGCTGATTGCGGCTTTGAAACGGGGGAAAATGCGCGGCGACGGCAAAACGGATTTCGTGTCTGGGTGGATCACTGGCAGTGGCAGTGCTGAACATGACGAGCAGCAGCAATACGGCAAACGCAACACAGAGCTGTTTCAGCATCAGGGGGATATCCTTTCCGGAAAAGCCAGCCTCATCTCACCTTCACTCCGGCAAAAACAGCCGGAGCGAAGCGGATACCGTGCAAGCTTTCAAGAAAGGTCCGCGGGCCGACAATACGAAATTTCAGTTATTGCCGTAGGCAATGATCGGTATTGCCCGCGAATTTTTACTCTTAACGTTTACCCATGGAACGGCGAGTACCGGGTGGCGCCATGCCCGGCGTCTTGGTATGACCGTTCTTGACACCGCCCTTGTACCAAGGCTGGCCGGCATTCTTGGCCCCGGCCAGTTCACCCGGCTTGAAAGGGAACTTGAAAGCCGGGATCTCGGCTTTTTCAACGCCGTCGGCATTGGCCGTATCAACGAGGTCGGTCGCTTCAACAGCGGGTTGGGTCGGGGAAGTCATGAAAGCTCCGGAGCGGGCAAGAAATGGAGAGGGACCGGCTTGCAGGCCACACTGGCGCGCAGTATACCTGCGGCCCTCGTATCTTTATCTATTGTCGTACGAATGGTCGGACCTTAACTGACAGCGCCGTCAGACAGCGGTCACTTTGCTGACCGGGTCGGCGAGCTATAAAGGTTCATTCATTCTTACGATCCTTTGCCCTGGCGCCTCACCTATGCAAATAAAACGAAACACGGCCCTGCTGGTGGGCGTCCTTTTGGTGCTGGCGGTTGCAGCCTGGGCATTGACCCGCCCCGCCAAGACCAAACTGGCTGCACCGGCTGCCATTCCGGTGCGTGTGGTGAGCGTTGCACAACAGGATGTCCCGCGTTTCGTCAGTGGTATCGGTTCGGTGCTGTCGCTGCACAGTGTGGTGATTCGCCCGCAAATCGACGGCATCCTGACCAGACTGCTGGTCAAGGAAGGCCAGTGGGTCAAGGCCGGCGACCTGCTGGCAACCCTCGACGACCGCTCGATCCGCGCCAGCCTCGACCAGGCCAGGGCACAATTGGGAGAAAGCCAGGCCCAGTTGCAGGTGGCGTTGGTCAACCTCAAGCGCTACAAGGCATTGAGTGTTGACGACGGCGTATCCAAGCAGACTTACGACCAGCAACAAGCCTTGGTCAATCAGCTCAAGGCCACGGTCCAGGGCAACCAGGCCGCTATCGACTCGGCTCAGGTGCAACTTTCCTATACGCAGATACACTCGCCAGTCAGCGGCCGCGTCGGTATTCGCACCGTGGATGAGGGTAACTTCCTGCGTATGAGTGATACCCAGGGTCTGTTCTCCGTCACGCAGATCGACCCGATTGCCGTCGAATTTTCCCTGCCACAGCAAATGCTGCCGACCCTGCAAGGCTTGATCGCCGCGCCGACCCAGGCCAACGTCGATGTCTACATGGGCGCCGACACCGACGGCCAGACCGGCGACCTGCTCGCCGAAGGCCATTTGAGCCTGATCGACAACCAGATCAACTCCACCACCGGCACCCTGCGCGCCAAAGCCGAGTTCAACAACGCCGCCCAGCGCCTGTGGCCGGGGCAGCTGGTGACCCTCAAGATCCAGACCGCCATGGACAACAATGCCTTGGTGGTACCGCCGACCGTGGTGCAACGCGGCCTGGACTCGCACTTCGTGTACCGGGTCAGCGGTGACAAGGTTGAAGTGGTACCGGTGCAAGTGGTCTACCAGAACAGCGACCTCAACATCATCAAGGGGGTACAGGCCGGGGACGTGCTGGTCAGCGATGGTCAGTCGCGGCTCAAGGCCGGAGCCCGGGTGGAGGTACTCAAGGAACCGCCCCAGGTGATCCAGACCGTTGCCCCTCAGGTGCAACCATGAGCGGCAGCCGTTCACCCTCCGCGTGGTGCGTCGACCATCCGGTTGCCACCCTGCTGCTGACCTTCGCCCTGGTGTTGCTGGGGCTGATTGCCTTCCCACGCCTGGCCGTCGCCCCACTGCCGGAAGCGGAGTTTCCGACGATCCAGGTCACCGCTACCCTGCCCGGAGCCAGCCCGGACACCATGGCCTCGTCGGTTGCAACGCCCTTGGAGGTGCAATTCAGCGCCATTCCCGGCGTGACCCAGATGACCTCCAGCAGCGCCTTGGGCTCAAGCCTGCTGACCCTGCAATTCACCCTGAACAAAAGCATCGACACCGCGGCACAGGAAGTCCAGGCGGCGATCAACACCGCGTCCGGCAAACTGCCCAGGGACATGCCGAGCCTGCCGACCTGGAAAAAGGTCAACCCGGCAGACAGCCCGGTACTGATCCTCAGCGTCAGCGCCGACAGCATGCCCAGCACCGAACTGAGCGACTACGTGGAAACCCTGCTGGCCCGCCAGATCAGCCAGATCGACGGCGTCGGCCAGATCAACATCACCGGCCAGCAGCGCCCGGCGATTCGCGTGCAGGCCTCGCCGGACAAACTCGCGGCCATCGGCCTGACCCTCGCGGACGTGCGCCTGGCCATCCAGCAGTCGAGCCTGAACCTTGCCAAGGGCGCGATCTACGGGGAGAACAGCGTGTCGACACTGTCGACCAACGACCAGCTGTTTCACCCGGACGAATACGGCCAACTGATCGTTTCCTACAAGAACGGTGCACCGGTTCAACTGCGTGACATCGCCAAAGTCATCAACGGTTCGGAAAACGCCTACGTGCAGGCCTGGTCAGGCGATACGCCCGGCGTCAACCTGGTGATTTCACGCCAGCCGGGCGCCAACATCGTCGAGACCGTGGACCGTATCCAGGCCGCGCTGCCGCGCCTGGAAGGCATGCTGCCGGCCTCGGTCAACGTCAGTGTGTTGAGCGACCGCACCAAGACCATCCGCGCATCCCTGCATGAAGTGGAAGTGACACTGCTGATCGCCATCCTGCTGGTGGTGGCGGTGATGGCGCTGTTTCTGCGCCAGTTGTCGGCGACGCTGATTGTGTCCAGCGTGCTTGGCGTGTCGCTGGTCGCCAGTTTCGCGCTGATGTATGTGCTGGGCTTCAGCCTCAACAACCTCACCCTGGTGGCGATCGTGATCGCGGTCGGTTTTGTCGTGGACGACGCTATAGTGGTGGTGGAGAACATTCACCGCCACCTGGAAGCGGGTCTCGACAAACGTGAAGCGGCGATCAAGGGTTCCGGCGAGATTGGCTTTACCGTCGTGTCGATCAGCTTCTCGCTGGTGGCGGCGTTTATCCCGCTGCTGTTCATGGGCGGCGTGGTCGGACGGCTGTTCAAGGAGTTTGCGCTGACGGCCACCTCGACCATTCTGATTTCGGTGGTGGTTTCGCTGACACTGGCGCCCACCCTGGCCGCGCTGTTCATGCGCGCACCGACTCACCACGCCCACGACAAACCCGGCTTCAGCGAACGCCTGCTGGCCGGCTATGCGCGCAACCTGCGCCGCGCGCTGGCCCATCAACGCAGCATGGCGGCGATCTTCCTGGTGACCCTGGCCCTGGCCGTGGTCGGTTATGTGTTTATCCCCAAGGGCTTCTTCCCAGTGCAGGACACCGGTTTTGTACTGGGGACCAGCGAAGCCGCAGCCGACGTGTCTTACCCGGACATGGTCGCCAAACACAAGGCCCTGGCCGAGATCATCAAGGCTGACCCGGCGGTGGAAGCGTTTTCCCATTCGGTAGGCGTGACCGGCAGCAACCAGACCATCGCAAACGGTCGCTTCTGGATCGCCTTGAAAGACCGCGGTGATCGCGATGTGTCCGCCAGCCAGTTCATCGATCGCCTGCGCCCGCAGTTGGCGAAAGTGCCGGGCATCGTGCTGTACCTGCGCGCCGGCCAGGACATCAACCTCAGCTCCGGCCCCAGCCGCGCCCAGTATCAATATGTGCTCAAGAGCAACGACGGCCCGACGCTCAACACCTGGACCCAGCGCCTCACCGAAAAACTGCGCGCCAACCCGGCGTTTCGCGACCTGTCCAACGACCTGCAACTGGGCGGCAGCATCACCCACATCAGCATCGACCGCCAGGCCGCCGCACGCTTCGGCCTGACCGCCACCGATGTCGACCAGGCGCTGTACGACGCCTTCGGCCAGCGCCAGATCAACGAATTCCAGACCGAGATCAATCAATACCAGGTGGTACTGGAACTGGACAGCCAGCAGCGCGGCAAGGCTGAAAGCCTGAACTACTTTTACCTGCGCTCGCCGCTGACCAACGAGATGGTGCCTCTGTCGGCCCTGGCCAAGGTCGACCCACCCAGCGTCGGGCCATTGTCCATCAGCCATGACGGCATGTTCCCGGCCGCCAACCTGTCGTTCAACCTGGCGCCCGGCGTCGCACTGGGTGATGCGGTGATCATGCTCAACCAGGCCAAGAATGAAATCGGCATGCCCGCAACCTTGATCGGGACGTTCCAGGGCGCGGCCCAGGCGTTCCAGAGTTCGCTGGCCAGCCAACCCTGGCTGATCCTCGCGGCGCTGGTGGCGGTCTACATTATCCTGGGGGTGCTGTATGAGAGCTTTGTGCACCCATTGACAATCATCTCCACCTTGCCCTCGGCGGGCCTGGGCGCGCTGATCATGCTGTGGCTGCTGGGCCAGGATTTTTCGATCATGGCGTTGATCGGCCTGGTGTTGTTGATCGGTATCGTCAAGAAAAACGGCATCCTGATGATCGACTTCGCCCTGGAAGCCCAACGCGTGCGCGGGCTGGCACCGCAAGAAGCGATTTATGAAGCGTGCGTCACGCGGTTCCGGCCGATCATCATGACGACCCTGGCCGCATTGCTCGGTGCGGTGCCGTTGATGCTGGGTTCCGGCCCGGGTGCGGAGCTGCGTCAACCGCTGGGCATTGCCGTGGTGGGTGGCCTGCTGGTGAGCCAGGCGCTGACGCTGTTCACCACGCCGGTCATATACTTGTACCTTGAGAAGATCTTCCACCGGCCCAAGCCAGCGCTTGGGCTGGCGACCCCACATTGAGGCTGAGGCCCGTCCTGGAGCAAACGGCTCATGCGCGTTCTGATTGTTGAAGATGAAGAGAAAACCGCGGACTACCTGCACCGTGGCTTGACCGAGCAAGGCTACACCGTCGATGTGGCACGCGAAGGTGTCGAGGGTTTGCACCTGGCGCTGGAGAATGACTACGCAGTGATCGTGCTCGATGTGATGCTGCCCGGCCTCGACGGCTTCGGCGTGTTGCGCGCATTGCGCGCGCGCAAGCAGACGCCGGTGATCATGCTCACCGCCCGCGAGCGCGTGGAGGACCGTATTCGTGGCCTGCGCGAAGGCGCCGATGACTATTTGGGCAAACCGTTTTCGTTCCTGGAACTGGTGGCGCGCCTGCAAGCGTTGACCCGCCGCAGTGGCGGGCATGAGCCGGTGCAGGTCACCGTCGCCGACCTGTGGATCGACCTGATCAGCCGCAAGGCCAGCCGTAATGGCGTGCGCCTGGACCTGACGGCGAAAGAGTTCTCGCTGCTCAGTGTATTGGCGCGACGCCAGGGCGAAATCCTGTCCAAGACCGCCATTGCGGAAATGGTCTGGGACATCAACTTCGACAGTGACGCCAACGTGGTGGAAGTTGCCATCAAGCGCCTGCGCGCCAAGCTCGACGGGCCGTTCGAGGAGAAACTGCTGCACACCATTCGCGGCATGGGTTATGTACTGGAAAGCCGTGTGCTGGAGAACCCAAGTGGCCGCTAACTCGATCGCCCTGCGCCTGAGCGGCATGTTCACCCTGGTCGCGCTGCTGATCTTCGTGCTGATCGGCGGCGCGCTGTACCAGCAAGTGGACCGTGGCCTGGGCTTGCTGCCCGGCGCCGAGCTGGATGCCCGCTACAGCGTGCTGGAGTCTTCGGTGACACGCTTCGGTACTCCGGAGCACTGGGCGAAGATCACCGCCAAACTCAAGCTGCTGGGTGAGGAAGACAAACGCATCCGGTTTTGGGTGGTCAGCAGCGACTCTCAGTATGAATACGGTGAGCCGGATGCACGGATTCGCGCCTTCGCCGCCGGCCCCACCGGCAAACGCGACCTGCGTCTGCCGGGGCATGAATATCCGTTCAAAGTGCTGGTGAGCCAGTTTCCGGCCAAAGAACAACGCCCGCCCTTGCGCTTCCTGATTGCCATCGACACCGAGAACTTCCGCGCCACCCAGCATCAGCTGTTGATGGCCCTGATCGGCCTGGCCTTTGTCGGTGTAGTGCTGGCGGCTCTGCTGGGATTCTGGGTCTCGCGCATCGGGCTCAAGCCCTTGGGCAAGCTCTCGGACGAAGCGCAGAAGCTTGCGCCACCCAAACTCTCCGGGCGGCTACAGTTGTCGCCGCTGCCGCCGGAACTGAGCCAGTTCGTCAACTCGTTCAACTCCACCCTGGACCGGGTGGAACAAGCCTACTCACGCCTGGAATCGTTCAACGCCGACGTGGCGCACGAGCTGCGTTCGCCGCTGACCAACCTGATCGGCCAGACCCAGGTCGCGCTGACACGGGGGCGCTCGGCGGAGCATTACTTCGAGGTCCTGCAATCGAACCTTGAAGAGCTGGAACGCCTGCGTTCAATCATCAATGACATGCTGTTCCTGGCCAGCGCCGATCAGGGCAGCAAGGCGACCAAGCTGATTGAAAGCTCACTGGCCGATGAGGTGGCCACCACCCTCGATTACCTGGACTTCATCCTTGAAGATGCGCAGGTCAAAGTGCAGGTACGTGGCGACGCCTTGGTCCATATCGAAAAGGCCCACCTGCGCCGTGCGCTGATCAACCTGCTGAGCAATGCCGTGCAGCACACCGCGCCGGGGCAGGTCATCGACGTGAGCATTGAACAGCAGGCGCATCAGGTGACGATCGGCGTGACCAACCCTGGCGACGAGATTGCCGGCGAGCATTTGCCCCGCTTGTTCGAACGTTTTTATCGGGTGGATGCGTCGCGCAGCAACAGCGGAGCGAACCACGGATTGGGGCTGGCCATCGTCAAGGCGATTGCGCTGATGCATGGGGGGGATGTGTTTGTACGCAGTGAGGGTGGCGGCAACACCTTTGGCATCACCCTGCCAATCTGAATCGGCCGGCAAATGTGGGAGGGGGCTTGCTCCCGATAGCGGTGCATCAGTCACGAATGTAGCGACTGATACTCTGCTATCGGGAGCAAGCCCCCTCCCACACTTGAAACAAAACGCACCATCCATTCCAAACTGTTGCGGTTTTGGCAACAGTCATTATCTTGTTACACTCTGTATCGCACCGCTCACCTGCGTTACTTTGACGCATCGATGAGCGCGATGGCAAAGACAGCTTCCCGCTCACCCGAATTTCCCTCGACTTATTTCCAGGGCTCTACACTGGGAATTCGTCTTAAAGCCGCTGACTTCAGCGGCTTTTTTTTGCCGTAAAAAAAGGCCAGGCACCCCCTACGACATTGGCCGTCAATGATTGACCAAAGGAGCTTCACTGGTGAAAACCTCGCTGACATTCACCCCGTTATTTGTCGCTATTGCAGCAACGATCACCTCTCTCGCCCACGCCGCCGACCCGACCTCCGCCGACGGTTTCGTCGAAGGCTCGCACCTCAACATCAACACCCGCAACTACTACATGAACCGCGACCGTCGCGACATTCACACCGATGACAGCAAGGAGTGGGGCCAGGGTTTTATCGGCACCTTCGAGTCCGGTTACACCCAAGGCACGGTCGGATTCGGCCTGGACCTCAATGCCATGCTCGGCCTCAAGCTTGACGGCGGTGGCGGCACCGACGGTTCCAGCATCCTTCCTTATGGCAGCGGCAACGGCAAAGCCCCCGGCTCGTTCTCCACCGCCGGCGGCACCTTGAAAATGCGTGCTTTGGACACCGAGCTGAAAGCCGGTGACCTGTTGCTCAACAACCCGGTAATCGCCGGCGGCATGACCCGCATGTTGCCGCAGACCTTCCGTGGCGTGAGCCTGGCCAACCACAGTTTCGACGGTTGGATGATCGAAGGCGGCCAGGCCAGTTTCACCAAGCTCTACAACCAGAGCGGCCACCGCCGTATCGGCACCAGCTACGGCACCCTGCCGCACCACACCGACAGCCGACACCTGAACTGGGCCGGCGTATCGTTCAGCGGTGTTGCGGGCCTCACCAGCAATCTATACGCCTCCGAACTCAAGGACATCTGGCATCAGTACTACTACGACCTGGACTACACCTACACGCTGAACGACCTGGTCAGCCTCAACCCTGGCCTGCACTACTATCACACCCAGGACACCGGGCAATCGTTGCTGGGCAGCATCGACAACAACACCTACAGCCTGCACCTGACCGTGGGCATCGGCCATCACAGCGTCACCGCCGCCTACCAACGGGTCAACGGCAACACGCCATTCGACTACATCACCCAAGGCGACAGCATTTACCTGGATAACTCCCAGCAATACTCGGACTTCAACGGACCTGGCGAGCGCTCGTGGAAGCTCAAGTATGCTTATGATTTTGCCGGCCTCGGCCTGCCTGGCCTGACCTCAGCCGTCTCGTACATCAGCGGCAAGACCGACCTGACCAAGGTCGACCCCAACAGCCGTGGCTACAGCGCCTGGTACAGCGCCGACGGTAAGGACGCCAAGCACTGGGAACGCGACATCGACCTCAAATACGTGGTACAGGGCGGCAAGGCCAAGAACCTGGCCGTGCGCCTGCAATGGGCGACCAACCGCGGGGGCAATGGCTACTCGGCGGTAGACCGGGATGTGGATGAATACCGCGTGATCGTGGACTACCCGATCAACGTGTTCTGATCAAAAAACTTTTCTTATTAACCAATGATTTAATTTTCATCGTGCAGAACTAAACTGCCAGTATCTTCCTGTTGAAGTCTGCGCGATGAGCCAACCCCGCACTCGTAAACTGCCCGTCCGTTCGGAACTGTTGCTGCTTTTGGGCAGTAGCCTGACCGTAATCCTGATCGTGGTGATCGTCACCGCGCTGCTAAGCCGTGAACACGCCAGCACCCTGCAGGCGGCCAAGCGCATGACCACCAACATCGCCCAGCTGATCAACGCCGATGTGCTGCGCAACGTCGAACTCTACGATCTGGCATTGCAGGGTCTGATCGCGGCCACCTCGTACAAGGACTTGACGTCGGTGCCTGCGGACATCCGGCACCTGGTGCAGTTTGATCAATCCAACGCGGCACCCTTCAAAGGCGAAGTACTGCTACTGGATGCCAATGGTGCGGTGATTGCCGACTCCTCGACCCTGCATCCGACGCGGCGCAACTTTGCTGATCGCGACTACTTCCTGGTGCAGCAACAGAACCCCGACGCCGGGCTGTTTATCAGCCGCCCCTTCAAGATCCACTGCGACTGCGAGCAAGTGTGGCGTATCGCATTCAGCCGCCGCGTATCCGGGCCTAATGGCGAATTTGCCGGGGTGGCGGTGGCGACCATGCGCCTGGCGTATTTCGATCAATTGTTCAATCGCCTCACCATCGGCAGTGGCAGCTCCGTGAATCTGCTGAGCAACCGCGGCATTCTCCTGGCCCAGCAGCCGTTGCTGGAACGCGACATGATCGACAAAGACCTGAGTGATCGCCCCAACTTCAAGCGCATGCTGCGCGAAGGCGAAGGCAGCTTCCAGGCAGTCTCTACCCTCACCGGGATAGAGCGCCTATATACATTCACCAATGTGGGCGACCTGCCGCTGATCGTGGTGGTGGCCCTGTCCAGCGAGGATGTGTTCGCCCCCTGGAAACGTGCCGCGTTGCTGACCAGTGGTGCCACCGGTGTACTGTGCATCGGTTTGTTATGGCTGACCTGGATGCTGCGCCGCGAACTGCGCCGCCGCTATCGCGCCGAACAAGTGCTGTCGGAGTTGGCCGCCACCGACGCCCTGACCGGCCTGGCCAACCGCCGTGTGCTCGACCAACGCCTGCAACTGGAATGGGACCGCGCACAACGCTCGACCGAGCCGCTGACGCTGCTGATGATCGATGTCGATCACTTCAAGGCGTTCAACGACCGCCACGGCCATCACGGTGGCGACGAGGCACTACGCACGGTTGCCCAGGTAATCAGCGACAACATCCGGCGCCCGGCAGACCTGGCCGCGCGCTACGGTGGAGAAGAGTTTGCGGTGGTGCTGCCGCACACCGACGTCAAAGGCGCCTGGGTGATCGCCGAACATATCCGCAGCAGTGTCGAACACTTGCCACTGGTGCCCGGCGCCGAGCAGCCGATTACCGTGAGCATCGGCATGAGCACCTGGGACAAACACAGCCACATGTCCCTGGAGACGTTATTGCTCAGTGCGGATCAGGCGTTGTATGAGGCCAAGTACTCGGGCCGTAACCGGATAGCAATGAGCGAATAAAAAAAAGGCCACCCGAAGGTGGCCTTTCAAAACTAAAGAAAGAGAGTTGTTACTTACACCGCCGCAACGGGACGCATGTAAGAGATCGGTGCGGTGCTGGCATCTTCGAAGGTCACGACTTCCCAAGCGTCTGTCTGCTCAATCAACTTGCGCAGCAGCTGGTTGTTAAGGGCGTGGCCCGACTTGAAGCCTTTGAACTCACCTATCAGGCTGTTGCCCAGCAGGTAGAGGTCACCGATTGCATCGAGGATCTTGTGCTTCACGAATTCGTCTTCATAGCGAAGGCCGTCTTCGTTCAGTACACCATCCGCGTCGACCACAATGGCGTTTTCAACGCTACCGCCGAGTGCGAGGTTGTGCTTGCGCAGGTACTCGATGTCACTCATGAAACCAAAGGTACGCGCGCGGCTGACTTCTTTTACGAACGAAGTACTGGAAAAATCCACGCTTGCACTTTGGGTGCGGTCACGGAATACCGGGTGATCGAAATCGATCTCAAAGCTCACTTTAAAGCCTTCGAACGGGACGAAGGTGGCGCGCTTGTCGCCGTCTTCTACTGTCACTTCCCGCAGAATACGAATGAACTTCTTGGCTGCGTCCTGTTCTTCCAGGCCGGCAGATTGAATCAAGAATACGAAGGGTCCAGCGCTGCCATCCATGATCGGGACTTCGGACGCGGAGAGCTCGACGTAGGCGTTATCGATGCCCAGGCCAGCCATGGCCGAGAGCAAGTGCTCCACCGTATCCACTTTGACGTCACCGTTGACCAATGTGGTCGACATAGTGGTTTCGCCAACGTTTTCCGCGCGAGCAGGAATCTGCACCACAGGGTCCAGGTCGGCACGAACAAACACGATGCCGGTGTCGACAGGTGCAGGTTTGAGGGTCAGGTATACCTTCTCCCCGGAGTGCAGACCTACACCTGTTGCACGGATAATATTCTTCAGGGTGCGTTGTTTAATCATGGATTGGACCGCTTCAGCGCAAATTGCGAACTGGTATCAACAAAGGCTGGCGATAATACCAGACCAGACCTTTGCTGAACACCAATCACCTTCATAGCCCTGATACATTCCATTAATCGGCCTGACGACGCAAGAATGCCGGGATGTCCAGGTAGTCCAGATCATCTTGCGGATTCAGGCTACGAGACGCCGCAGCACCGGCCTGGGCCTGGTTGCGCATCACGGTCGGACGGTCCAGATCACGGTAGTTCACCGACGGCTGTTCCTGACGCACGGGCGCTGGAGCCGCAGCTGGCTGGCTGGCCTGGCTGTTGTGCAGGGTGTTGTCGATGACCTTCACAGGCTTCTCGATTTTTGCACCCAGGCCGGTAGCAACCACGGTCACGTGCAGCTCATCACGCATGTCCGGATCGATAACGGTGCCGACCTTGACCATGGCGTGCTCGGAAGCGAAGGCTTCGATGATGCTACCCACGTCGGAGTATTCGCCCAGGGACAGGTCAGGACCTGCGGTGATGTTCACCAGGATGCCGCGCGCGCCTTGCAGGTTCACGTCTTCCAGCAACGGGTTGCGGATGGCCGCTTCAGTGGCTTCACGTGCACGGTTCGGACCGCTGGCGCAGCCAGTGCCCATCATCGCCATGCCCATTTCGCTCATCACGGTACGCACGTCGGCAAAGTCGACGTTGATCATGCCTGGGCGCTTGATGATGTCGGAGATACCGCGAACGGCACCGGCCAGTACATCGTCAGCCTTGGCGAAAGCCGACAGCAGGCTGGCGTCTTTACCCAGGATAGTCAGCAGCTTCTCGTTGGGAATGGTGATCAACGAGTCGACGCTTTCAGACAGCAGACGGATACCTTCGTCGGCGATCTGCATGCGCTTGCGGCCTTCGAACGGGAACGGACGGGTCACCACAGCGACGGTCAGAATGCCCATTTCCTTGGCCACTTCGGCAATGATCGGCGCAGCACCGGTACCGGTACCGCCGCCCATGCCGGTGGTGATGAACACCATGTTGGTGCCTTGCAATACTTCGGCAATACGCTCGCGGTCTTCCAGAGCGGCTTGACGGCCGACTTCCGGGTTGGCGCCGGCGCCGAGGCCCTTGGTCACGGCTGTGCCCAATTGCAGGATGGTCCGCGCACCGATACTTTTCAGCGCTTGGGCATCAGTGTTGGCGCAAATGAACTCAACGCCTTCAATGTTGCTCTTGACCATATGGTTGACAGCGTTGCCGCCGCCACCGCCGACACCGATCACTTTGATGACCGGGCTTGCGGGGATGTTGTCTACGAGTTCGAACATGTTCCCTCTCCTTTCATTTTCTCTAGTTTTTTCGCCTACTGCTTGGAACGGTGTTGCGGTGTTGCGGTAAATCGTTAGAAGTTGCCTTGCACCCAGCTTTTGATCCGATCCAGCAACGGCGCTTTCTCATCGTCGTCGCTGCGGTAGCTGTCACGAATGCTCGGGCCCGACAGGGAAATGCCGTCGGTCTGCTTTTGCAGCCCGTACAACAGCAAGCCCACGCCAGTGGAATAAATCGGGTTGCGCACCACGTCGCCCAGGCCCTTCACGCCATGAGGCACGCCCAGGCGCACCGGCATGTGGAAGATTTCCTCGGCCAGTTCGACCGCGCCTTCCATTTTCGAAGTACCACCGGTCAGCACGATGCCGGCCGGGATCAGATCTTCGTAGCCACTGCGGCGCAGTTCCGCCTGGATCAGGGTGAACAGTTCGTCGTAGCGTGGCTCGACCACTTCGGCCAGGGCCTGGCGCGACAGTTCGCGCGGTGGGCGGTCGCCGACGCTTGGAACCTTGATGGTTTCACCGGCACCGGCCAGCTTGGCCAGGGCACAGGCGTAGCGAATCTTGATTTCTTCGGCGTACTGGGTCGGTGTCCGCAACGCCATGGCGATGTCGTTGGTCACCTGGTCGCCCGCAATCGGGATCACGGCGGTGTGACGGATCGCGCCTTCGGTGAAGATCGCGATGTCGGTGGTGCCGCCACCGATGTCCACCAGGCACACGCCCAGTTCTTTTTCGTCGTCGGTCAGTACCGAGTAGGCCGAAGCCAGTTGCTCGAGAATGATGTCGTCGATTTCCAGGCCGCAGCGGCGCACGCATTTTTCAATGTTCTGCGCGGCGTTGACGGCGCAGGTCACCACGTGGACCTTGGCCTCCAGACGTACGCCCGACATGCCCAGGGGCTCGCGAACACCTTCCTGGTTGTCGATCACATAGTCCTGCGGCAGGGTGTGCAGGACGCGCTGGTCAGCCGGGATGGCCACGGCCTGGGCGGCGTCGAGGACGCGCTCGAGGTCGGCCGAACTGACTTCGCGGTCGCGGATCGCCACGATGCCGTGGGAGTTCAAGCTGCGGATGTGGTTACCGGCAACGCCGACGAACGCCGAGTGAATCCGGCAACCGGCCATCAGCTGCGCTTCTTCGATGGCGCGCTGGATCGATTGCACGGTGGACTCGATGTTGACCACCACGCCCTTCTTGAGGCCCCGGGACGGATGCGTGCCAATACCGACGATTTCGATCGTGCCGTCTTCCCCGACCTCGCCCACCAGCGCCACCACCTTGGAGGTGCCGATATCGAGACCGACGATCATTTTGCCGCTTTGCACGTTTGCCATGGGTCCTGCCTCTTCTTAATTCTTCGCGACAGCGGGTTGTGCTGCCGTGGGCGCAGCCGGTGTACGCCAGCCGACGGCCAGGCCGTTGGCGTAACGCAGGTCGACGCTCGCAATGTTCGTAATCTGTTCTTTCAAGGTTTTGTCATAGATGGCAATAAAGCGGCGCATCTTCTCCACCAAGCGGTCGCGTCCCAGCAACAACTCGATGCCCGGGCCGGAACTGCCTGCCCCGGTCGTCAAAAACCAGCTGCCCCGCTCACGCAATTCCAGGCGTGCAATGGAGAAGCCCAGCGGCCGCAGCATCTGGCTCAACGCCTGGTACTGCTGCATCACTTGCTGTTGCGCCCGCTGCGGCCCGAACAGCTGCGGCAGGTGCTCATAGTTGGCCACTTCACGAGGCGCAAACGCCTGCCCCTGGTTGTTCAGCAACGCGCCATCGCCCCAACGGGCCACGGGCAGTTGCTCTTCCAGGCGGATCGTCACCTGGTCCGGCCATACACGGCGGACTTCGGCGTGGGCGATCCAAGGCATCTGTTCCAACTCCGAGCGCATACCGGCCAGGTCGATGGTGAAGAAGCTCGCCGCCAGGTACGGGCCGATGCGCTGCTGCACCGCCTGCTGGCTGATGTAGCTCAAGTCGCCCTGCACACTGACCTTGGTAATCGGTCGGTCGGCATACGGCAGCAGACGCTGGGCGCCCTCGTAGGTGCCGAAACCCAACGCCACCAGCAACACCGGCCAGAACAGCGCCTTGAGGAAGCCAAAGTTGGCCTTGGGCAAGCGCACCGACATCGGCTCTTTAGCCACCATTCGGCTGGCACCCCGCGGCACCGGCTTGCGGCTCGGTACGGGTGGGGGCTGATGACGAAGCGATGCGCCGTTCATGTTCTTAGCCTCTTGACTCAACGCTTGCGGCCAGGATCGCCAGCACCAGCTGCTGGAAATCCAGACCGGCGGCACGGGCGGCCATAGGTACCAGGCTGTGATCGGTCATGCCGGGAGCGGTGTTGACTTCCAGGAACCAGAAATTCCCTTGCTCATCCTGCATCACGTCTGCCCGCGCCCAACCGGCGATACCCAGTGCCTCACAGGCTTTCGCCGTAAGGTCCATCAATTGCTGTTCCTTGGTTGAATCGAGGCCACATGGAATCCGGTACTGGGTATCGGAGGCCAGGTACTTGGCGTCGTAGTCATAAAAGGTGTGGGGCGTACCCAATGCGATAGGCGGCAATACCTGGCCACGCAGGGTGGCGATGGTGTACTCGGGACCTTGGATCCACTGTTCCACCAACACTTGCGAATCGTAGGTACTTGCCGCTTTCCATGCGTCTATCAATTCGGCGGCCGAGTTCACTTTGGCCATGCCGATACTGGAGCCTTCATGGGCAGGTTTGACGATCAAAGGCAGACCCAGTTCCTTGGCCGCGGAAATACAATCGTCTTCGCTGCACAGAACGCTGTGACGCGGGGTTGGAATCCCCAGGCTGTGCCACACCTGCTTGGTGCGCAACTTGTCCATGGCCAAGGCGGAAGCGAGGATCCCGCTGCCGGTGTAAGGGATGCCCGCGCACTCCAACAGACCCTGCATGCTGCCGTCTTCACCGCCACGGCCGTGGAGAATGATGAAGGCGCGGTCGATCTTCTCGGCCTGCAGGCGGGCGAGGAAATCATCGCCCACGTCGATACCGAAGGCATTCACACCGGCGCTTTGCAAGGCTTCGAGCACGGCGTTGCCGGATTTGAGCGACACTTCGCGCTCGGCGCTTTTGCCGCCGAACAGCACCGCTACACGGCCGAAGTCGGCCGGGGTAATTCTGGAAAACAGGGAGCCGTAGTCAGTGGTCATTTCGACTTCCCCTTTTCGGCAGCGGCGAAAAGCGGGCTCGCCAGCAATTTAGGGGCAAGGCCACCGATGTCGCCGGCGCCCTGGCACAGCAGGATATCGCCGGCACGCAACAGCGGCTTGACGAGCGGCGCCAGATCCACGCCGCGCTCGATGTAGATAGGGTCCAACTGGCCACGCTGGCGGATGCTGTTGCACAACTTGCGGCTGTCGGCGCCCGGAATCGGTTCTTCACCGGCCGGGTAGACTTCCATCAACAGCAGCACGTTGGCATCGGCCAATACATTGACGAAATCGTCATACAGGTCGCGGGTGCGGCTGTAGCGATGCGGCTGATAGACCATCACCAGGCGGCGCTCCGGCCAACCGCCGCGCACGGCCTTGATCACCGCCGCGACTTCAGTCGGGTGGTGGCCGTAGTCGTCCACCAGCATCACGTCGCCACCGTCTACCGGCAACTGGCCGTAGACCTGGAAGCGGCGGCCGACACCGGCAAAGCGCGACAAGCCTTCGACAATGGCTTCATCGCTGACGCCCTCGTCGGTGGCGATGCAGATGGTCGCCAGGGAGTTGAGCACGTTGTGGTTGCCCGGCATGTTGACCGAGACATCCAGCGGCTCACGGTCAGGACGCAGCACGGTGAAGAAGGTTTGCATGCCTTCCTGGCGCACATTGATTGCGCGCACGTCCGCGTCTTCGCTGAAGCCGTAGGTCACGGTCGGGCGCTTGACCAGCGGCAGGATTTCACGCACGACCGGATCGTCCAGGCACACCACGGCCAACCCGTAGAACGGCAGGTTGTGCAGGAACTCGACGAAGGTTTTCTTCAACTTGTTGAAGTCGCCGTCGTAGGTCGCCATGTGGTCCGCGTCGATGTTGGTCACCACCGCCACCAACGGTTGCAGGTGCAGGAAGCTGGCATCACTTTCGTCGGCTTCGGCGATCAGGTAGCGGCTGGTGCCGAGCTGTGCATTGGTGCCGGCTGCATTCAGGCGGCCACCAATCACGAACGTCGGGTCCAGGCCACCGGCGGCGAATACCGAGGCGATCAGGCTGGTGGTGGTGGTTTTGCCGTGAGTACCGGCGACGGCGATGCCATGGCGATAGCGCATCAGCTCGGCCAGCATCTCGGCGCGTGGTACCACCGGAATACGCCGTTCAAGGGCGGTGGCCACTTCCGGGTTGGAGGTGTTCACGGCACTGGAAACCACCAGCACGTCCGCCTCGGCGGCGTTCTCGGCACGATGGCCGATAAAGATCTGTGCACCGAAGGACTTCAGGCGATCGGTCACCGGCGACTCTTTCAAGTCCGAACCGGAGACCTGGTAACCCAGGTTCAGCAAGACCTCGGCAATACCGCACATGCCCACGCCGCCGATCCCGACGAAGTGGATACGACGGATGCGGCGCATCTCCGGTTGTGGCATGGCTTTCTGATTCTCAACCATGGGCCACCTCCAGGCAGATATCCACCACGGTGCGGGTAGCGTCGGGTTTGGCCAGGCGGCTTGCGGTGCTCGCCATGTTGCTGAGTCGTTCCGGTTGCATCAAAACCTCGGTCAGGCGTGCGGCCAAATCGGCGGCGCCAGTCGTTCTTTGCGGCAGCAGGAAGGCAGCGCCCTCCCCGGCCAAATATTCGGCGTTGCGGGTCTGGTGATCGTCGATGGCATGGGGCAAAGGCACCAGCAACGAGGGCAGACCGGCGGCGGCCAGTTCACTGACGGTCAGCGCACCAGCGCGACAGACCACCAGGTCGGCCCAGCCATAGGCATGGGCCATGTCTTTGATGAAGGGCTGTACGTTCGCCTCTACACCCGCCTCGCGATAGCGCGTGGCGGTGACTTCACCATGATCCTTGCCGGCCTGATGGAAGATCTCCGGGCGCAGCTCCACCGGGAGTTGCGCCACCGCTTCCGGCAGCAGCTTGTTCAGCGGCTCGGAGCCCAGGCTTCCGCCCAGGATCAGCAGGTGAGCCTTGCGCCCGACCAGGGCCTGGCGCGCGATATCCATAAACAGTTCGGTGCGTACCGGGTTGCCGGTGGTACGCAGTTTGTCCGAGACACCAAAGGTCTTCGGGAAAGCCTCGCACACCCGCGCAGCCAACGGCGCCAGCAGGCGGTTGGCGGTGCCGGCGACGGCGTTCTGCTCGTGCACGATCACCGGCACACCCGCGAGCCTGGCGGCAACACCGCCAGGGCCGGTGACGTAACCACCAAAACCGAGCACACAGACCGGCTTCAGTTCGCGGATGATCTTGCGCGCCTGGAACACCGCCTTGAGCAGCACAAACGGCGCCTTGAGCAGGGACAGTTTGCTTTTGCCACGCAGGCCGGTGACGTTGATCAGATGCAACGGCAGGCCGGCATTCGGCACCAGGTCGTTCTCGATGCCACGTGGCGTCCCCAGCCAGTGCACGGTGTAGCCACGGCTCTGGAATTCACGGGCGCAAGCCAGGGCCGGGAACACATGGCCCCCGGTACCGCCCGCCATGATCAGCACGTTAGCGCCCATGAGACGGCTCCTCGGCGAAGTCGCTTTCGCTGAACTCCATCTCTTCGCTGCCCAGGTGGGTTCGACTCTCCCACTCGATGCGCAGCAACAAGCCCAGGCACACGCAGCAGATCACCAACGAACTGCCGCCATAACTGAGGAACGGCAGGGTCAGGCCCTTGGTCGGCAGCAGGCCGACGTTCACCCCGATGTTGATCAGGAACTGGCCGATCCACAGGAACGACAAGCCGTACGCCACATAGGCGGCGAAAAACTGTTTGGCCTTCTCGGCCCACAAGCCGATGTACATGCCGCGTACGCACACAAACAGGAACAACGCGACGGTGCACAGCGAACCCACCACGCCCAGCTCTTCGGCGAGCACCGAGAATACGAAGTCGGTATGCGCTTCCGGCAGGTAGAACTGCTTCTGCACACTGTTGCCCAGGCCCACGCCCAGCCACTCGCCGCGACCGAAGGCGATCAGCGCCTGGGTCAACTGGTAGCCGGAACCGAACTGGTCGGACCAGGGGTCGGTAAAGGTAATCAGACGCGCCATACGATAGGGTTGCGCCTGGACCAGAATCGTCACCGCCGCAACCGCCAGTACCACCATCAAGGTGAAGCGGAACAGGCCCACGCCGCCCAGGAACAACATCGCCGCCGCCGCGCCCATCATCACCACGGTTGCGCCGAAGTCGGGCTCCATCAACAACAGGCCGGCCATCGGCAGCAGCACGATGAACGGCTTGAAGAAGCCCATCCAGCTTTCGCGCACTTCTTTCTGTCGACGTACCAGGTAGCCGGCGAGGTAGATCACCACGAACACCTTGGCGATTTCCGACGGCTGCACGTTGAACGCACCGAAGCCGATCCAGCGCATCGAACCGTTCACCTCACGACCGATGCCGGGCAGGATCACCATGACCAGCAGGCCGAACGCGCCAATCAGCATCATCCAACCCAGGCGCTGCCAGGTGGCGATGGGGATCATCATGGTGACAACGCCGGCCCCGAGGCCGATCACCAGGTACACCAGGTGACGGATCATCATGTACAGGGTGTTGCCCGACTGCACGGCGGCAACTTCGGAGGATGCCGAAGTGATCATCACCAGGCCCAGGCCCAGCAGCGCGAGGCAGCCGGCGAGCATTGGGAAGTCGAGGTCGATACCACGCCCGGTGATGATCGGCGACGGGTACGGCTTGATGATGTTTCTGAAATTGATGCTCATGCCAAGGCCTCCACGCCGCGGGCAAACAACTGGCCGCGCTCTTCGTAGTTCTTGAACATGTCGAAACTGGCACAGGCCGGCGACAGCAACACCGCATCGCCCGGCTGGGCCAGGGCCCTGCATTGCGCAATGGCGTCGTCCAGGGACGTCACGCGAACCTGCGGCACGGCGTCACCAATGGCGGCACCGATCAGGTCCGAATCACGGCCCATCAACACCACGGCGCGGCAATGTGCGGCGACCGGCTCTTTGAGGTCCTTGAAGTCGGCGCCCTTGCCATCACCGCCGGCAATCAGCACCAGCTTGCCTTCGATATCGGCACCGAGGCCTTCGATGGCCGCCAGCGCCGCACCGACGTTGGTCGCTTTGGAATCGTTGTAGTAGCTGACGCGATCCAGGTCGCGAACCCACTGGCAGCGATGCTCAAGACCACCGAACGTGCGCAGGCTCGACAACATGGCATCGAACGGCAGGCCAACGGCATGACCGAGCGCCAGTGCCGCCAGGGCGTTGGACTGGTTATGCGCACCGCGGATTTTCAGCTCGCGCACCGGCATCAGGTTCTGGAATTCGAAGGCCAGGTATTTCTCGCCGTTTTCTTCACGGATACCGAAGGCCTTGAAGTCGGGTTTGCCCAGACCGAAGGTCCAGCACGGCAGGCCCTCGCCCATCAGCGGACGGCTCAAGGCATCCTGACGGTTGACCACTACCTGCCTGGCACCGCGGAAGATCCGGTGTTTGGCCAGGTGATACGCCGGCAGGCCGCTGTAGCGGTCCATGTGGTCTTCGCTGACGTTCAGCACGGTGGCGACTTCGGCGCCCAGGTCGTGGGTGGTTTCCAGCTGGAAGCTCGACAGCTCCATCACGTACAGCTCGACGTCGTCGCCGAGCAAGTCCAGGGCCGGCACGCCGAGGTTGCCGCCCACGGCCACACGCTTGCCGGCCGCCACGGCCATCTCCCCAACCAGGGTGGTCACGGTGCTTTTTGCATTGGAGCCGCTGATGGCCACGATCGGCGCCTTCGCGTGCCGCGCAAACAGGTCGATATCGCCCGACAGCTTCACGCCACGCGCCGCTGCTGCTTGCAGGGCCGGTGTCGCCAGCGCCAGGCCGGGGCTCACGTAGAGCTCGTCGGCGCGGCACAGAAACTCGACATCCAGCTCGCCACAACGCACTTCCACGTGCGGATAGTCACGGCGCAGCGTGACCAGCTCCGGTGGATTTTCCCGCGTGTCGGCCACGGCGAACGCCACGCCCCGGCTCGCCAGGAAGCGAACCAGGGACATGCCGCTCTTGCCGAGGCCGACAACGATGCGGAAGTGGTCTGAAGCGATCAGGGACACTCGTTTCTACCTCAGTTTCAGGGTGGCAAGGCCGATCAGCACGAGAATCACGGTGATGATCCAGAAACGGACAATCACGCGTGGCTCGGGCCAGCCCTTGAGTTCAAAGTGGTGATGAATCGGCGCCATGCGAAACACACGACGCCCGGTCAATTTGAAGGAAGCCACCTGGATGACCACCGACAGGGTTTCCATCACGAACACACCGCCCATGATGAACAGCACGATTTCCTGGCGAACGATCACCGCGATGGTACCCAGGGCCGCGCCCAGCGCGAGTGCGCCGACGTCGCCCATGAAGACTTGGGCCGGGTAGGTGTTGAACCACAGGAACCCCAGGCCGGCGCCGATCAGCGCGCCGCAGAACACGATCAACTCGCCCGCGCCCGGTACGTAGGGGATCAGCAGGTATTCAGCGAATTTCACGTTACCCGACAGGTAGCAGAAAATGCCGAGCGCGCCGCCCACCATCACCGTCGGCATGATCGCCAGGCCATCAAGGCCGTCGGTCAGGTTCACCGCATTGCTGGAGCCGACGATCACGAAGTAGGTCAGCACCACGAAACCAACGCCGAGGGGAATACTGGCGTCCTTGAGCATCGGGATGATCAGGGTGGTTTCGACTGCGCTTGGCGCAGTGGTGTAGAGGAAAATCGCAGCGGCGAGCCCGAACACCGATTGCCAGAAATACTTCCAGCGGCTTGGCAGCCCCTTGGAGTTTTTCTCGATCACTTTGCGGTAGTCGTCCACCCAGCCGATGGCGCCGAACAACAGGGTCACCAGCAACACCACCCACACATAGCGGTTGTGCAGGTCGGCCCACAACAAGGTGCTGATACCGATGGACGACAGGATCAACGCACCGCCCATGGTCGGGGTGCCGGACTTGGACAGGTGCGACTGCGGGCCGTCATTGCGAACCGATTGACCAATTTGCAGGTTCTGCAGGGTACGGATCATCCATGGCCCCAGGAACAGCGACAGAGACAGCGCGGTCAGCACACCCAGAATCCCGCGCAGGGTCAGGTACTGAAAGACCGCGAAGCCTTTGTAGAACTGTTGCAGATACTCAGCCAGCAGCAGCAGCATTAATGTTTCTCCGTACTTGAGCCACACAAGGCCGCGACGACGTTTTCCATCACCGCGCTGCGCGATCCCTTGATCAAAATAGTGGTGTGTTTGTCTTGTTCAGCCGCTGTCAGCGCCTGGATCAATTCGGCCTGGGTCGCGAAGTGCCGCGCACCGGCGCCAAAGGCGTTGACGGCGTGCGCCATGTTCGCGCCGACGGCGTAAAGCGCATCGACTTTGCCGGCGGCATACGCGCCGACTTCGCGGTGGCCTTGTTCAGCCCAGTCGCCCAATTCGCCGATATCGCCCAACACCAGCACCTTGCGCCCGTCGAAGCCCTTGAGCAGATCCACGGCGGCATTGATGGAGGATGGGTTGGCGTTGTAAGTGTCATCAATGACGCGCATACCGTTGCTTGCCAACTGCGCCACGGTGCGCCCCTTGACCGGCTGCACCGCGCCCAGGCCGGTCGCGATACCGAACAACGACACACCCAGGGCGTACGCGGCGGCGGCGGCGGCCAGGGCATTGGCGACGTTATGGTTGCCGAGCAGATTCAGTTGCACCCGCTCACTGCCCTGCGGGGTGTGCAGGGTGAACGACGGGCAGCCACGGGCGTCGACAGAGATATCGGAGGCGTGGAAATCAGCGGCGGCATTCAGTACGGCAAAAGTCAGCACCTTGCGACCGGCAGCGCGTACACGCCAGGTCTCGAAAGCCTTGTCGTCGAGATTCAAAACCGCAGTGCCGGATGCGTCGAGACCCTCAAGGATTTCACCCTTGGCCTCGACGATCTTCTGCGGGCCGCCGAACTCACCGACGTGGGCGGTACCGGCGTTGCTGATGATCGCCACGTGAGGCTTGGTCAGCGCCACGGTGTAGGCGATTTCGCCGATGCGCGAAGCGCCCAGTTCGATCACTGCCGCCGTGTGTTCCGGGGCCAGTTCGAGCAGGGTCAGCGGAGCGCCGAAATCGTTGTTCAGGTTGCCACGGGTAGCGAGCACCGGCCCACGCGTGCGCAACACACCGGCAAGCAGCTCCTTGACCGTGGTCTTGCCGCTGGAGCCGGTGATGGCCGCGACAGGCTTGTCAAAGGCGGCGCGGTTCAGCGCACCCAGTTGACCGAGGGCCAGGCGGGTATCGGCGACCAGCAACTGCGGCAAGGCGCAGTCCGCAATTTCACGTTGCACCAGAGCACCTACTGCACCTTTGGCGGCAACGTCGTTCAGGTAATCGTGCCCGTCAAAGCGCGGGCCGGCCAAAGCCACGAACAGCTGGCCCGGCTTGATATTACGGCTGTCGATACTGACGCCATCGAAGCTGCAGTCGCTCGACAACACGCGGGCCGAAAGGGCCTGGGCCAGTTCGCTGAACTTCATCGCCTTAAGCATGGGCAACCTCCCAGGCGGTCAAGGCATGATCGGCCTCGACCAGATCGGAGAAGGCATGGCGTTCGCCGTTGATTTCCTGGTAGTCCTCATGGCCTTTACCGGCCAGCACCACCACGTCGTCAGCGCCGGCGCTGGCGATCAACTGGGCAATGGCTTCACCACGACCGGCAACGAACGTGGCCTTGGAAGCGTCTTTGAAGCCAGCACGGATGTCGTCGAAAATCTGGCTCGGATTTTCGCTGCGCGGGTTGTCGTCAGTCACGAGCACGCCATCGGCCAGGCGCTCGACAATCTCGGCCATCAACGGACGCTTGCCCCGATCACGGTCACCGCCGCAGCCGAACAGGCAGAGCAATTTGCCCTTGGCGTGTGGGCGCAGGGCCACCAGGACTTTTTCGAGGGCGTCCGGCGTGTGGGCATAATCGACCACCACCAACGGCTGCGAACCGCCACCCAGGCGCTGCATGCGGCCGACCGGGCCTTCCAGCTTCGGCAGGACTTTCAGGATTTCGTCGAGGGCGTAATCCAGGCCGAGCAACGCGCCGATGGCGGCGAGGACGTTACTCAGGTTGAAACGCCCCAACAGGCTGCTGCGTAAATGGTGCTCGCCTTGTGGCGTCACCAGCGTGGCGAGCACGCCTTCATCATTGAACTGGGCTTCGCGGCAATACAGGTACGCACTGGCGTCTTCCAGGCTGTAGCTGATCAGGCGCGACTCACCCTCTTGGGCCGCCAGCTGACGACCGAACGCGTCATCCAGGTTCACCACGCGGCACTTCAAGTCATTCCAGGCAAACAGCTTGGCCTTTTCAGCAGCGTAGGCCTCCATGGTGCCGTGGTAGTCCAGGTGATCGCGGGACAGGTTGGTCATCACCGCCACATCAAAGGCCAGCGCCGCAACGCGGCCCTGGTGCAGGCCATGGGAGGACACTTCCATGGCCACCGCCTTGGCGCCGGCCTTTTTCAGGTCGGCCAGGGTGGCTTGCACGGCGATCGGGTTCGGCGTGGTGTGCAGGCCGCTTTGCAGCGCGCCATAAAAACCGGTGCCCAGTGTACCGACAATGCCGCAGTGCTGGCCCAGCAGGTCAAGCGCTTGTGCGACCAACTGGGTCACGCTGGTCTTGCCATTGGTACCGGTCACGCCCACCAGGTTCAGCTGGCGACTCGGGTCGCCATAGAAACGCCCGGCGATATCGGACAATTGCGCCGCCAAGCCCTTGACCGGAATCAACGGGACATCGGTGATCGGCAGCACGGTGGCGCCTTCCACTTCATAAGCCACGGCCGCAGCGCCGCGCTGCAGCGCATCGGCGATATGCTCGCGACCATCGAATTTGCCGCCAGGCACCGCCAGGAACAGGTCCCCGGCGCGTACGCTACGGCTGTCCAGGCTCAGCTCGCGAATCAACAGGTCGTGACCGGCGTGGGCGAAAATCTTGTTCAGGCTAAGAGACATCAGCCGCGCCCTCCATTGGCTTTTGCAGCGGCGGCCGGCGCTCCGGCATTCGCTTGTTGGGTCGGCGGCAGATTGTCCGGCGTGATGTTCATCAGACGCAGGGTGCCGGACATGACTTTGCTGAACACCGGCGCCGATACCAGGCCACCGAAATAGCCGGCTTTACTCGGCTCATCAATCACTACGACGATGGCGTAGCGCGGATCACTCATCGGGCCGAAGCCGGCGAACAGTGAGCGGTAGGAGTTTTCGGCATAGCCCTTGGTACCCACCGACGTTTTACGCGCCGTACCGGACTTGCCTGCTACGTGATAGGCCGGCACCTGGGCACGGAATACGCCACGCGGGGCTTCGATCACTTGTTGCAGCATGCCTTGCATGGTCTTGGCGACTTTTTCCGGGATGACCTGGGTGGCTTTCGGCGCTTCGTCGACATGGATCAGGCTCAACGGAACCATGCGACCGTTATTGGCCAATACCGAGAAAGCGTGCGCCAGCTGGATCGCCGTTACCGACAGGCCGTAGCCATAGGACAGTGTGGCGGTCTCGGCTTTTTTCCAGTCGCGGTAGTTCGGCAGGTTGCCCACGCGCTCGCCCGGGAAATCCAGGCCGGTGGGTTGGCCCAAGCCGATCTTCTGGGCCAGGTGGTAGATGGTTTCGCCGCCGATATCGAAGGCGACCTTACTCATGCCCACGTTACTGGAGTTGATCAGAATACCGGTCAAATCCAGCACCGGCCCTTCGGTACGGGATACGTCACGAATGGTGTATTTGCCCAACTGCAAGGTGCCTGGGTAAACCTCGACTTTGTCGCTCGGCTTCCAGCGCCCGGTTTCGAGGGCGGCGCTCATGGAGATGGCTTTCATGGTCGAACCCGGTTCGAACACGTCGATCATCGCGCGGTTACGCATCATCGCCGGTTGCAGGTTGCGACGGTTGTTCGGGTTGTAGGTCGGCTGGTTGACCATGGCGAGGATTTCGCCGGTCTTCACGTCCATGATAACCAGGCTACCGGCCTTGGCGCCGTTCTCTATGATCGCGTTACGCAGTTCACGGTTGGCCAGGTATTGCAGACGCAGGTCAATCGACAACGCCAAGGGCTTGCCAGCCTTGGCGTTCTTGGTGACCTGGACATCCTTGATCAGCCTGCCGCGCCGGTCCTTGATGACCTGTCGCTTGCCGGGAACCCCGGCCAGCCATTCATCGTAGGCCAGCTCGACACCTTCGCGACCGTGGTCGTCGATATCGGTGAAGCCGACCATATGCGCGGTGGTTTCACCGGCTGGGTAGAAACGACGAAACTCCTCGATGCCGTAGACACCGGGGACTTTAAGGTCGAGCACTTGCTGGCCCTGCTCAGGGGTGAGCCCGCGCACCAGGTAGATGAATTCTTTATTGGCCTGGGCTTCCAGACGCTCGGCCAGGGCTTTCGGATCCTGGCCCAGGGCGGCTGCGAGTTCCGGCCATTTTTCCTTGGCGGTCTGCAGTTCCTTGGCGTTGGCCCACAGGGTCGTCACCGGGGTACTGACGGCCAGAGGCTCGCCATTGCGGTCGGTGATCAGGCCACGGTGCGCCGGGATCGGGATATGACGCAGGCTACGGGCATCGCCCTGACCAATCAGGAAGTCACGGTCGACGACCTGCAGGTCGATGATGCGCCAGGCGATTGCGCCCACCATCAGCGCCAGCAAGCCGAGCACCACGCGGAAGCGCCATGGGTAGAGTGCGCCTTCGAGCTTCATCATGGCGCCACCATGCGGACTTCGGCCGCGCCCGGAATGTGCATTTTCAGCTGCTCGGTGGCCAGCACCTCGATACGGCTGTGGGCGGTCCAGGTGCTTTGCTCAAGAATCAACCGCCCCCACTCCGCCTGAGCCTTGTCGCGCACGCTCAATTCCCCGTACAGGGTATTGAGCAACTGGCGGTTCCAGTGGGCGCTGTAGGACACCGCGATCGCGGACACCAGCACGCCTATAAACAGCAGCAACATAAAGAAGCTACCGCCCGGGAGGGGCTTGGCGAAAAGCTTGCTCACCGTAACTTCTCCGCAACACGCATGACGGCACTACGGGCACGCGGGTTGGCCTTGAGTTCAGCTTCGGAAGCGAACTGCGCTTTGCCATGGATCTTGATTTTCGGCACAAAGGCTTCGAAACGCACCGGCAGGTTGCGCGGCAGGTTATCCGTCTCGCCCTTGACCAGGCGACGCATGAACAGTTTGACGATGCGGTCTTCCAAGGAGTGGAAGCTGATCACCACCAGGCGCCCCCCCACTTCGAGTGCATCCAGCGCGGCTTCAAGGCCGGCTTCCAAGTCACCCAGTTCGTTATTGACGCGAATACGCAGGCCCTGGAACGCACGGGTGGCCGGATTTTTACCTTTTTCCCAAGCAGGGTTGGCAACCTTCAGCACTTCGGCCAGGTCGGCGGTACGTTCGAACGGCTGGATCTCGCGGCGCTCGACCACGGCGCGAGCCATGCGGCCGGCGAAACGTTCTTCACCATATTCCTTGAACACGCGGGCGATTTCTTCCACCGGCGCCGTAGCGATGAACTGCGCGGCACTGACGCCCCGGGTAGGGTCCATGCGCATATCGAGGGGGCCATCGTTCATGAAGCTGAAGCCGCGCTCCGGGTCGTCGAGTTGTGGCGAGGACACGCCCAGATCGAGCAAAACCCCGGCCACCTTGCCTGCCATGCCGCGCTCGGCCACTTCGGCACCCAACTCGGCAAAGCTACGCTGCACAACGACAAAGCGGCCGTCTTCGGCCGCTAGCGCTTGCCCGGTGGCAATCGCTTGAGGGTCTTTGTCGAATCCGAGGAGTTTGCCGTCAGATCCGAGCTGGCTGAGTATCAAACGGCTATGCCCGCCCCTGCCGAAGGTGCCATCCACATAGCAGCCATCCGCGCGTACGGCGAGAGCCTCGACGGCTTCGTCAAGCAGTACGGTGATGTGGTTAAAGCCGCTATCAATAGTCACAGGATCAAATCACGCAGTTCATCAGGCATGGCGCCCGGTTGTTGAATAGCCGCCAGGTCAGCTGCAGAAACAGCATCCCAGGCATCTTCGTCCCACAATTGGAACTTGTTCAGTTGGCCCACCAGCATTGCGCGCTTGTCGAGCTTGGCGTATTCGCGCAGACGCGGAGGCACCAGGAAACGACCGCTGCCATCCAGTTCGAGGTCGACGGCATTACCAATCAGCAAACGCTGCAGGCGACGGTTTTCTTCACGCAATGAAGGCAGAGCGCGCAACTTGGTTTCAATCAACTCCCACTCATCGAGGGGGTAAACACATAAACAAGGGTCAACGGCATCAATCGTGATGATTAACTGGCCTGAACTTCGCGAAATGAGCTCGTCACGATACCGGCTCGGCATGGCGAGACGGCCTTTTGCATCGAGACTGATAGCGTTGGCTCCGCGAAACACAGTTGCGTTTCTCCAAATTTTAGCGTTTTACGTTCAAAAAACCCACTTTGTGCCACTTTCCGCCACTTGCGCACACTATAGGAATGCGCCCACCACACCGTCAAGGCGCGGATTCAAGGAAAAGCCTTACAGAACGGAGATTTAGGAGCGCAAAAGGAGGAGAAACGAGAGTTTGGCGATGTTTTTGACTCAACAACCGCAAATAGCTCATGGAGCTATGGCTTAAAGTTAAAGTGATTTATTAAGAGTAAGATTTTTTTGGTATTACGAAGATGCATCTGCCAATGATTCGGCAGGGAGGGAGTCTTGCGTTACTACCGGTTTTCTGCCCGAGACCCGGACAGAAGGAAAAAAGGTGGAGAGTCGATCTATAAGCCGGGTTCTGTCTTGAACAGTCATTCGTCTACGATGGCCATCACTGGACATCTTTAGCAACCTACCCGGTCCCAGCGCGGGCCACGCCTTGGGACCCTATTTGGTCTTGCTCCAAGTGGGGTTTACCTAGCCACGAACTGTTGCCAGTCGTGCGGTGCGCTCTTACCGCACCTTTTCACCCTTACCGGCACCGAAGTGCTTAGGCGGTTATTTTCTGTGGCACTTTCCGTAGGCTCACGCCTCCCAGGCATTACCTGGCACTTCGCCCTATGGAGCCCGGACTTTCCTCCCCCCCCTAATTTTCATAGAGGGCAGCGACTGTCCAATCGACTCTCCGCCGCGCAGGTTAACGGCACGACGGCCTCAGGACAAGTAATAAAAGTTCAGAATGGCCATCACGTTCAGACGAAATACAGGTTCAACCCCGGAACTATTCGGCTTTCTGTTTATCCAGCGCAACTTGATACAACACATTCTTACGCAAGCCGGTAATTTCCGCCGCCAGGGCTGCGGCGCGCTTGAGGGGCATTTCCTTGAGCAGTAAATCCAGGATGCGCATCGCCTCACTGCCGACCGCGTCTTCGTTTTCCGGCGCGGTCCAGCCGGCCACCAACACCACGCACTCGCCACGCTGCTGGTTGCTGTCACCCTCGACAAAGGCACGCAATGCCTCCAGCGGCAGCCCCTTGAGGGTCTCGAAGGTCTTGGTCAGCTCACGAGCCAGCAGCGCCAGGCGCTCACCGCCAAACACCAGCTCCATATCTTCCAGGCATTCCAGGATGCGATGCGGAGCCTCATAAAAGATCAAGGTACGCGGTTCTTCCTTCAAGGCTTGAAGGCGCGCACGCCGCCCAACCGCCTTGGCCGGCAAAAAGCCTTCGAAGATAAAACGGTCCGACGGCAAGCCGGCGGCAGATAATGCGGCGATCAGCGCGCACGCACCCGGAACAGGCACTACATTGATACCTGCGGCACGCGCCTGACGTACCAGATGGTAGCCCGGGTCGGAAATCAGCGGTGTGCCCGCGTCGGAGATCAGTGCCACATCGTCCCCCGCCAGCAGACGGGTGATGAAGCGGCTGCCCTCTTCGCGTTCGTTGTGTTCATGGCACGCCGCTAATGGCGTGCTGATACCAAAATGCTGCATCAACCGCTGGGAGTGACGCGTGTCTTCCGCCGCGATCAGCTTGACTTCGCGCAACACCTTCAGCGCCCGGGCACTGATGTCGTCCAGGTTGCCAATCGGCGTCGCCACCACAAAAAGCGAGCCAGCAGTGGAATTCAAAGGACCTGGAGCAGTCAAAACGCACACCTCGATGGTTGGCAAAAGCCATAGTGTAGCGCGTAGGCGCTTCGAAAATACGCCATCACGATGGATGCTTTTTCAGCCATCGACGAGCGATTGCAACATTTGCACGACCTAAATCGACGCTTTCACGCCAGTAACATCGCGCCTGAGCCAGTGCTTGGGTACAATTCCACGCTAATTTGATCGGTATCAGGAACACTTACATGATCGCTTGCCTGCGGCTGCTCTCCGCCCTCTGCCTCGCTGCCCTCCTGGCCGCTTGCGCCAGCTCGCCCTCGTCCAGCCTTGGCGACCTGCCCCGGACCCCGGATGCCAGTATCGAGCAACTGCTCGAACAGGCAATTACCGCCAAGACGCCAGAAAAGGCCGCGCTGCTGCGCCTGAGTGCGGCTGACCTGGCGTTCCACCAGAACAACCCTGGCCGCTCGTCGCAGATTCTTGCGCAGGTGCCGCTGGATGTCCTGAAACCGGCCGCACAAGTATTTGCCAGCACCCTGGCCGCTGAGTTGGCCATGGCCCGCAATCAGCCCAAGGCTGCATTGGCAGCGCTCAACCACCCGAGCCTGCAAAGCCTGAAGGATCTGCCGACAGACCAGCAGATCCGTACCGGCACCGTACATGCCCGCGCTTATGAAGCCGATGGCCAGACCCTGGCTGCCGCTCGCGAACGCGTCGCCATGGCCCCGCTGCTCAGCGGCGACGCCGCCAAGAGCAACCACGAAGCGATCTGGACGTTGATTGCCGCGCTGCCAGCCGATCAGTTGCAAGCCAGCGGCAACCCGGTATTGGACGGCTGGATCACACTGGCCCAGGCGGTCAAGGGCGCCGGCACCCTGGAGCAGCAGCAAGCCGCTATCGATACCTGGCGTGCGCAGAACCCGGGGCATCCGGCGGCGGTGCAACTGCCGCTGCCACTGACCAAGCTCAAGGAGCTGGCCAGCCAGCCCCTGAACAAGATCGCCCTGCTGTTGCCGCAGGAAGGCCAACTGGCCTCGGTCGGCAAAGCGCTGCGTGAAGGTTTCATGGCCGCGCACTACCAGGCCGAACAGGCCGGGCAGAAGCCGCCGGTGATCGAGTTCTATGACAGCTCGCGCCTGACCTCGCTTGACGACTTCTACGCCAAGGCCCAGGCCGCCGGCGTGCAATTGGTGGTTGGCCCACTGGAGAAACCGCTGGTCAAACAACTCAGCGCACGTCCGCAATTGCCGATCACTACCCTGGCACTGAACTACAGCGAGGCTGAACACAACCCGGCCCAACTGTTCCAGTTTGGCCTGGCGGCTGAAGATGAAGCCCGCGAAGTATCGCGCCGTGCTCGTGCCGATGGCCTGCACCGTGCCGCCGCCATGGTCCCTCGTGGCGAATGGGGCGAGCGTGTCTACAATGCCTTCCGCAAGGATTGGGAAGCCAATGGCGGCACCGTCGTCGGTGTTGAGTACGTCGATCAGCCCGTCGCCCTCGCCCAACAGATCGCCGACCTGTTCCAGTTGCGTAAAAGCGAAGGCCGCGCCAAGAGCCTGCAAAGCACCGTCGGTACCGACGTTGCCGCTCAGCCATCGCGTCGCCAGGATATCGAGTTCATCTTCCTGGCCGTTACCCCGCAGTTGGCCCAGCAGATCAAACCCACCCTGAACTTCCAGTACGCCGGTGATGTGCCGGTTTACGCAACCTCCCACGTGTTCAGTGCCAGCGGCGACAAGAACCAGTACCTGGACATGACCAATGTCATGTTCTGCGAGACCCCATGGTTGCTCAACAGCACCGACCCATTGCGCAACCAGGTCGCGGCACAATGGCCACAGGCCAATGGCAGCCTCGGTCGCCTGTACGCAATGGGTGTCGATGCCTACCGTCTGGCACCGCGCCTGGGCCAGCTCAAGGCGCTGCCCGACACTCGGGTTGACGGGCTTTCGGGCAGCCTGGGCGTCAGCGCCAACCAGCGTGTCGACCGTCAGATGCCTTGGGCGAAGTTTGTCGGTGGCGACATCCAGCGCCTGCCGGACACCCCGCGCTGATGCCCGAGCGGTCCAGCGCACAAAGCGGCAAGGATGCCGAACTGCAAGCTCTCCAGTATCTGCAACGACAAGGTTTGCGCCTGCTGGCGCAAAACTGGTTGTGTAAACGCGGCGAGCTTGATCTGGTCATGCTTGACGGCGATACAGTAGTATTCGTCGAAGTCCGCTACAGAAAACACGCACAATGGGGTGGTGCGCTCGCCAGTATCGACGGGCGCAAGCGTCAGAAGCTGATACTCGCCGCGCAGTTTTTCCTGCAAACAGAGCATCGCTGGGCTGATTCTCCCTGCCGTTTCGATGTGGTTGCCATAGAAAGCACACCGTTAGGCCCAGCTGATCTGAACTGGCTCAAAGATGCCTTCGACAGCTGATTCACCGGACACCTTCATCACACACTTTTGCTCTTTGCATTGCGGGCTGCACATTTTCGTGCCAATCAGCCGCGCCACTTAAGGTCACACAGATGGACATGCAATCCCGAATTCGCCAGCTTTTCCAGGCCAGCATCGACACCAAGCAACAGGCGATGGACGTACTTGCACCGCACATCGAGCAAGCCAGTCAGGTCATGGTCAACGCCTTGCTCAACGAAGGCAAAATGCTTTCGTGCGGTAACGGCGGTTCGGCCGGTGACGCCCAACACTTCTCCTCCGAGCTGCTCAACCGCTTCGAGCGTGAGCGCCCGAGCTTGCCGGCCATCGCCCTGACCACCGACTCGTCGACGATCACCTCGATTGCCAACGATTACAGCTACAACGAGATCTTCTCCAAGCAGATCCGCGCCCTGGGCCAACCGGGCGATGTGCTGCTGGCGATTTCCACCAGCGGCAACTCGGCGAATATTATTCAAGCGATCCAGGCCGCACATGATCGAGAAATGATTGTCGTAGCATTGACCGGCCGCGACGGCGGCGGCATGGCCTCGCTGTTGCTGCCCGAGGACGTGGAGATCCGCGTCCCGGCCAATGTCACTGCACGCATTCAGGAAGTCCACCTGCTGGCGATCCACTGCCTGTGCGATCTGATCGACAGCCAACTGTTCGGGAGTGAAGAATGACCGTTAAACGCCTCAGCCTTTTGGGCATTACGCTGTGCCTTGCCATCAGCGGCTGCAGCACGGCAATCACCGCAACACGTGACACTCCCATTCAGGACGATAAGGGCACTCGTACCTTTGGCAGCAAGATCGACGACTCGCTGATCGAAACCAAGGTCGAGGTCAACATTGCCAAGGCCGCACCGGACCTGGGCAACGGTGCTTCGCGCATCGTCGTGACCAGCTTCAACGGCGTGGTATTGCTGGCCGGGCAAACCCCGCGTGCCGACCTCAAGGCCCTGGCTGAACAAGCCGCTTCGAGTGTCCAGCGTGTCAAGAAGGTTAACAACGAACTGCAAGTGATGGACCCGATCACCCTGCTGGCCATCAGCAACGATGCCCTGCTGACCACCAAGATCAAGACGCAGATGCTGACCGACAGCGCGATTCCCGGCTCGCGCATCAAGGTCGTCACCGATAACGGCATCGTCTACCTGATGGGCCTGCTGACCCAGGCGGAAGCCGCGCGTGCAGCCAACCTCGTGCAAGGCGTGTCGGGTGTGCAGAAGATCGTGAAGGTGTTCGAATACATCGATTGATGTAACCCACAGCCATGAAAAAGGGCGCCGTGCATTGACTGCACGGCGCCCTTTTTTGTCGCTTGTCGCCCGTGTTTATTGGTACTGCTGGTACGGGTTACCCTGGAACTGGTTGTTCTGTTGAGGTGCCTGTTGCTGCTGACCAGGCTGGCCGTATTGCTGGCCAGGAATCGGACCGAGGTTGACCTCTACACGACGGTTCTGGGCGCGGCCATTCACGTCGGCGTTGCTGGCAATCGGGTTATCCGGGCCGGCCCCGCGGGCGCTCAGGTTGGCTGGGCTGACGCCTTGGGAGGTCAGGTAGTTCGCTACGCTCTGCGCACGACGCTGGGACAGGTCCATGTTCAACTGGCGGCTGCCGGTACTGTCGGTGTAGCCGACAATCTGGATTGTGTTCTGGTTGAACTGCTTGAGGGAGTTGGCCAGATTGTTCAGCGGCTGGTAGAAGCTGCTGGCAATGGCATCCGAGTTGGTGGCGAAAGTGATGTTACCCGGCATGATCAGCTTGATCTGATCACCCTGGCGCTGAACTTCAACCCCAGTGTTGGCCATGCTTTCACGCAGTTTCTTTTCCTGCTGGTCGGCGTAGTAGCCGTAACCCGCAGCACCAATACCGGCAACAGCCGCACCGATCAGTGCGCCCTTGCCACGGTTGTTATGGTCGATCGCGGCACCTGCCAATGCGCCGGCCAGGGCACCCAGGCCACCGTACTTGGCGGTCTTGCTCATACCGCCGGACTCATTACCTGCCTGTCCCTGGCTGCTGCCGTCATAAGGATTAGGTGAAGCGCAGCCGGACAACAAGGCTACGGCGGTAGCGACAACAAGCAGACGACGCGGAGTAAACATGAAGGAAGCTCCTACTTTTGCATTCTGTGATGCAGAGGACATTGGCAATGGACCTGTGCCGAGCTTGGAACACGACAAACGGTAAAAATTCCATGCGCGGCGGGCGCCGTGCTCTACAACGGCCGAGCACACTCAAACCCTAGCAGACGATTGCTGAACGGCGATTGTCGATTTCTCTGCAAATGTCGCCGGAAAGTAGCCATTGGGTATCCAGGAGCAATCACACTGCAATTAGAAAGCGAGGCTGAGTCAACACAAGCGCGACCGTTCAAAGGCCGACTCCGAGGGGCAAAAAAAAATGAGCCCGACGTGGCGTCGGGCTCATCTTTCTACAGGAGCAGTTAAAGCCTATGGGTTCAGGCTGCAACTTTTTGAGACACGTAACTCTTTTTCAACGATGACTTCATGGCCAGCATCTGTTCACCCAGCTTTTCAAGCTCGGCTTTGCCCAGAAGCTTCTTGGCCTTGGGAAACATCTCTGTTTCCTCTTCTTCGATGTGATGTTCGAGCAGTTCCTTGACCACCTTCACCCGACCTGCGAATTCCGGGGAGGTAGGATCAGTTGCTTTCAGGTCGGGAAGCACCAGAGAGTCAACCGTGCGGTGCTCCTCTTTTGCTTCATAGTACATCTCGGCCTCGTCTTTCCCACCGGCGGCCTTGAAGGCGGGATAGAGAATCTGCTCTTCCAGCTGGGTGTGGATGGACACTTCCATCTCTAATTTATCCAGCAGCTCAGTGCGTTTCTTCACCCCACGCTCAGTCGATTCACTCAGTTGGGTCAGGATGGCTTTGACTTTTTCGTGGTCGGCTTTGAGAAGGTCGATGGCATTCATTTTTCTATCTCACTATGGCTATCACGGAAGGATTCAGCCGTTCTTTGGCGGCTATCTCCCTAGTGCTATCGCATTTGCCGTGCCACCTTACAAAAAATTTAAACCCCTTATATTTCAATAGGTTATTTAGATTAGTGGCAATTTGAATTCATGCACCTTGCCCGAATGAACCTGCCGTCTATTGCAGATAGCAACACGCTCAAACGCCGTTTGATCCCAAGCGCTCGCCAAGGCCAGAAATTACGAACATCTCAATCGACCCACGGTCATTTATTGCGTGAGGCACAGCGCCCATGCGTCAGACCAGATTGCAGAAGTAAGCATGTGGAGTAGGTCATGAACCCATACACAGATGACTTGCCTGATGCCATCAAGCGTCAGGCCGATAGGCTTTTTTACGATATAGAGCGGGCAGGCTCGATGATTTTCGCAGTAAAAACCGGCGCGAAGGCCGAAGGGTTCGTCCTGGGAATAACCTGCTGTGCCGGCCTCCCGCCGGAGCGTTGTGAGTTGCTGTCCAACCATTTCGACAGCGCCGTCGAGAAAAGGCTGAGATTGTTGACAGCGGGCCTATAGAACAGCCTCTCAGCACGACGGCTCAGGGGCAAGCGTCAAAACGCGTGATGCTCGGGCCCTATATCGGGTAAAGCCGGCTTGGTCGCGCTTTGAAATCCACTGGAGAACCTCCTAAACTGGCTCACCACATTGCCCCCGACCTACGCAGTTTCGTTTAGTCCGCCTGTGACGGACCTGATCAGGACATCGACATGCGCCTGCCGGATTTCATTCTAGAAAACCTCGAACCCATCTTGCAGGCCTGGGAAGATTTCGCGAGAACGATCGAGACACCTGGCGCGGATCTCGACCGCAGTGCATTGCGCGACCATGCAGAGCAAATGCTGCGGGCGATCGTCGCCGACCTGCGAACCGCACAGACCGCACAAGAGCAGATTGATAAGTCGCATGGCCTGGGGCCGGTGGAAGAGCACGAAACCGCCGCTGAGACCCATGCAGTGGCTCGCTTACTGGCGGGCTTCACCATTGATCAAATGGTTTCTGAATATCGCGCCCTCAGGGCGAGCGTGCTCAGACAGTGGATGAGCCAGGTAAAAAATGGCACGTCACTGAATATTGATGATATGACCCGCTTCCACGAAGCGATTGACCAGGCTCTCGCGGAGTCTATCGCCAGTTACTCCCGAGCCGTTGATGTGTCGCGCAATATTTTCCTGGGCGTTCTCGGCCACGATTTGCGCACCCCGCTCGGGGCGATTTTACTGGGCAGCGACATTCTCAAGCATTCCGAGGGTCTCGGGGCGCGGGATGCCAAAGTCGCGACCCAGATACATACCAGCGTTACCCGGGCGAGCCGTATCGTTGGCGATTTGCTGGATCTGACACGCTGCCACATGGGGCCCGGTATTCCCGTCACCAAGACAGACCTGGACCTTTTACCGCTGTGCCGCAGAGTGGTGGAAGAAATCCAGGCATTTCATCCTGAAGCCAACGTGCTGTTTGTCGCGCGCACTGCGGTTCCTGGCAGGTTTGACGGCCCGCGATTGGAGCAGGTCTTTTCAAATATCATCAGCAACGCTGTGAGTCACGGCAATATCCAGCATCCCATAACCGTGCAGTTGTCGGTCACGGAGGACGTCGCGGTATTCAGCGTCCATAACAGCGGCCAACCGATACCTGAGGATGCCCTACCGTTTATCTTCAATCCCATGGGGCGTTTTTCTCAGCGCTCTACCACTGAAAACGGACCTACCGAAGGCTTGGGCCTGGGCCTGTTTATCGCGTCAGAAATCGTGACCGCCCATAAGGGCTCAATCGATGTCACTTCTGACGCAACGCAAGGCACTACTTTCCTGATAAAACTTCCGCTCACCGAGTGAGCGGTTCGCCCTGCGAAAAATCACTGCACGTCCCGTCGAAAAAATTGTACAAATTATTTTTATTGTACAAGTATAAGTGAGCAGCCAGGCATCCGTGCGCCCTCTCACCGTGGCTCCGGCATGCCTGCCCTATACGTTTCTCCATCACTGGAAACTGCTCGATGACTGCACATCGCCGCCTATGCCTGGTTCTGGGCGATCAATTGTCTTTCGACCTGGCCTCGCTGCAGGGCCTGGATAAAGAGCGCGATAGCGTACTGCTCGTCGAAGTGATGGAAGAGGCCCGCCACGTCCCTCACCACCCGCAGAAGATCGCCCTGGTCTTCAGCGCCATGCGCCACTTCGCCGAGGCATTGAAGCAGGCTGCAACGCAGGTCCACTACGTCACCCTTGATGATCCGAAGAACACAGGCTCGGTGCCGAGTGAGCTACAGCGCTGGCAGTCACTATTGCAGCCCGATGAACTGCACATCACCGAATGTGGCGATTGGCGCCTGGAACAGTCAATCCGTACGTGTGGCTTGGCGATTGAGTGGCATCGCGATAGTCGATTTCTCTGCAGCCGTGCCGAATTCGCCCGTTGGGCCGCAGACAAAAAACAGCTGCGCATGGAGTTTTTCTATCGAGAAATGCGCCGCAAAAACAGGATACTGCTCAACGGTGACGGCAGCCCGGTAGGCGGTGCGTGGAATTTTGATGCGGACAACCGCAAGCCCCTGCCCAAAGGAGTGCGGCCGCCTGCGCCGGCCCGCTTCCCGCCAGACACCCTCACCCAGGAAGTCCTTGCGCTGGTGGCTGAACACTTTTCCAACCACTACGGCACCCTGGCCAACTTCGACTACCCGGTCACTCATGCAGATGCGCAGGCTCTTTGGGATTACTTCCTCGATTGGGGGCTGGCGGCCTTCGGTGACTATCAGGACGCAATGGCCAGTGATGAGCCCTTTTTGTTTCATGCCCGTATCAGTGCCGCGCTCAATATCGGCCTGTTGGATGTTCGCCAACTGTGCAGCGATGTCGAGGCCGCCTATTGGTCGGACAACATCGCGCTGAATGCCGCTGAAGGCTTTATTCGCCAACTGATCGGGTGGCGGGAGTACGTCAGGGGCGTCTACTGGCTGAGGATGCCTCACTACGCCGACGGTAATGCGTTCGGCAATACAAGATCACTGCCGGAGTTCTATTGGACAGGCGCTACCCAGATGAACTGCATGCGCCAAGCCATCAACCAAAGTCTGGAGCACGCCTACGCTCATCACATTCAACGGTTGATGGTGACAGGCAATTTTGCCCTCTTGGCCGGTATCGCTCCGCCTCAGATATGCGAGTGGTACCTGGCGATCTACATGGATGCATTCGAATGGGTCGAGCTGCCAAACACCCTGGGCATGGTGATGCACGCCGACGGTGGGTACCTGGGCTCCAAACCTTACTGTGCGAGCGGTCAGTACATCAAACGCATGTCTGACTACTGTCGTACCTGTGCCTACAAGGTCAGTGAAAGCACCACAGAAGATGCTTGCCCTTTCAATGCGCTCTATTGGCACTTTCTCATGCGTCACGCTGACCTTCTGCGCGGCAATCACCGCATGGGCATGGTGTATAAAAACCTCGACCGCCTGACGGAGGCCAAGCAGCAGGCGCTCTGGCAACGGGGGCAGAGTCTGCTGGCCCGGCTGGATGAAGGTGAGTCATTTTGAAAAAGAGTGAGCTGCCGGTGAAAACCTGCGTGTCTTGCGGCCTCTCCTTTACCTGGCGAAAAAAGTGGGCCCGTTGCTGGAATGAAGTGCTTTACTGCTCGCAGCGCTGCCGGCGCAACAAGCCGGTGAAAAACTGAACCGGCGCATCCCTGCACACACGGGGCGAAGCGCTAACCAATCAACCCCAACTCCTGCGCCCGTGCCACCGCCTGAGTACGCCGCTCGACCCCCAGTTTGCTGTTGATGTGGCTGGCGTGGGTCTTGACGGTGTGCAGTGAAATAAACAGCTGATTGCTGATTTCCTGATTCGAACACCCCTGCGCGATCAATTGCAGGACCGCCCGCTCTCGGGCGCTCAGGGTTTCGTGAGCAGGCGAAGTTCCGGCCGGCATCACCACAGGAAGCAGCGCCAGCAAACTCTGGTTCAACAGGCCATGGGGGTCCCTGCCAAGTTGTTCGCGCATCCAGTCCGGGTAGTTTTCCAGCAAGCGCTGGAACGGTTGCAGCGCACCGCCCGCTCCGGCTTCCAAGGCTTGGACGAGGATGGACCGGGCCTTGGCTTCCTGGCCGCACTCCAGTAGCAAGTGCGCCTGCTGGGTCAGCGCCATCAGCGCGATCATCTGGCGCCCATCGTTATGAGCTTGCTGCGCCAACGCTTCAAGCCGTCGCAGCGAAGCCTCGGATTGATGGCGCGTTGCGTCCAGCGCGGCCTGCTGCAGCTCGATATGTTGCGGCAAGTGTGGATGAAACTCCGGCGCTGCGGCCGCGTGCTCGCCGTTGTAGGTCTGCCCCAGGCGGGTCAGCCAGGCATCGGCCAGGTCAGTGCGCCCCTGGATCAGCCACAGCTCACATTTGATCAGCGTGATCATCGCCAGATAGTAGATGGGTGGAACATCCCAGATATGCATCAGGCGCTCGGCCTCGGCCAGCTCGGCAAACGCCTTGGGGAAGTCCCCACGTCGCCCTTCGAAGTTGGCGATCACGCAATGCCCGATCAATACGCTGATATCCCGACAGGCACGGGCTTCCGCCAGCCCGGCACGCAACCGTGCGAGGCCGGCTTCGGGCTGGAAACGCACCAGCAGCAGGTAACCTTCATACAACGACAGCCGCGCACGCACGGCATACAACCGTTGTGGCGCCAGGTCATGCAGGCGCTGCAAGCCCTGGCGCACTTCGTCGAGCGAGCGCAGGATCTCGCCACGCGCCTGCAGTACCCGCGCCCGGTCGTAATGGGCCAGTGCTTCAAACAGGGGGTTGCCGACGCGTTGCGCCAGCTCCAGGGACTCTCGATTCAAGCCCCGGGCACGCCATAGGTCGGCATCGACGATGGCCAGGTTGGAGAGGGTCGACAGGCACATCAGGCGCTGGCCGTAGCGCTTGTGCGGCAGGCTTTCCAACGCCTCGCTGCAATAACGTTGAGTCGATTCGCGATCCCCGCGGCCACGGGCAATGATGCCGCTCAGCGCCAACCATTGGGCGAGCATGGATTTCTGTGCGGTCGCTGACGGCGCCGGCAGGAAGCGGCTGAGGTAGCTGGACAATTCCTCGGCCGCGTCCAGTTGGCAGGCCAGGCCCAAGGCCCAGCTATACAACACGATCAAGCGTGGCGTGCTGATCAGCAGGCTGTCGGGCAAGTCCATCTTCCAGCGCAGCAGCATGCCCACGTTCTGCTCGGCCAGCAGTTGCTCTTCAGACAGGTTTTGCACCAGGTTCGCCGCTACATCAAGATGGCCGGCCCGCAGTGCCTGCTCGACCGCCTCATCGATCAGGCCCTGGGCGTTGAACCACCGGCAGGCGCGCAGGTGAAGGCTGGCCAGGGGCAACGTGGCGCTCTTGGCACGACGCGTACGCAGCAGGTCGGAAAACAGATGGTGGTAGCGATACCAATGCCCCTGCTCGTCCAAAGGCACCAGGAAGACTTGATGAGCCAGCAGGTAGCGCAGGATTTCACCACTGTCATGGGCTTCGCGTACGGCATCGCATAGCTCGCTGCAAAAACGATCCTGAGGCGCCGTGTCATACAAAAATGCTTGCACCTCGACCGGCAGGCAGTCGATGACCTCCTCCAGCAGGTAATCCCGGATCAGCCCTTCCCCGCCGTGCAGGCTTTGCGGCAGCGCACCTTCGTTGCCGGCTTCGGACGCCGCCAGCAGCCAGAAACGCAGGCCGGCGACCCAACCTTCGCTGCGGCGAATCAGGTTATCCAGGGCCTCACCGCGCAATGAGCTGCTATGGCGGTCCAGCACCGCCAGGGACTCGTCATGAGTCAGGCGCAGGTCCTGCTCATGCAATTCCAGCAGGTGCCGTGACAAGCGCAATCGCGCCAGGTGCCAATCCGGACGCTGGCGACTGGTGACCAATACCACCAGGCCGTCAGGCAAATGATTGAGGAAAAATTGCAGGCAACGATCCAGCACCGGCCCCTGGGCCAAATGGTAGTCATCCAGTACCAGCAATAAAGGCGTCTGCGTGGACAGGTAGCCCGTCAGCTCATCCAGCAAACCGTCCAGCCACTCCTCGAAAGCAAAGGGCTGATGGCGTTGGCGCATTTTCAGCAGGCCGAGGGACTGGGCGCCGAGCTGCGGGAAGTATTGCTGCAAACCGTCGAGCAGGCGCTCAAGAAATCGACCAGGGTCGCTGTCCCGTGGGCTCAAACCCAACCACAGGCTCTGCCAGTGCGTGGGCAGGGCCTGGCAGAACTCGACCGCCAATGAGCTTTTGCCGAACCCGGCCGGCGCGCTGACCAGCAGCAATCGCCCCTCCAACCCGGCGCTCAAACGCTCGCACAAGCGCGGTCGCAGCACGTAGCCGTCAGGCAGCGGCGGCCTGTAGAAGCGCGCTTCCAGCGTCGGAATCGCTGCGCTCGCAGGCCCTTGGATTCGGGACAGATCAGTCATCGCCGGGCTCTTGTAGAAGGCTGTTGTCGGCATTGCAGATGTCCGCAGACTAGCGGTAAAAGCGGCGGGGTTGTAGATCTTTGCAACATTTACCTGAAAAAGAACTGCGACAAAAAATGTGGGAGGGGCCTGATGCCAGTCACTTAAAGGGTGGGATGTAGAACACATCATCTGTAGTGAGCGGCAGGTTCTCTTGACTGAGTAGCATTAGGGAGGGGGCCAGCCCCCTCCCACACTGGAACTCCGTTGCCGCTTAGCGCACACCGTCCTGGCGCAGGGCCGCTGGAGTGAAATCGCTGGTGGTGGCGGTGAAGCCGAAGTCATATGCCTGCTTCTCTTCGTTTTTCATGCCCAGCGCCAGGTAGCGGCCGGACTGCAGGTCGTAGAGGGTTTCCAGGGCGTACCACGGCACTTGCTTGTCGTAGTAGTTCTCGGCATGGGCTTCGGCGACACGCCACAGTTGGCCACGGCCGTCATAGTGGTCGATCACGGCGGCTTGCCAGGTATCTTCGTCGATGAAGAAGTCACGCTTGGCGTAGATGTGGCGCTGGCCTTCCTTCAAGGTGGCGACCACATGCCAGACGCGACGCAGCTCGTAGCGTGCCAGGTCCTGGTTGATGTGACCGGCCTTGATGATGTCGGCGTATTTGAGCTTGGGATCGTCGACCTTGTAGCTGTTGGAGGCGATGTAGAGTTCTTTCTTGCCTTCCAGTTTCCAGTCGTAGCGGTCCGGCGCGCCGTTGTACATGTCGAGGTTGTCGGAAGTGCGCAGGCCATCGGCGGCAGTACCCGGCCCGTCATAGGACACTTGCGGCGCCCGACGCACGCGGCGCTGACCCGCGTTGTAGACCCACGCCGAACGCGGTTCCTTCACCTGGTCCAGGGTCTCGTGCACCAGCAGCACGCCACCGGCCAGACGCGCCGGCGCGGTCACTTGCTGCTTGAAGTAGAACAGCACGTTGCCTGGGTTTTTCGGATCAAAGTCTTTCATCTTGTCGCGGAACACGAACTGATCGCGGAAATACACCAGGCTGTACGAACCGTTGGTTTGCGGCGTGGCCTGGGTTACCAGGCGGGTCACGCTGCCGCCCCGATAGCGGGTAATGTGGTTCCAGATGACTTCCACGCCGCTTTTTGGAATCGGGAACGGCACCGCGGTTTCGAAGTTTTCCAGGCCGTTGCCGCCGGAAACCAGGTTGGTGTGCGTGGCATTCTTCTTGATGGCTGCAAACACATCCGCCGGCACGGTCGCGCCGCGATGGGTCGGGTAGACCGGCATCTTGAAGGTGTCCGGGTAGCGCTTGAACATCGCGTACTGCCCGGGTGCCAGCTTGTCTTTGTACTGCTCGACGTTGGCTGCGGTGATGGTGAACTGCGGCTGTTCGTTGGCGTAGGGGTTGGCCAGGAAACCACGCGCATCCACGGCACCGGCATTGGTGGGCAGCGGCGACCATTTCGGAATGGTGCCCGCCGCGTTACCGGCCATTTCAGCGCCCATCGGGGTCAGGCTCGTGCCCAGCTTGGCGGCTTCATCCGCCGATACCGCCGCCATGACATTGCTCGCCAGGATCGACAGCCCCAGCACACCCACGTGCAACAGACTTTTTGTTATTTGCATATTCTGGTCTTCCTGAAAATACAGTGTGCTTAGAAGTTGGCGCCGACGCTCAGGGCGATGAAGTCGCGGTCATCCACCGTGCTGAACTTGCCACCAAAGAAGTTGGTGTAGGCCAGGCTGGCGGTATAAGTATTCTGGTACTCGGCATCCAGGCCCAGGCTGACAGCCTTGCGACCTTCTTCGAAGTTACCGCCGGGGCCGGGTGAATACCCCTTCACGTCATGCGACCAAGCCACGTTTGGCTTGAGGTTGACGCCCGCGAACACGTCCGGGTATTCCCAGATGGCTCGGGCGCGGTAGCCCCAGGACGTGGCTGTGGTGTAGCCATCATTGTTGCAGTTGGTGTTCAGGCCAGCGGCATTGGGCAGGCCCGCCCCCGTCGCGGTGGAATTGTTGAGCGCATTGCAGAAGCCACCCGGCAAGCTGCCAGGGCCGAAGACCGGATCGCGGCCATAGCGGGCTTGTGATTTGCTTTCCAGCCCCCCGACATGGGTCACCCCGATCTCACCGACGGTGGTCAGGCGGCTTGCGCCCATGACTTGGTCGAAGAAGTGCGTGAAGGTGGTCTGGAACTGCGTCACTTCCTTACGGTTGTAGCCATGCAGGTCCTGGCCCGGCGTACCTTTGAGCACGGAGGCGTTGCCAAAGCCAGGGATCGGCGTGACACCGGCGTACAGGATATCGGTGGTGCTCAATTGCACGGGGGCGTTTGGACGGTAGCTCAGTTCACCACTCCAGGCCGTGCCTGTCGGCAACGTGGTCGAGAAGCTCAAACCGTACAGGCGGATATCTTCCGGGTACTCGACGAAGTAGTTGGAACTGCCGGCCACGATCAATGGACGCAAGGCAGCCAGAGGCCCCAGAGGGCGGGTGTAAGCCGATGAAGGAGCACCTTGTGCACTGAAGATCGGCGCGCGGCTGTGGTAATTCATGAAGTACGCGCCGAACTCGGTATCCAGCGGCTCGAAGTTGTAGTGCATGGCCACGCCGAATTGGCCGCTGTCGCGGGCATCCCGGTCCGGACCGCGACGTACCAGTACGCCTTCGTTGTTGACGTCCACCCCCAGGGCATTGAGCGTCGGCAACGCAGCGCCCGGGATGGTCGAACGCTTGTTGAGCACACGCAGGTTGTTGTCACAGCCATCGGAAATCACGTCGGGCTGGGAGAAGAACGTGCCGCAGTTATCGGTCACCGTCTGGTCCCACTCCAGCTGATAAAACGCCTCAGCCGACAAGTTATCCGTCAATGATTGCGACACATAAAACATGTTGACCGGAATCAAGCCTTCCTTGATCTCGGCGCCCGGACGACGGAATGCGGACACGTCGATCGGGTTGATGGAGTTGATGCCGCCGCCGATGAAGGTACTTTCACCCCAGCTCACCACCTGTTTGCCGAAACGCACGTTGCCCGGCAAATCGGCGATGTTGTAGTTGTGATAAATGAAGGCATCGAGGATCTGCCCGCCGGAGGACTTGGCGCCTTCCTTGCGGTTGTTGTCGCTGATGTCCTTGAACGGACGGCTTTCGTCCTTGAGTTCGAAGTCGTACCAGTACTTGCCGCGCACAAACACGCCGGTGTCGCCGTATTTCAGTTCCAGGTCGTGGATGCCCTTGAAGATCTTCGAGAACGTTTCGCCGCGCTTGAAGTTCAAGTGGCCGTCATCAGAGGTCTGGGACAACCCCTTGCCGCCGTTGTTGGCACCGATCAGGTCTCGGTTAGGCTTGGCTGTCGACCAGCTCGCCCCCACGGAAAGCGACGAGTCAAAGCTCCCTTCGACTTCACCGATATTGAAACTGACGCCGAATGCGGGCCCGGCGAGCGTAGAAGCGAGACTGACGGCCAGAGGCAATCTCGCCCGGCGCCAGAACTGGTTTACTGAGGTCATCGACGCTACTCCATGTGCATTATTGTTATGGCAGTGAGTTCTTTCCTACAGATGCATGTAACGGCCGGGATACAACGATCCCAATGCCGTACGGCACCCGAGCCCCCATGGCCCGAAGCGGAGCATCCGTGAATAACTCTGGAAGGGACTATAGCCAGCAGGGGGGGAGCGCTTGATCCCTCTAAAGTGTGATTTGCATCACCAACCCGTCTGCCACAACCCTTTCGCCACACCGACGAAGATCGGCGTGGCAAGGATGGCTGAAAATCGATAAATCACAAGTGAAGGCTTGAGATAGAGCATTGCCGCGCCCGAGCGGGCGCGGCGAAGGGCGTCACAGGGTCGACAGGAACGTACTGTTGTTGGCCTGCCATTCGATGATGTCGATACGGATACGTTTTTTGTCGAGTTTTCCTACGCTGGTCTTGGGAATTTCAGTAACAACCGCGATCTGGCTTGGAATGGCCCACTTGCTCAAGTGGCCCAGTTCGACAAAAGGCTTGAGATGTTCCTTGAGCTCACGCGCACCTATCACATGGCCATCACGCACCACCAGCAACGCAAACGGGCGCTCGCCCCACTGCGGGTCGGCGATGCCTACCACTGCTACTTCACGTACCGCCGGGTGACGGCTGACCAGGTCTTCAAGTGCCAGGGAGGAGATCCATTCGCCCCCCGTCTTGATCACGTCCTTGATGCGATCGCGGATATCAATCACCCCGAAGGCGTCCAGGGTCGCCACGTCACCGGTGTGCATCCAGCCGCCGGCCCACAACTCGGCACCCTTCTGCGGCTCGTTGAAATAGCCTTCGCTGAGCCAAGGGGCGCGCAACACCAGCTCGCCCTGGGATTCGCCATCGGCGGGCAGGAAATTGCCGTCATCATCGATAATCGCCGCTTCCACCAACGGCCCGGGCACGCCGGCCTTGATGCGGTAGGTGGTGCGCTCGTCTTCACTGCCGGCCATCAGTTCTTCATTGAGGTGAGCACAGGACACCAGCGGCCCGGTCTCGGACATGCCGTACGCGGCGGTCAGTTGAATGCCCCGCGCCTTCGAGGCGTCATACAACGAGCGATTCAGCGCACTGCCGCCGATGACGATTTTCCAACCGCAGAAATCCACGCCCTGGGCGGCCTTGGCGTTGAGCACCATTTGCAGGATGGTCGGCACGCAGTGCGAGAAGGTGACTTTTTCCTTGCGCCACAGCTCCACCAGGTATTCCGGGTCATAGCGGCCGGGATAGACCTGTTTGAGCCCCAGCATGGTGGCTACATAGGGCAGGCCCCAGGCGTGTACATGGAACATCGGCGTGATCGGCATGTACACATCGTTGGTGCCCAGCAGGCGCACGCTGTCGACGCTGCCCATGATGGTTGCCACGCCCATGGTGTGCAGCACCAGTTGGCGATGAGTGAAGTACACACCTTTGGGGTTGCCGGTGGTGCCGGTGGTGTAGAAGGTGGTCGCGACCGAGTTCTCGTCGAAGTCCTGGAAGTCGTATTTCGGGCTGGCGGCGGCCAGCAGGCTTTCATACTCGCCCACCAGGTTCGGCAGCTCGGCGGTTTGGGCGTCACCATCGGTGAGCAGCAGGGTCTTGTCGACGGTGGTGAGGTGCCCGGCGATCGCCTGGTAAAGGCCCACGAACTCGCTGTTGACCAACACAAAGCGGTCTTCGGCGTGGTTCATGGTGTAGAGGATCTGCTCCGGCGACAGGCGCACGTTGATGGTGTGGATCACCGCACCGATCATCGGGATAGCGAACATGCACTCCAGATAACGGTGGCTGTCCCAATCCATGACCGCCACGGTGTCACCGGCCTTGACGCCGGCTTCGGTCAATACGTTGGCCAGCCGCGCGACCCGTTCGATCAAGGTCGGGTAGGTATAACGCAGCTTGTCACGGTAGATGATTTCCCGGGTTTTCTCGTAACGGGTGCCGGACATCAACAGGCGTTTGATCAACAGCGGGTACTGGTACGCACCTTCGGCGGGCGGGATAACGCGGGTCTGCAACATACTAATCCCTTATCTGACTGCACGGTCTTGGCTTGAAGACCTGCACTTTAGAGAGCTTATGTGTCAGCTAAATCAGCCAAAGGAATGATTTGCAGACCCCGGCGAATGCTAGCTTTAAGCCAGCATCCGACCACTGAAAAACTTATTTCATGCTGGTAAAGGCCAACTTCACACCGATGGCGATCAGTACCGCACCCATGGTGCGGTCGAACCAGTGGCCCATCCGCGCAAATCCGGCACGCACGCGCTGCTGGCTGAACAACATCGCCACCAGGCAGAACCACAGCGCCGTCGCCACCGCCAGGTACACGCCGTAACCCGCTTGAATGGCCAGCGGCGTCTGCGGGTTGATCACCACCGTGAACAACGAGAGGAAAAACAGGGTGGCCTTGGGATTCAAGCCATTGGTCACGAAACCTGCGGTAAATGCGCCACGCGGGGTGCGCTCGCCGGCTTCGCGGTGCAACTCGCCTTCGGCGGCAGGCTTGGCCGGCTGCGCACGCAATGCCTTGAAACCGATGTACAGCAGATACGCGGCGGCCGCCCATTTCAGCGCGTTGAACAGCACGATGGACTGCGACACGATCAAGCCGATGCCGAGCAACGAGTAACCTACGTGCAGGAAAATCGCCGAACCGACGCCCAGCGCCGTCCACGTCCCGGCGCGGCGGCCATGGGTTACGCTTTCGCGCACGACCACGGCGAAATCCGGGCCGGGGCTGGCCACTGCCAACAGGTGAATCAGCGCTACGGTCAAAAACTCGGCGACGTACATGCTTACTCCATTAAGTAACTGATTATTTCAACTGATAGGCTCGGCAGATTACGCCTTCGAACCTCGTCACAAAAGGTACAGTTGAGATGAACAATCGCCGCGCCGTCTTCCTTGATCACTCCTCTCTGGACTTGGGCGACCTCGACCTCGGCGAGTTGCGCAACAGCTTCAGTGAGCTGCAGCTGTTTACGGATACCACGCCACAGAATGTGCTTGAGCGCGTGCAAAACGCCCAGGTGGTGATCAGCAACAAGATCGTGCTCAACGCCGAAACCCTGGCAGCCTGCCCTGAACTGGAACTGATCCTGGTATCGGCCACCGGCACCAACAACGTCGACCTCGCCGCCGCCCGCGCCCATGGCATTACCGTGAGCAACTGCCAGGGCTACGGCACACCGTCGGTGGCGCAGCACACGATCATGTTACTGCTCAACCTGGCGACACGCTTGAAGGACTATCAACGCGATGTGGCGGCCGGCAAATGGCAGCAAGCCAAGCAGTTCTGCCTGCTGGACTACCCCATCGTCGAGCTGGAAGGCAAAACCCTCGGCCTGCTCGGCCATGGCGAACTGGGCGGCGCCGTGGCACGCCTGGCGCAAGCCTTCGGCATGCGTGTGGTGCTCGGCGCAATTCCCGGCCGCCCTGCCCGTGCCGACCGCGTACCGCTGGATGAATTGCTCGCACAGGTCGACGCGCTGACCTTGCACTGCCCACTCAATGAACACACCCGCGACTTTATCGGCGCCCGCGAACTGGCATTGCTCAAGCCCGGCGCCTTTATCGTCAATACCGCGCGCGGTGGCCTGATCAATGAACAGGCGCTGGCAGACGCGTTGCGCAGCGGCCACCTGGGCGGCGCAGCCACCGATGTGCTGAGTGTCGAGCCGCCGGTGCAGGGTAACCCGCTGCTGGCAGGCGACGTTCCTCGATTGATCGTCACGCCGCACAATGCCTGGGGCAGCCGCGAAGCTCGACAGCGGATCGTCGGCCAATTGGTGGAAAATGCCCAAGGCTTTTTCAACGGCGCCCCGTTGCGCGTCGTCAGTTGATAAACTGCGCCCCTTTTCAAGGAGCAGACCATGGATCCGCGCAGTGAAGTACTGCTTCGTCAGGCCGAACTTTTTCAAGGCAACCTGCTGCTGGTCGGTTTGCCTGCCGACGACCTGCTGGGTCGCCTGCCCAACGCCCACGGTTGGTGCTGGCATGCCGGCGACCAGGCCGCGCTCGATGCACGCTTCCCCGAGCGCAGCCAGTTCGGTGTGAACGTGCCCGAGCGCTCGTTCGACGCGGCAGTGATCTTCCTGCCCAAGTCCAAGGACCTCACCGACTACCTGCTCAACGCCGTGGCCGCACGCCTGCCCGGCGCCGAGCTGTTTCTGGTCGGGGAGAAAAAAGGCGGTATCGAAAGTGCCGCCAAACAGATGATCCCCTTCGGCAAACCGCGCAAGCTCGATAGCGCACGGCATTGCCAACTGTGGCAGGTCACCGTGGCCAATGCCCCGCAAGCGGTCGAGCTGGAAAGCCTGGCGCAGGTGTTCGACGTAACGCTGGCCGAAGGGCCGCTCAAGGTCGTAAGCCTGCCGGGCGTGTTCAGCCATGGGCGCCTGGATCGCGGCACCGAGCTGTTGCTGGAGCATCTGGACAAGCTGCCTGGCGGTCACTTGCTCGACTTTGGTTGCGGCGCCGGTGTGCTGGGGGCGGCCGTCAAGCGGCGCTACCCGCACAACAGCGTCACGTTGCTCGACGTGGACGCATTTGCCGCTGCCAGCAGTCGCCTGACATTGGCTGCCAATGGCCTGGAAGCCGAGGTATTGACCGGTGATGGTATCGACGCCGCACCGATGGGTTTGAACGCAATCCTGAGCAACCCACCGTTCCATGTCGGGGTGCATACCGATTATTTCGCCACCGAGAACCTGCTGCGAAAAGCCGCGAAACACCTGGCAAAAGGCGGCGAACTTCGGTTAGTCGCCAACAGCTTCCTGAAGTATCAGCCGCTGATCGAAGAGCATCTTGGGGTCTGTGCGATCAAGGCCGAAGGCAACGGCTTTCGCATTTACCGTGCCAAGCGCGGCTGACGGGCGTTTGAAAAAGAACGCTTGCCGAATGGATTTTGCCTAGGCAGAATCCGCTCCGTCCTAGGGGAGTAGTCTCCCACGAGCGTCACGCTCGTCCGGCATACGTCAACATACTTGGTCAGCAGGCCATGGCGTATGCGACCCAGGAGTCCGCACAGACGGACCGGGGTTTGACAAGACCTATGACACGCACACCTTACCCGGGGCGGGAAGGCTGTACGTGTCATAGCCGTGTCGACCCGCCCCTGGAAGCCTACCTGATGCTGGATTCATTACTCGTTCCTACCGCAATCGTTGCCTTGGCCGAAATCGGCGACAAGACGCAACTGCTCGCGCTCATCCTCGCCGCACGCTTTCGCAAGCCCTGGCCGATCATCGCCGGTATCGTCGCCGCGACCTTGGCCAACCATGCGGCCGCCGGTGCCGTGGGGGCCTGGTTCGGTAGTTTCTTCTCGGATGCGGTGCTGCACTGGATCCTGGCGGCGAGCTTCTGCGCCACGGCACTGTGGACGTTGGTGCCGGACAAGCTCGACGATGACGAAGCCAGTACCACACGCAAGTTCGGGCCATTCCTGACCACCTTGATCGCATTCTTCCTCGCCGAGATCGGCGACAAGACGCAGATCGCCACAGTGATGCTGGCGGCGCAGTATCCGGAGTTGTGGCTGGTGATCATCGGCACCACCCTGGGCATGCTGATTGCCAACGTGCCGGTTGTATTGGCGGGGAATTTTGCAGCCGAAAAGCTGCCGCTGACCTTGATTCGTCGACTGGCGGCTTCGGCGTTTTTCATCCTGGCGATCGTGGCGGTGTACAAGGCCATGCAAAGCAGCGGTTGGATCTAAGGCTGTAAACCCCAACCCATTGTGGGAGGGGGCTTGCTCCCGATGGCGGTGAATCAGTCAACATATATATCGACTGAAATACTGCCATCGGGAGCAAGCCCCCTCCCACACTTGGATCTTCACAAGGTTCGGAGTATCAGGATTTCCGGGCCTGCTGGTAGAGCGGCATCACCTTCGGAATGGCCGCCTGCAGCGAGGCGATCCGGCTGTCGGACGCCGGGTGAGTACTCATGAACTCCGGTGGCGCGCCCTCTGAAGCCTTGGCCATCTTGTTCCACAGCGTGATGGCGGCGTTCGGGTTGTAACCGGCACGTGCCGAAAGCTCCAGGCCGATCAGGTCCGCTTCGTTTTCGTTGGCGCGGCTGTTAGGCAAGGTCATGCCATAGTTGGCGACCGTATCGGCCAGCGCCAGGCTGTCCTGGCCCAGGCCAAACAATGCACCGGCGCCCTGCTTGGCCATCTGGATGCCATACGCCTTGGACATGGCTTCGCGGCCGTGTTCACGCAAGGCGTGGGCAATCTCATGGCCCATTACGGCAGCCAGCTCGTCATCGGTGAGCTTGAGATTGTCGATCAACGCGCTGTACACGAAGATCTTGCCGCCAGGCCCGCAGTTGGCGTTCATCTCATCGCTCTTGATCAGGTTCACTTCCCACTGCCACTGCGCCGCATCCGGGCGGAAGTTCGGCGCCTGGGCGATCAAGCGGTTGGCGATGGCCTGCACGCGCTTGGCGTTGGTGCTGGTCTTGTCGACCAACCCCTTGCCGCTCGCCTCACCCAACGTCTGCTGGTAAGACTGGGCATACATCTGGTCGACTTCCTGACTCGACAGCATGCTGAACATGTACTGCTTACGCTCCACACCCACGGCGCCACCACTGGTGGTGTTGACCGACTGGCAACCTGCGAGCAACACCGCTGAACTGAGTAGACTTACCGCCAATGTTTTCTTCATGACACTCTCCCTGAAAATCTGGCGCATATCGTAGGCGGTCATTTATATCGACGCCAGATACAACAGACGTTTAACCGCTGATTTTCGGATACATCTCACAACGCCAGCCATCATCGCATTTGCGACACCCCCCACTCATTTGCAGGACAAGCCTTAAGACTCCCTCCGGCATGGCCGATATAACAATAAGCCCAACCTCTCTGCGCCCGGAGCCTTCATGAAATTCAAGTCGATTCAGTTTTCTGTCGCGGCACTCACCGGCGCCATCGTGCTGAGCGTGGTCGCCGTGCTGGTGCTCTACGCCTTGTTTTCCGGTGCGCGCACCCAGGAGATGGTGCAGGAACGCACTCAAACCCAATTCAAGCAAATCATCAAGGAGCGCCTCACCGCGCTGGCACAGACCCAGGCCACACTGATCCAGCGTGAACTGGAGGCGCCACTGGTGACCGCCAAAGGTTTGGCCACCACCAACGCCCTGCTCGGCATGAAGGACGCCAAGGGCGAACCCGCGCTGCAGATCGGCCGCGAGCAATTGATCAGCCTGCTGCATGAAACGGTGGTGCGTAACCCGAAAATCCTCGGCGCCTACATCGGCTGGGAACCCAATGCAATCGACCATAACGATGCCAATTATGTAAACAGCCCGATCGTCGGCATGGGCACCGACGGCCGCTTTCTACCCTGGTGGTACCGCAACGCCGATGGCAGCCTGGGCCTGGACAAACTCGCCGACGTCAACGACCAGAGCATTCTCTCCACCGGCATACGCGCCAGCGAGTACTACTTGTGCTCCAAGGAAAGCCAGAAACCCTGCGCCATCGACCCTGCCCCCTATAAGGTCGGCAATGCCATGGTGATGCTGGCGTCGTTCATCGAGCCGATCATGATCGACGGCAAGTTCCAGGGCATCGTCGGTGCCGACCTGTCGGTGAACTTTATCCAGGACATGCTGACTCGCGCCGACCAGAACCTCTACGACGGCGCCGGCGAATTGGCGCTGATCTCCAACAATGGACGCCTGGTGGCCTACACCAAGGACTCAAGCAAACTCGGCGAGAAAGCCAGTGACCTGCTCGACAGCAGTGAGCTGTCCAATCTTGGCCAATTGAAGGTTGGCGAAGTGCGCTACGACATCGACAAGGAACACGGGCATATCGAGTTGCTCCTGCCGTTCAATATCGGCCAGACCGACGCGCGCTGGACCTTGATGCTGCAACTGCCCCTGAGCGCCGTGATGGCGGATTCGAACGCGCTGCAAAATGACCTGCAGGCCCAGCGCAAGGCGGACATCTTCGGCATGGCCATGGTCGGCCTGGTGATCGCCGGCCTCGGCCTGCTGGTGATCTGGCTGGTCGGCCACGGCATCGCCCGCCCACTCAGACAAATGGTGGCCATGCTCAACGATATCGCCCAGGGCGAAGGCGACCTCACACGCCGCCTGAGCAGTGACCGTGCCGACGAGTTGGGCGCGATTGCCAGCGGCTTCAATACCTTCCTGATCAAGCTGCAAGGCATGATTACGCAAGTGGTGAGCTCGGTGCAGAAGGTCAGCGACTCGTCGGAACACACCGCTGACATTGCGATCCGCACCAACCAGGGCGTGCACAAACAAATGGTCGAGATCGACCAGGTGGCAACCGCCGTGCACGAGATGACCGCCACCGCACAGGATGTGGCGCGCAACGCTACCCAGGCCGCGCAAGCCGCCAGCCATGCCGACCAGGCCGCAAGCCAGGGGATGCGTATTGTGCGTGATACCTCCTCCTCCATCGGTGCGCTCGCAGAGGAAATCGGCAAAGCCGTGGGCGTGGTCCAGACCCTGGCCAAGGACAGCGAGAACATCAATGCGATCCTCACGGCGATTCGCGGGATTGCCGAGCAGACCAACCTGCTCGCGCTCAACGCGGCCATCGAAGCGGCCCGGGCCGGCGAACAAGGCCGTGGTTTTGCCGTGGTCGCCGATGAGGTGCGCAACCTGGCGCAGAAAACCCAGAAGGCCACCGAAGAAATCCAGGCCATGATCCAGCAGTTGCAACAAGGTACCCGCGATGTGGTACGGGTGATGGAAGACAGCCAAAACCGCACCGATGAAAGCGTGCAACACGCAGCCAAGGCGGCTGAGGCGCTTGAGACCATCACCCAGGCGGTGTCGGTGATCAACGACATGAACACCCAGATCGCCAGTGCTGCCGAGGAACAAAGCGCGGTGGCCGAGGACATCAATCGCAATGTGATCAATATTGGCCAGGTGGCCAATGAAGTCGCGGGCGGTGCGGATGAGTCCAGCACGGCCAGCGCGGACCTGACCAAACTGGCTGAACAGCAGCGGCGCTTGATCAACCAGTTCAAGGTTTGAGATTTGCGGCGACTTTGAGGCCCCATCGGGAGCAAGCCCCCTCCCACAGTTCAAGGTGTGGGTACATTCAAATGTGGGGCTTGCTCCCGATGAGGCCGGTCAATCCCACCACTAGGCCGGGGTCAGGCACTCCGGCCCGTTGAGCTTGGGATCGTTGACCATATTGGCCAGGACCCGCTCACGCAATGCGGCGGGCGCACTGGCCAGCAGGGCCTGCAGGGCAGGCAGGGAGGTTTCGGGATTGAGCCAGGCCTCCTGCCCCTGCGCGTCCAGAATCAACGGACGCCGCTGGTTTTGTGCAGCCTGGGTCACCACCGCCGTACTCAGCCAGACCTGCTCCTGCACCGGGTACGCTTCCCAGATGGCGGCAAAAAACAACGTGGAGCCCTCCCCCGGCGTCAGCCAATACGGGCGCTTGCGCTGGGTGCCTCGCCATTCATAAAACCCGTTGGCCGGCAGCAGGCAGCGACGCTGGCGAAAGGCTTCGCGAAACATCGGTTGTTCGGCCAGGGTCTCGGCGCGGGCGTGGGCCGGGGTGCGCGACAGATCGGTCAGCCAGGGTGGCGTGAGGCCCCAGCGCGCACGCGCCAGCGTACGCTGACCCTCACTCAGGCGCTGGATCAGCACCGAGTCATTGGGGGAGATATTCCACTGGGCCTGCTGATCCACCGGAAAGCCCGGCAGGGCAGCAAACGATGAGTTCCAGCGAAACAAGGCATAACGTCCACACATGGGGTAACACGACTCTTGGGTAAACCGACCGACAGCCTAACAGACCAGCACGTCGGGGAAGCTGTCGGGTTCTTCACCGGGCAGGGGTTGGGCGCCGATGTAGGCAGTAATCAGCTCACGGGCATAGGCGGCCTGATCGTTGTCCACTTCCAGGCCCAGCAGTCCGAAAATCGGCAGTTCCCCCGTACCGCCGAGCAAATGGCGCCCCACCAGATGCGCCTCGATACCTTCGCTGGCAAGCATCTGTTGCAGCAGCTCGCCTTCCATCAGGTTTTCCGGTTCGTAGATTCGCTGCATGCGCGCACCTGTTATTCATGACCTGCCGGTCATTCGTTCTCGCTGCGGGTGTCCAGCATCCACTCGTCACCGTGCACCTGCAGGGTGAAAATGACCGGCCGGCAACACACTTGGCAGTCCTCTATATAAGTCTGGTCACCGCCAGACAGGTCCACCGTTGTCTCGACCTCTTCGCCACAATAAGGACATTCGTACAGTGCGGTTTCCAGCATCGCGGTCTCCCAGGTGACTTGTGCGTATAATCGCCGGTCTATTTACAGGGCTATTCACGGCAGAGCCAATATTGCGGCCGCACCCTGATGTTTCCTTCTACTTACCCTAGCCGTTTCTAACAAGAGAGCATGATGGGCGAATTCGATACCATCCGACCTTACAACGACAGCGAAGTCCCGGCAGTGCTGGCACGCCTGTTCAGTGACAAGGCCTTTCTGGACATCCTGACCCACTTCCGCTTCCCGCGCTTTGCCGGCGCCCTGGGCTGGTTGCTCAAGCCGATGATCGCGCGCAAATTGCGCCGCGAGTTTGCCGGCGTCACCACCGTGGCGACGCTGCAGGACAAAGTCGAGTATTACGTCGACCATACCATCGACCGGGCGACCGACGGCGTGACCTATACCGGCGTCGAGCAACTCAAATCGGGCACCGCCTACCTGTTCCTGGCCAACCACCGCGATATCGTGATGGACCCGGCCTTCGTCAACTACGCCGTGTACCACGCCGGCCTGCCGACACCCCGCATCGCCATTGGCGACAACCTGCTGCAAAAGCCGTTTGTCAGCGACCTGATGCGCCTGAACAAGAGCTTCATCGTGCACCGCTCGATCACCGGGCGAAAGGAGAAGATGGCGGCGTTCAACCTGCTGTCGGCCTACATCAATCATTCGATCCGCAACGACGGCCAGTCGATCTGGATCGCCCAGGCCGAAGGTCGCGCCAAGGATGGGGATGATCGCACCGAGTCGGCGATCCTCAAGATGTTCCACGTCAGCCGCAAGGACGAACCGTTTGCCGAGGTCATCCAGTCGCTGAACCTGACGCCGGTGTCCATCAGCTACGAATACGACCCCTGCGATGCGGCCAAGGCCCGTGAGCTGTATATCCGTGCCACAACCGGCACCTATAGCAAGGCCCCAGGCGAGGATGATGTGAGCATCGCCTTGGGTATCACCGGCTACAAGGGCCGAGTACACGTCAACTTCGCGCCGCCGATCACCGAACGCTTTGAAGACACCAAGCTGCTCGCCGTGGAAATGGACCGGCAGATCCTGGGTGGGTATCGACTGTTCCCGGTGCACTACCTGGCTTATGCACAGTGGAGTGATGCCGACCCTCAACTGCAGGTGCCGAAGGCAGCAGACCTGTTCCCGGCCGACGAACTGGCCAAGGCCAAAGCGGAATGGGAGCGGCGCTTGAACGAATGCCCGGCCGAGCACCGCCCGTACCTGGTGGTGCAATATGCAACACCGGTGCGCAATCAGTACCGGGTCAAGGCCGGAATGCCGCTGTAACCGCCGATGACACCTGTGGGAGGGGGCTTGCCCTCTCCCACAGATGTTTTTGCAGTGCTTTTTTTACAGATGGGTGCTGAGCCAGGAGGTGGCCAGCGCCAGCCCAAGGCAGGCAAACCCGACACGATAGGCCAGGCGATACGCCCGTTCGGTGTGTACATCCAGAAACAGCATCGGTTGGTCAACGGCGCGCTCTTCGCTTCGCGCGGTAAGATCGGCCATCGCACGCTGTGATCGCAGGCGGGTTATGAATAGCAGCGCGGCGCTCGGGCAGGCAACCAGTAGCGCGGCAGTATTGATGAGCAGTGCGGGCAGTGCCATCGCAAACCTCGATGTATCAGTGGCCTGGTATCAGCTCAGATACAAACCTGAACGATAGTCGCCTCCTGCGCCTTCCTGCTCCCTCCCCCATAGCGCTAATGTATCCAGTAATTTACAGCGTCACCTGAACGTCACCTTAACAAGCCACTCTGTTGCCCTTCGACGTTTGAGGAGCTTGTCATGCTGCACGCGCAAAACCAGGATCGACTGTATTGGGTCGCACAAAGCGACGAGCAAGAGGCGCTGGTCGGCAGCCTGGCATTCAACGTCCAAGACCGCCATTGGCTGGTGTATTGCGCCCTCGCCGGGCATCAGCATGCCGACCTGCCGGAGCTGGATCTGCTCACAGGTGTCAGTGTGCTGGAGCTTTATGTCGAAACGGCGGCATGAACATCACAGGCATAAAAAAACCGGGCTCATCACTGAACCCGGTTTTTTATTGAGCGGTGTTTACTGCGAGCCGAGCAACTGGCCGATGCTTGGGTCTTTGAACAGGCGGGTCAGGGCGTCGCTGAGCACGTCGCTGACCAGCTTGGTGTTGGTTTCCTGGTTCGGCGACATGCCGAAACGCTGGTCCAGGGAGGCGCCGTAACGGCCACTGTAGCGACGGGTGCCGGCAACGACGTCGGACTTGAACGTCGCGCCGATGGACGCTTCAGTCACATACAAGCCTTGTTTAGGCGACTGGTACTTCAGTTCGGCCAAGGTAATGGTCAGTTGAGGTGCGCCCGGCGAGTTGGCCGGCGTGAAACCCAGCAGGCGTACAGCCGCTTCGGCCTGGGCTTGCAGCTTGGGCAGCACATCCTGGCCGGTTACCGAAATAAGCGCGGTCTCAGGGTACAGGCCCCCGCGAGAGCCCAGGGTCGGCGACGGACGACCATCCACCACGCGTACCGACACCGGCTGGCCATGCCCCACAGGTGCCAACTGCGCAGTGACTTTAGGTTGCGGGCTGAGTTGTTGCGGGCTGTTGGCGCAGCCAACCAGCGTCAAACTGGTCACAGTGATCAAACCGAACAACAGGCGTTGCAACATACTCATTTCTCCAGAACTAGAGGCAAACAGGTCGCCAGTATAACGGTGCAGGCGCGCCGCTCACCAGCCATCCTGAACGGCAGCTGAAGGCACGCGGAAATTACAATTTCACATAATTTGGTCACTCCAGTGTCATGGCACACTGGCAACCTTCGAGCATGTAACGTAACAGGTACAAAACCATGCGCCTTCTCAAATCACTGTTCATGCCACGCGCCGACCATCGCCACTTTGCCCGGCTCGATGCCCGTGGCTATTGCCTGGCATTCAAGCAGTGCCGCCTGCCGCCCGTCGGTGAGGGTTGGGTGGAGGTGACGGAGACTCACCTGGGGTGGATGAACCGCCCGTTGCCGGCCAGCGCCCGGGTGCGCCCGTTGTCTGCGCATGCACAACCACCGCAAGCGTTGGCCTCCTGACCGAGGCGCTAATAAAAGTCATAAAACACGCCCATTTCCCTGGCGTTCTTCGCTACAATCTCCCCCCGATTATAAGGACGTCTCCTGATCGGGCCCCGCAGCATCGTTAATGCCCCGGCATTAACCCCCAAACCGCCCACAGAGAGCCGCCCACACAGATCGAGTGAAGCCGGCGCGCTTGCTGTTTTCTTGCAAACCACCCGCCTTTACCGAATCTGCCAGAGCTGCCATTGCGCTCGGCCACTTGAGTTGTTTGCCCGTTTTGCCGCGTGTCGGCAAGAACCTCGGGCCAGGTGCCAGGCTGGGGCAGCCCATTTTTGAGGTTCACGTCTTCAAAAGAGCGTGAAAAAACGGGTTTTCACAACTTCACAAGAGTGTGGCGAGCAAATGAATAGTTTTGCGTTTGTACAAGCACCATCAGCGTCTGGAACAGCCCAACACAGGACCGAGAACTCCCCGAAAACTGGAGCTTGAAACCTGTCCGCTACGGATTTGGTTGCACGAACCGCACGCTTTGACCATAAGTCGAATTGCCACAGGCGCCCATGAATGCGTTCATAGGCAGATTAGCCCGGCAGGAAGCGTGCGCTGAAGTTGCAAAAAAATTGCGAAGAATCGGACATGGCGATCCTGGCCATGGGTAACCTGGGGCAACACGTGAACCGCCCCGTCACTCCTGGCAGCCATGCCGTCAATTTGGTGCTGCAGATTTTGGAGACGCGTTAAATGGCGCATAACGAAGCAGTCGACGTAGTACTGGTAGGGGCCGGCATCATGAGTGCCACCCTGGCCGTACTGCTCAAAGAGCTCGACCCCGGCCTCAAGCTGGAAGTCGTTGAGCTGATGGACTCGGGTGCCGCGGAAAGTTCCAACCCGTGGAACAACGCCGGTACTGGCCACGCCGGGCTGTGCGAGCTGAACTACACGCCGCAGGCGGCTGACGGTTCCATCGACATTAAGAAAGCGGTGCACATCAACACCCAATTCGAGGTATCGAAGCAGTTCTGGGCCTACCTGACCAAGAAAGGCACGTTTGGCTCGTCCAAGTCCTTTATCAGCCCGGTGCCGCACCTGAGCTTCGTGCAGGGTGAAAAAGGCGTGTCTTTCCTCAAGAAGCGTTTTGAAACCCTCAGCCAGCACCACGCGTTTTCGGACATGCACTACACCGAAGACCGTAGCGAAATGGCCGAGTGGATGCCCTTGATGATGCCGGGTCGTCCGCTCGATGAAAAAATCGCCGCCACCCGTGTGATGAACGGCACTGACGTCAACTTCGGCGCCCTGACCAACCAACTGCTCAGCCACCTGACCAGCTCTGCAGACGCCCAGGTCAAGTACAGCAAGCGCGTTACCGGCCTCAAGCGCAATGGCGCGGGCTGGACCGTGAGCATCAAGGACGTCAACAGTGGCAACAGCCGCGAAGTGGATGCCAAGTTCGTGTTCCTCGGCGCCGGTGGCGCGGCCCTGCCGTTGCTGCAAGCCTCGGGTATCGAAGAAAGCAAAGGCTTTGGCGGTTTCCCGGTCAGCGGCCAATGGCTGCGTTGCGACAACCCGGAAGTGGTCAAGCACCACCAGGCCAAGGTCTACAGCCAGGCGGCCGTGGGTTCGCCACCGATGTCCGTCCCGCACTTGGACACCCGCGTGGTAGACGGCAAGAAATCCCTGCTGTTCGGGCCATACGCCGGCTTCACCACCAAGTTCCTCAAGCACGGTTCGTTCCTTGACCTGCCGCTGTCGGTCCGCGCCAGCAACATCGGCCCGATGCTCGCCGTCGCACGGGACAACATGGACCTGACCAAGTACCTGGTCAGCGAAGTGATGCAATCCATGGAGCAACGCCTGGAATCCTTGCGCCGCTTCTACCCTGAGGCGAAAGCCGAAGACTGGCGCCTGGAAGTTGCCGGCCAGCGGGTGCAGATCATCAAGAAAGATCCGAAGAAAGGCGGCGTGCTGCAATTCGGCACCGAGCTGGTCGCGGCCAAGGATGGATCGCTGGCGGCACTGCTGGGTGCATCCCCAGGTGCTTCGGTGACCGTTTCGATCATGCTGGAGTTGATCGAGAAGTGCTTCCCGGAGAAAGCCGCTGGTGAGTGGGCAGCCAAGCTGCACGAGATCTTCCCGGCACGGGAAAAGACCCTCGAAACCGATGCCGAGCTGTACCGCAAGATCAACACGCAAAACAACATCAGCCTGGAACTGGTTGAGCCTGCCGCCGAGACTGGTAGGAGCGAGCTTGCTCGCGAAGATCGTTAACGATAACGCAGCGCGCCTGGTTTAGCCCAGCGCCCTGGGGCTCTTCGCGAGCAAGCTCGCGCCTACAGAAGAGCCCATAAAAAACGCCCCGCCCTCTGCATGAGGACGGGGCGTTTTTTTATGTTCGGATAATCAGCCGCGAGCGTTTTCGATCAACTCGATGTACTCGTCCGCGTGACGCTGATCCTTGATCAGGTCGACAAAGGTCTGGCCCTGTTCATCCTTGCCATCGAGATCCAGGCCTGCAGCCTTGAAAAAGCCCAGGAACCGTTCGAAATCGTCGATACGCAAGCCACGGTAGGCCTTGATCAGTTTGTGCAGGGACGGTGAAGTCGCATCAGCCGGCTCGAAGTCCAGGAACAACTTGATCTGATCGTCACCGATCTCATCACCAATCACCTGTTTCTTATCTTTACGCATTACCGACTCCAGCCTGCAGACATTTACACGGGGATTGAAGTCTACCTGCGGGGCTCGGCCTTGTGTAGGCGAGGATCAAACCGCTCATTCGAACTGGGCAAGCATCCAGCGCTGGTATTGAGCGACCTCGGCATCGCCCTCGCGAGGCGCCCACTCGGCAAGCTCCCCTTCACCCACCGGGCGATACGGACCGGCTTTGCACTCAAACATGACGGTGTCCGGCTCCAGGACCGCCAGGCCGTGGAACACACCCGGCGGCAGATCGACGCCCGAGCACTCACCACCGGCCTGCATGACACGCTTGGCGATGACCTCGCCGGCCTCGTTGAATATCAACAAGCCCAAACGCCCTTTGAGCACCAACAAGGTTTCCGCCTTGTCCGCGCTCAGGTGCCGATGGGGGGGTACGTAGGTGGTGGGCTGCAGGCTCACCGCCAGGCGATGGCACGGCTCTTCCATCTGGTGAAAGTTGTGATGGTGCCGACCGCGTGGACTGCTGGCCGCTTTCTCGGCCAACTCAGCAAACAGCGATTGATCAAGAAAGCGGGCCATTCATTACATTCCTTTAACGGCGAAGATGCCATTGGCGTTACGCCAGTAGCCTTTGTAGTCCATACCATAACCGAAGATGTAGCGGTCGACGCACGGCAGGCCGACATAATCGGCTTTCAGGTCCGGGCGGGCTTTGCGGTCGTGGTCTTTGTCGATCAGCACGGCAGTGTGCACTTTGCGCGCGCCGGCGTGCTTGCAGAAGTCGATGATCGCGCCCAGGGTGTGCCCTTCATCGAGGATGTCGTCGATGATCAGTACGTCGCGGTCGATGAACGAGACTTCCGGCTTGGCTTTCCAGAACAGATCGCCGCCGCTGGTTTCATTGCGATAGCGCGTAGCGTGCAGGTAGGACGCTTCAAGAGGGAAGTGCAGGTGCGTCAGCAATTTGCCGGCGAAGATCAGGCCACCGTTCATCACACAGAAAACCACCGGGTTGGTGTCGGCCATTTCGCGAGTGATGTGCGCTCCAACCTCGGCGATCGCTGCTTCGACTTGCGCTTCGGTGTACAGGCAGTCAGCCTCGCGCATGATTTGACGGATATGCTCGAGATCAGCGGACATGGCGCTCTCCAAGGGGTGCTGTGGCAAGAAAAGCGGGCGAAGGTACGCTTCTCGTGCGCTCCAATCAAGCCTTTATGGACTAACGTACTTGATGTCTATAGGACAACACCCTCGGATAGATTAATCTAGGCCGGTTTTTTTGCCCGCTGCCGGAGCCTTCCCCATGCCCACTCGCGAGATCCGCCACCCGCTGATCCGACACAAACTCGGCCTTATGCGCCGTGCCGATATCAGTACCAAGAACTTCCGTGAGCTTGCTCAGGAAGTCGGAGCGCTGCTCACTTACGAAGCCACCAAGGATTTGCCCCTGGAAAGCTACGAGATCCCAGGTTGGGCCGGTCCCGTCCAGGTCGAGAAAATCGCCGGCAAGAAGATTACCGTGGTGCCGATCCTGCGCGCCGGTATCGGCATGCTCGAAGGCGTGCTCAGCCTGATTCCAGGCGCCAAGGTCAGCGCCGTCGGCGTGGCCCGCAATGAAGAAACCCTGCAGGCGCACACTTACCTGGAAAAACTCGTTCCGGAAATCAACGAACGCCTGGCAATGATCATCGACCCGATGCTCGCCACCGGCAGTTCCATGGTCGCCACCATTGACCTGCTGAAAAAGGCCGGTTGCAAGGACATCCGCGCCATGGTGCTGGTCGCCGCCCCCGAAGGCATTGCCGCCGTCGAGAAGGCCCACCCCGACGTGCAGATCTACACCGCATCCATCGACGAGCGCCTGAACGAACACGGCTACATCATCCCTGGCCTGGGCGATGCCGGTGACAAGATCTTCGGCACCAAACAGAAGGACGCGTGAACATGCAGGATGAATTCAACGACCCGCTTTGGCGCCAGATCCTGTCTGGCGCACAAATGCTCTTCGTGGCATTTGGCGCGCTGGTGTTGATGCCGCTGATCACAGGTCTGGATCCAAACGTCGCGCTGTTCACCGCCGGCCTGGGGACGCTGTTGTTCCAGGTGGTGACGGGGCGGCAGGTGCCGGTGTTCCTGGCATCGAGCTTCGCGTTCATCACCCCGATCATTCTCGCCAAGGGCCAGTTCGGCCTGGCAGCGACCATGGGCGGCGTGATGGCGGCCGGTTTCGTTTATACCTTCCTGGGCCTGGCGGTGAAGATCAAGGGCACCGGGTTCATTGACCGGTTGCTGCCGCCAGTGGTCATCGGCCCGGTGATTATCTCCATCGGCCTGGCCATGGCGCCGATTGCCGCCAATATGGCGATGGGTAAGGCCGGTGATGGCAGCGAGCTGATTCATTACCAGACCGCCATGATGATCTCGATGCCGGCCTTGCTGACCACCTTGATCGTGGCGGTGTTCGGCAAGGGTATTTTCCGCCTGGTGCCGATCATCTCCGGGGTACTGGTGGGTTTCGCCATGTCGTTCTACTTTGGCGTGGTCGATACGGCGAAGATCGCCGCCGCCCCCTGGTTCGCCCTGCCCCACTTCACTGCGCCGGAATTCAACTGGCAGGCGATTCTGTTTATCGTGCCGGTAGCCCTGGCCCCGGCGATCGAACATATCGGTGGTGTGATTGCGGTGGGCAGCGTGACCGGTCGCGACTACCTGAAGAAACCGGGCCTGCACCGTACTTTGCTGGGTGACGGGATCGCCACCACGGCCGCCGGCCTGTTTGGTGGCCCGCCGAATACCACCTACGCCGAAGTGACCGGCGCGGTGATGCTGACCAAGAACTACAACCCTAAAATCATGACCTGGGCCGCAATTTTTGCCATCAGCCTGGCATTTATCGGTAAGTTCGGCGCATTGCTGCAAAGCATTCCGGTACCCGTGATGGGCGGCATTCTATGCCTGCTGTTCGGCTCGATTGCCGCAGTGGGGATGAACACGCTGATCCGCCACAAGATCGACCTGGGTGAGGCACGCAACCTGGTGATTGTGTCCGTGACCCTGGTGTTCGGTATCGGCGGTGTACTGGTAGGCACCGGCACTGGCCCGGATGATTTCGGCCTCAAGGGCATCGCCCTGTGCGCGGTGGTGGCGATTGGTTTGAACCTGCTGCTGCCGGGTAATGATGGCTGGAAGAACAAGCAGTCTGACAAGCCGTTGATCTAACAAAATGTGGGAGGGGGCTTGCTCCCGATGGCGGAGTGTCAGTCGATACATGATTGACTGATCTACTGCCATCGGGAGCAAGCCCCCTCCCACATTTTTTGATCTCCAGTGTCGCTTAGAGCTCGCCGAGCCCATCGACCAGCGCCTGGTTCTGCTCAGGCGTGCCGATGCTGATCCGCAGGAACTGGGCAATCCGCTCCTGTTTGAAGTGCCGTACGATCACACCCCGCTCACGCAACTTGGCCGCCAGGCCGGCTGCGTCGTGCCGAGGGTGGCGGGCAAAGATGAAGTTGGCTGCCGACGGCAACACTTCAAAGCCTTTGCCTTCCAGTTGTGCGACCAGTGTGTTGCGACTGTCGATCACTTGCTTGCACGTTTTCTCGAAGTACTCACGGTCCTCGAACGCTGCCGTCGCGCCGACAATCGCCAGGCGATCCAGCGGGTAGGAGTTGAAGCTGTTCTTGACCCGCTCCAGCGCCTCGATCAGGTCCGGGTGGCCTACGGCCAGGCCTACCCGCAAACCGGCCAGTGAGCGCGATTTGGACAGGGTCTGGGTCACCAGCAGGTTCGGGTAGCGGTCCACCAGGCTGATAGCGGTTTGGCCACCGAAGTCGATATAGGCTTCATCGACCACCACCACCGAATCCGGGCTGGCCTTGAGAATCTGCTCCACTGCCTCCAATGCCATCACGCAGCCGGTCGGCGCGTTCGGGTTGGGGAAAATGATCCCGCCGTTAGGCTTGGCGTAATCGGCCACACGAATCTGGAACTGCTCGTCCAACGGCACCGGGTCGGACTTGATGCCGTACAGGCCGCAGTACACCGGATAAAAGCTGTAGCTGATGTCTGGAAACAGCAGCGGCAAGTCATGCTGGAACAGACCATGGAAGATGTGTGCCAGGACTTCATCGGAACCATTGCCGAGGAATACTTTGCCGGCGTCGACCCCGTAATACTTGGCCACGGCCTGCTTGAGCAGGTCGCTGTTGGGGTCCGGGTACAGGCGCAGATTGTCATTCAACTCGGCCTGCATGGCCGCCAGTGCCTTGGGCGAGGGGCCATAGGGGTTTTCATTGGTGTTGAGCTTGACCAGCTTGGTCAACTTGGGTTGCTCGCCGGGCACGTAAGGCACCAGGTCCTTGACGAAAGGGCTCCAGAATTTGCTCATGCCTTACTCTCCCTTGAGGATGCGATATTCGGCGCTGCGCGCGTGCGCACTCAGCGATTCACCACGGGCCAGCACCGAGGCGGTCTTGCCCAACTCGGAGGCGCCCTGCGGCGAACAGAAGATGATCGACGAACGCTTCTGGAAGTCATACACCCCCAGCGGCGACGAGAAACGCGCGGTGCCGGAAGTCGGCAGTACGTGGTTAGGACCTGCACAGTAGTCGCCCAGGGCTTCGCTGGTGTGGCGGCCCATGAAGATCGCTCCGGCGTGCCGAATCGACGGCAGCCAGGCCTGCGGGTCGGCCACGGACAATTCCAGGTGTTCCGGCGCGATGCGGTTGGCCACTTCGATGGCTTGCTCCATGTCGCGAGCCAGAATCAGCGCGCCCCGGCCATTGATCGACTTCTCGATGATCTCGGCGCGCTCCATGGTCGGCAGCAGCTTATCGATACTGGCGGCGACCTTGTCGAGGAACTCGGCATCCGGGCTGACCAGAATTGCCTGGGCGTCTTCGTCATGCTCAGCCTGGGAGAACAGGTCCATGGCGATCCAGTCCGGGTCGGTGTGGCCGTCGCACACCACGAGGATTTCCGAAGGACCGGCGATCATGTCGATCCCCACCTGGCCGAACACATGACGCTTGGCGGTGGCCACATAGATGTTGCCCGGCCCCACCACCTTATCGACCTTCGGCACGCTCTCGGTGCCGTAGGCCAAGGCTGCAACGGCTTGGGCGCCGCCAATGGTAAACACGCGGTCGACACCCGCGATGCACGCCGCCGCCAGCACCAACTCGTTGATTTCGCCGCGCGGGGTGGGCACCACCATGACCACTTCGGTCACGCCGGCCACTTTGGCCGGGATCGCGTTCATCAACACCGACGACGGGTACGAAGCTTTACCACCCGGCACGTACAGGCCGGCGCGGTCCAGCGGCGTGACCTTCTGGCCCAGCACGGTGCCATCGGCTTCGGTATAGCTCCACGAGTCCTGTTTCTGCTTTTCGTGGTAGCTGCGCACCCGCGCCGCCGCGACTTCCAGGGCTTCGCGCTGGGTTGCGGTGATGCGCGTCAGGGCCAGTTCCAGGCGTTCGCGGGGCAGGATCAAGTCGGCCATGGACTTGACGTCCAGGCCGTCGAATTGGCGGGTGAAGTCCACCAGCGCTGCGTCACCGCGCTCGCGCACGGCCTTGATGATGTCGAGCACTCGCTGGTTGACCGAGTCGTCGGACACGCTTTCCCAGCTCAGCAGATGATCCAGATGATGGGCGAAATCCGGGTCGGCAGCATTGAGTCGGGCAATTGCAGTGGACGTGGTCATAGCGAGGGCCTCATAGGATTGGCAAAAATGCTCAGGCGCCGAAAGTTAGCAGTCGATCCGCTTGGGCACCTGAGAATTCTGGCTATGAGGCGGATAGACGGGCGCGACCTAAGGCCGCGCGGGTAGGTCAACCGCGGTGTCGAGACTCCACTGCCTTGCGCAGGGTGTCGATCAACGCCTGAATACGGGCGTGTTGCATTTTCATGGAAGCTTTGTTGACGATCAGACGCGAGCTGATGTCAGCAATGAAATCCTGGGGTTCCAGGCCGTTGGCACGCAGGGTGTTGCCGGTGTCGACGACGTCGATGATCTTGTCGGCCAGGCCAATCAGCGGCGCCAACTCCATCGAACCGTAGAGCTTGATGATGTCGACCTGACGACCCTGCTCGGCGTAGTAGCGCTTGGCAACGTTGACGAACTTGGTGGCAACCCGCAGACGACCCTTGGGTTCGACGTCGCCGACACGACCGGCAGTCATCAGCTTGCACAGGGCAATACGCAGGTCCAACGGCTCGTACAGGCCCTGGCCACCGTATTCCATCAGCACGTCTTTACCGGCGACACCGAGGTCGGCCGCGCCATGTTCAACATAGGTCGGCACGTCGGTAGCCCGCACGATCAACAGGCGAACGTCGTCCTGGGTCGTGGGGATGATCAGCTTGCGGCTCTTGTCCGGATTCTCGGTCGGCACGATGCCCGCTTCAGCCAGAAGCGGCAAAGTGTCGTCAAGGATGCGGCCCTTGGACAGTGCGATGGTCAACATGGGAAACGTCAGTCCTTCATCAGGCTATTGCTGTCCGGGCGCAAACGGCGCCAGACACAGATCGAGGCCATTACAGCCTCGACTTGAAATAACGGCAAACTTCATTGTAGTGAGCGGGCTTGCCCCGCGCTGGAGTGCGTAGCGCTCCCAAGATTTTTAGGGCCGCTTCGCAGCCCAGCGCGGGGCAAGCCCGCTCACTACAGTGATAGCGGACTAGCCCGGTACGCGGCGGATCTTCGCACCGAGCATCTGCAGCTTCTCTTCGATGCACTCGTAGCCACGGTCTATGTGGTAGATGCGATCGATCAGGGTGTCGCCTTTGGCACACAGTGCCGAAATCACCAGGCTGGCCGAAGCACGCAGGTCGGTCGCCATCACCGGCGCGCCCTTGAGCTCATCGATGCCGGTAACGATAGCGGTGTTGCCCTCGACCTGGATCTTGGCACCCATGCGGTGCAGCTCGTACACGTGCATGAAGCGGTTTTCGAAGATGGTCTCGATCACGGCGCCCGTGCCTTCGGCAATTGCGTTCAAGGAAATGAACTGCGCTTGCATGTCAGTCGGGAACGCTGGGTAAGGAGCAGTGCGCAAGTTAACGGCCTTGGCCCGCTTGCCGTGCATGTCCAGCTCGATCCAGTCTTCACCGGTGGTGATTTCAGCACCGGCTTCCTTGAGTTTTTCCAGGACGGCTTCGAGGATGGTCGGATCGGTGTCCTTGACCTTCACGCGGCCACCGGTCACGGCGGCGGCAACCAGGTAAGTGCCGGTTTCGATACGGTCCGGCATCACTTTGTAGGTAGCCGAGTGCAGACGCTTCACACCGTCGATGGTAATGGTGTCGGTGCCGGCGCCGCTGATGTTGGCACCCATGGCGATCAGGAAATTCGCCAGGTCGACCACTTCCGGCTCACGCGCGGCGTTTTGCAGGACGCTGCGACCATTGGCCAGGGCAGCGGCCATCATGATGTTCTCGGTACCGGTCACACTGACGGTATCGAAGAAGAAGTTGGCTCCACGCAAGCCGCCTTCCGGCGCCTTGGCCTTGATGTAGCCGCCTTCCACGTCGATGATCGCGCCCATGGCTTCAAGGCCACGGATGTGCAGGTCAACCGGGCGCGAACCGATGGCACAACCGCCAGGCAGGGCCACTTCGGCTTCGCCGAAACGGGCAACCATCGGGCCCAATACCAGGATCGACGCACGCATGGTTTTCACCAATTCATACGGGGCAACCAGGGTCTTGATGGTGCGCGGGTCGATTTCGACCGCCAGTTTCTCGTCTATGACCGGCTCGATACCCATGCGACCGAACAGTTCGATCATGGTGGTGATGTCGTGCAGGTGCGGCAGGTTGGCCACAGTCACCGGGCCATCGCACAGCAGGGTCGCTGCCAGGATCGGCAAGGCGGAGTTTTTCGCACCGGAAATGCGAATCTCGCCATCAAGGCGGGCACCACCGGTAATAATCAATTTATCCATAAGAATCTCGACGCCTTGGGGGCTCAGGTGCGCTCGGACCAAGCCGCGCGGCTGAAAAATTTCATAGTGACCGCGTGGATGCTGCCATCGGTGATCCACGGGTTCAAATGGGCATAGATCTGCTGTTGACGCTTGACCGGGCTCAATGCCGCCAGTTCATCGCTAATCACGTTCAGCTGGAAATTGCAGCCTTCGCCTTCAACTTCTACGATCGTTTCCGGCAGCTTTCCTTCAAGGAAGCTCTTAACTTCTAGGGCCTGCATGCTCAACCTCTATCGGCGCCCAGTGCGCACGGGTCGCACATCATACAAAAAAGCCCCGCGCCTGCGAACCCCGCATAGCAGGACTCTGACGGGGGGCTTTCTTGATAATAGCTATTAAGGATGCGCCAACAGCTCGGTCAGGCCACTGACCTGGGCAATTTCACGCATATCTTCGGGCAACGCGCGGATACTCACAGGCTTTTTCGCAGCCTCGGCATCACGCATGAAGCACAGCAACAATGACAAGCCGACGCTGCTGGACTTGGTCACTGCCGAGCAATCGAGCACCAAAGCGGGCGAAGTGCTGGACTTGATCAACGCCTGGCCCTGCTTGCGCAGCGCAGGCCCGGTGCGGTAGTCCAGCACGCCGCTGAGCAGCAGCTCGCCGGCATCGCCAAGACGAACAGCCGACTCGGTCATTGTGCGGACTTCCCAGCTTCTTTATCGGAAGCTTCCTTGGCCTTGGCCACTTCACCCGCCCAACCATTGATGGTCTTGTCCAGGTCGTTGCCGTTGCGCTGCATGGCATCGGCGAACTGGTCACGGAACAGCTTGCCGATATTGATGCCGTTGATGATCACGTTGCGCAGCTTCCACTCGCCGTTGACCTTCTCCAGCGTGTACTGCACAGGGTAGACGGCGCCGTTGTTGCCTTTGACGCTCATGTTCACGCTGGTGCGGTCGCCCGACTCATCGCCGGCCGGAGCAACGGTAATGCCCTGGTTGTTGTACTCAAGCAGCGCATTGCCGTAGAACTGGAACAGGCCCCTCTTGAAGTTTTCCTGGAAGGTCTGCATCTGCGCTGGGGTTGCCTTGCGCGAGTACTTGACCGTCATGATGCTTCTGGAAATGCCTTCGGCGTCAACCACAGGCCCGACAATGGTGTTCAGGGCGTTGTAGAACTGGCTTGGGTCTTGTTTGTATTGCTCTTTGTTGGCTTTCAAGTCAGCCAGCATCTTGTTGGTCGTGTCCTGCACCAGATCGTGCGCAGAACCTGCCGCGTTGGCCATCAGCGGCAGCGCTGCAAGCAGTACCAGCAGGCCGCGTCGCAAGGTAGAGATCATGAACAGGTTCCTCATTTGGCGTCTTTATTGACCGTATTGAGCAGGAATTTACCGATCAGGTCTTCAAGCACCAACGACGACTGTGTGTCGTGGATTGTCGAACCATCCTTGAGCAGGGCTGTTTCCCCGCCCACGCTGATACCGATGTATTTTTCGCCCAGCAGACCCGCAGTGAGGATAGATGCAGTGGAGTCCGTCGGCAGATTATCTACCTTCTTATCCACCTGCATGGTCACTCGGCCGGTGAAGCTGTCGCGATCCAGATCGATTGCCGTGACCTTGCCGATGGTCACACCGGCCATGGTCACTTTAGCTCTGACCGTCAAACCGGCGATATTGTCAAAGTATGCGTAAAGTTTATAAGTATCGGCGGTGGGGCTGGCCGAAAGGCCGCTGACGCGCAGCGCCAGCAACAGTAAAGCCAGGATGCCAGCCAGCAAGAAAAGGCCGACACCGATTTCCACAGTGCGGTTTTGCATCAGAAATCTCCAAACATCAAGGCGGTCAAAATGAAGTCAAGGCCCAGTACGGCCAGCGAGGCGTACACAACGGTCTTGGTGGTGGCGCGACTGATCCCTTCTGAGGTGGGCTCACAGTCGTAGCCTTGGAATACGGCGATCCAGGTCACTACAAAGGCAAAAACGATACTCTTGATGATGCCGTTGAGCACATCGCCACTGAACGTCACGCTGTTTTGCATGTTGGCCCAGTAGGAGCCGTCATAGACCCCCAGCCAGTCCACCGCCACCCAAGAGCCGCCCCAGATACCCACCACGCTGAAAATCATCGCCAGCAATGGAAGGGAAATGAAGCCGGCCCACAGGCGCGGGGCAACAATGTATTTGAGCGGGTCTACGCCGATCATTTCCAGGCTGGACAGTTGCTCGGTGGACTTCATGTTGCCGATCTCGGCAGTCAGCGCCGAACCGGCGCGCCCGGCGAACAGCAACGCGGTGACCACCGGACCAAGCTCACGCAGCAGCGTCAGGGCGACCATCTGCCCTACCGCCTGCTCCGAACCGTAGCTGGAAAGAATATTGAAGCCCTGCAATGCCAGCACCATGCCGATGAATACGCCCGAGACGACGATGATCACCAGGGACATCACGCCGACCGCATGCAGCTGCTTGACCAGCAACCCAAAGCCGCCGCCAATGCCGCCGCGACCGAGCAAGGCGTGAAACAGGAAAATAGTCGAGCGACCCAGCACTTCGACGATGTCGATGCCTGAGCGGCCGAAAAGGCGAACCTTCTCGATAAGAGATGTCTTGCGCATCAGCGCTTCCCCAGAAGATCTGAGCGGTAGTCCGCTGCCGGAAAGTGAAAAGGCACCGGGCCATCGGGATCGCCGGTCATGAACTGGCGGATACGCGGGTTATCGGCATTCATCAGCTCCTCCGGCGTACCCTGCCCCAGCACCTGGCCATCACCCACTACATAGAGGTAGTCAGCGATGCTCGCGGTTTCGGCCAGATCGTGGGACACCACGATGCTGGTGATCCCCAGCGCATCATTGAGCAGGCGGATCAGGCGCACCAGCACGCCCATGGCGATGGGGTCCTGGCCGACGAAAGGCTCGTCATACATGAGGATCTGTGGGTCGAGGGCAATAGCCCGCGCGAGGGCGACACGGCGTTTCATGCCGCCGGACAACTCGTCGGGCATCAGGTCGATGGCACCACGAAGGCCAACGGCCTGCAGTTTCAACAACACGATGTCACGGATCATCTCGTCGGACAGCTGGGTATGCACCCGCAGCGGAAACGCTACATTTTCGAAAACATCGAGGTCGGTAAACAGCGCGCCGCTCTGGAACAGCACCCCCATGTGCTTGCGCGCATCGAACAGATCGCTGCGCGACAGCGTCGGCAGGTTCTGGCCATTGACCCACACTTCACCGGCACTGGGGCGCAATTGCATGCCCATCAGGCGCAATAAGGTGGTTTTGCCACAGCCGGAAGGCCCCATGATTCCCGTGACCTTGCCACGGGGAATGCGAATATCGACGTTATTGAAGATGCTGCGCGTCCCGCGCTTGAAGGTAAGGCCCTTCAGCTCGACCGCGTAGGCGTTATCGGCACTCATCTAATCTCCTTGGGATGCAGCCTTTCACTCAGACACCCGGTATGCGACTTTCGTTAGCAACGCCTGCGCAATAATTATCCACATGGGCTGAGCGGACCGAACTGGCGGCGAACTATATCACTGCTGGTACAGCGCCCCCAAGGCCGGAACAGCGCTTGTTCAGATTCACGACAGGGAAAAAACGTTGCTGAGCACGAATCTCAAGCGCTCAGCGAATAAAGCCTGACGAACTTGCGTGAGGGAATTGATCATTACCGCTATAATCGCCGACTTTTCGTCAGGCTATACGACTTCAGACATGAGCCAATCCAGCGACCTCATTGAATCCGCACAACGTACCATTCGCCTCGAACTGGAAGCCGTAGAAGGTTTACTGGCCCATATCGACGCGGATTTCGTGCGCGCCTGCGAGATGATCCTGGCCAGTAAGGGCCGCGTTGTCGTGGTCGGCATGGGCAAATCCGGCCATGTCGGCAACAAGATTGCCGCCACACTGGCAAGCACCGGCACCACCGCGTTTTTTGTACATCCGGCCGAAGCCAGCCATGGCGACATGGGCATGATCACCAAGGATGACATCATCCTGGCGCTGTCCAACTCCGGCACCACCAACGAAATCGTGACCTTGCTGCCGCTGATCAAGCGCCTGGGCATCAAGATGATCAGCCTCACCGGCAACCCGGAATCGACGCTGGCCAAGGCTGCCGAAGTCAACTTGAACGTGCATGTGGCCCATGAAGCCTGCCCACTGAACCTGGCTCCCACCTCTTCGACCACCGCGGCCCTGGTCATGGGCGACGCCCTGGCCGTAGCGCTGCTGGAGGCTCGCGGCTTTACCGCTGAAGACTTCGCGTTCTCCCACCCGGGCGGCGCCCTGGGCCGTCGCCTGCTGCTGAAGGTGGAAAACGTCATGCATGCCGGCGATGAACTACCCCACGTCCAACGCAGCACGTTGCTCAAGGACGCGTTGATGGAGATGACCCGCAAGGGCCTGGGCATGACCGTGATCCTGGAGACCGACGGACGCCTGGCCGGAGTCTTCACCGACGGCGACCTGCGCCGAACCCTGGACCGTACCATTGATATCCACACCGCAACCATCGATGCGGTGATGACGCCCCACGGCAAGACGGCCCGCCCGGAAATGCTCGCGGCCGAAGCCCTGAAAATCATGGAAGACCACAAGATCGGCGCGCTGGTGGTAGTCGACAGCGACGACCGCCCGATTGGCGCGTTGAACATGCACGACTTACTGCGTGCGGGAGTGATGTAAATGACCGACGACCTGCTGCAACGCGGCAAGAACATCAAACTGGCGATTTTCGACGTCGATGGCGTGCTGACCGATGGCCGCCTGTATTTCCTCGAGGATGGCAGCGAATTCAAGACTTTCAACACGCTTGATGGCCAAGGCATCAAAATGTTGATGGCCGCGGGCGTGCAAACCGCGATTATCAGCGGTCGAAAAACACCCGTTGTGGAACGCCGCGCACAAAACCTGGGGATTCCTCACCTCTATCAGGGCCGTGAGGATAAACTGGTGGTTCTGGACGAGCTTCTTGGCCAACTCAACCTAAGCTATGAGCAGGTCGCCTACTTGGGCGATGACCTGCCCGACCTGCCGGTCATTCGCCGGGTGGGCCTGGGCATGGCCGTCGCGAACGCCGCAGCCTTTGTGCGTGAACACGCGCATGGCGTCACCACTGCCCGTGGCGGTGAAGGTGCCGCCCGCGAGTTCTGCGAATTGATCCTGCGCGCCCAGGGCAGTCTTGAAGCGGCCCACGCCGCCTACCTATAGAGCGTTTTATGCTGAGCAAAAAGATTCGCAACTTCCTGTTATTCGGAGTCATCGCCGCGATCTTCCTGGCGGTGGGCTACTGGAATATCAGCCCGGAGCGCTTCCTCGACAAACCTGTCGTGCAGGTTGATGCAGGCGCTATCGACTATTACGCAACCAACGCCTACAGCGTGCAGTTCCTGCCCGACGGCAAGGTGCAGTACGAGATGACGGCGGACAAGGTCGAACATTTGAAAGCGTCCGAGGTCACTTTGCTGACCAACCCGGACATGAACCTGTACCGTGGCACCGAGTTCCCTTGGCATGTCACGAGCCTGCGCGGCGAAGTCAACCCGGACGGCACCCAGGTAGAGTTGATCGACTCGGTACGCATTGCGCGCACCGACGAACAGAAGCGCGACACCATCATCACCAGCAGTCGCATGACCGTATTCCCACAACAGCAATATGCGCAGACCGAGCAAGACGTTAGAATCGACGGCGCTGGCGGTGTATCGACTGGCAAGGGAATGAAAGCGTATTTGAAAGAAAGCAGGATACACCTGCTATCGAACGTAAGAGGACAGTATGAGGCTCGTTAAAACCCTCCCTATTTTGCTCGGTCTGGGCGCAGCACTGGGAAGCGTGAGCGCCTGGGCTCTGCCGAACGATAGCCAGCAACCGATCCATATTTCGGCTGACGACGCGCAACTGGATGATAAGCGAGGCGTTGCGACCTACACCGGCGCCGTGATCATCACGCAAGGCTCGATGAAAATCACCGGCAACACGGTGACGCTCACTCGCACCCCCGCTGGCGACATCGACGTGGTGACCTCGGTGGGCAACCTGGCTTACTTCGAGCAGAAGCAAGCTGCGACCGATCCGGGGCCGATGAAGGGCTACGGCAAGACCATCCAGTACCACGCCCAGCAAAACCGCATCATTTTGATCGACCAGGCCAAAGTGATCAGCACCGACGGCAACTCCACGGAAGGTGAAAAAATCACCTATGACACCGTGAAACAGATCGCCAACGCCGGTCGTGCCAATGGCAACAAGGTCACAGCACCTCGTCCGCGTATCGACATGGTTATCCAGCCGAAGAAGAAGGCCGAGTAATGGCAACCCTGAAAGCCCAGCATCTGGCCAAGGCCTATAAAAGCCGTCAGGTCGTGCGCGACGTCAGCTTGTCGATCGACAGTGGCCAGATCGTCGGTTTGCTCGGTCCCAACGGTGCCGGCAAGACCACTTGCTTCTATATGATCGTCGGCCTGGTCCAGGCGGATCAGGGTCGCGTACTGATCGACGACCTGGACGTCAGCCACCAGCCCATGCACGGTCGTGCTCGGGCTGGTATCGGCTATCTTCCGCAGGAAGCGTCGATCTTCCGCAAACTGTCGGTGGCCGACAACATCATGGCGATTCTGGAGACCCGCAAGGAACTCGACCGTGATGGCCGCCGCAAAGAGCTGGAAAGCCTGCTGCAGGAATTCCACATCAACCACATTCGCGACAACCTCGGCATGAGCCTGTCCGGTGGTGAGCGTCGCCGAGTGGAGATCGCCCGCGCCCTGGCCACCGCACCGAAGTTCATCCTGCTGGACGAACCGTTTGCCGGCGTCGACCCGATCTCGGTTGGCGACATCAAACAGATCATCCACCACCTCAAGGCCAAGGGCATCGGCGTACTGATCACCGATCACAACGTTCGCGAGACGCTGGATATCTGTGAAACCGCCTATATCGTCAACGATGGCCAACTGATCGCCGAAGGTGACTCCGCGACCATCCTGGCCAACGAACTGGTCAAGGAAGTGTACCTGGGCCACGAGTTCCGCCTGTAAACACCGCGGTGTCACGGCTATTGGCCAATGCGCGCGGTAGTCAATAAAAACCTCAGGCTTTTTATTGTTACCGCGCTCTAGGCAAAGCCCCCGATATCAGGCATATAATTTGCTTATGTTTGGCGCTCACGCGCCCTGTCGTGGATGGCGCAATGCGCCGGCGAATAAGGTGTTAAGCCCCTGCCATGAAACCATCGCTAGTCCTGAGAATGGGCCAGCAGCTGACGATGACACCGCAGCTGCAACAGGCCATCCGCCTGCTCCAATTGTCGACCCTGGACCTGCAACAGGAAATCCAGGAGGCCCTGGAGTCCAATCCGATGCTCGAACGCCAGGAAGACGGCGACGACTTCGATAATACGGACCCGCTGGCCGACAACATCGAGCAAAAACCCAACTCCGACGTGCAGGAACCCTCCTATCAGGAAACCGCCCCTACGGTGGACAACCTCGAGGACGGCGAATGGAACGAACGCATCCCCAACGAGCTTCCAGTGGATACCGCCTGGGAAGACGTCTATCAGACCAGTGCCAGCAGCCTGCCCAGCAGCGACGATGACGAGTGGGACTTCACCACCCGCACGTCCGCCGGCGAGAGCCTGCAAAGCCATCTGTTGTGGCAGTTGAACCTGGCGCCGATGTCCGACACCGACCGCCTGATCGCCGTCACCCTGATCGACTGCATCAACAACCAGGGCTACCTGGACGAAACCCTTGATGAAATCCTCGAGGCATTCGACCCGGAACTGGACATCGAACTGGACGAAATCGAAGCCGTCCTGCACCGCATCCAGCAGTTCGAGCCCGCCGGCATCGGCGCCCGTACGCTCAGCGAGTGCCTGCTGCTGCAACTGCGCCAACTGCCCGCCAAGACCCCCTGGCTGGTCGAAGCCCAGCGCCTGGTGACCGACTATATCGACCTGCTGGGCAGCCGCGACTACAGCCAGTTGATGCGCCGCATGAAGCTCAAGGAAGACGACCTGCGCCACGTGATCGAGCTGGTACAGAGCCTCAACCCGCGCCCAGGCTCACAAATCGAGTCCAGCGAAGCCGAGTATGTCGTGCCCGACGTAATCGTGCGCAAGGACAATGAGCGCTGGCTCGTCGAGCTGAACCAGGAGTCGGTGCCGCGCCTGCGAGTCAACCCGCAATATGCAGGCTTTGTGCGCCGCGCCGACACCAGCGCCGACAACACCTTCATGCGCAACCAATTGCAGGAAGCCCGCTGGTTCATCAAGAGCCTGCAAAGCCGCAACGAAACCCTGATGAAAGTGGCCACCCAGATCGTCGAGCATCAGCGCGGCTTCCTGGAGTATGGCGACGAAGCGATGAAACCGCTTGTGCTGCACGATATCGCCGAAGCAGTGGGCATGCACGAGTCGACGATTTCCCGGGTAACCACGCAAAAATTCATGCATACCCCCCGGGGTATTTATGAGTTGAAATACTTTTTCTCAAGCCACGTCAGCACCTCCGAAGGCGGCGAATGCTCGTCCACGGCAATCCGCGCGATCATCAAAAAACTGGTTGCCGCGGAAAATCAGAAAAAGCCATTGAGTGACAGTAAGATCGCTGGTTTACTGGAGGCACAAGGCATTCAGGTCGCCCGTCGAACCGTCGCCAAGTACCGCGAGTCCCTCGGGATCGCGCCTTCCAGCGAGCGTAAGCGTTTGATGTGACGGGCGGGCCACAGCGTTCCAGTGGCAGGCACCCCGGCCTGCCGCTTTATGCACTGGCAACGAAGGAGAAGCTGTATGCAAGTCAACATCAGTGGACACCAGCTGGAAGTCACCAAACCCCTGCGTGAATACACCGAAAGCAAGCTGAACAAGCTTGCGGGGCATTTTGACAAGATCACCAACGTGCAGGTCATCATGGAGGTCGATAAGCTCAAGCAGAAAATCGAGGCCACCCTGCACGTACCGAATGCCAAGCTCGTCGCCAATGCGGAACATGAAGACATGTACGCGGCGATCGACTCGCTCTACGACAAGCTCGACCGCCAACTCATAAAGCATAAGGAAAAGAATCTGCACCTGATGCAAGGTACAGGTCGCTAACTCCCCTCCCATGATCCGACTTGAAACCATCCTGACCCCCGGCCGTTCCCTTGTGAACGTGCCGGGCGGCAGCAAGAAAAAAGCCCTCGAACAAATTGCCAACCTGATCAGCCGCGAAGTGCCGGATCTGGAGATGCAGGATGTCTTCGAGGCGCTGGTTGCCCGTGAAAAACTCGGCTCTACCGGTTTTGGCAATGGCATCGCCATTCCGCACTGCCGACTCAAAGGTTGCGAAGCTCCCGTGAGCGCCCTGCTACACCTGGAAGCACCCATCGATTTCGACGCCATCGACGGCGCCCCGGTCGACCTGCTGTTCGTGCTACTGGTCCCACAGGCTGCCACCGACGCACACCTGGAACTGCTTCGGCAGATCGCCAGCATGCTCGACCGCAAGGAAGTACGCGACAAACTACGCAGCGCCAGCAGCAACGAGGCGCTCTATCAGGTTGTCCTGGATGAACAAAACGGGCAGTAATCATGCGTTTGATCATCGTCAGCGGCCGTTCCGGCTCAGGTAAAAGCACCGCCCTCAATGTTCTTGAGGACAACGGTTTTTATTGCATCGACAACTTACCCGCCGGTCTGCTGCCTGAATTGGCGGAACGTGCGTTGATCCATACCGAACTGGCGCAACCGTTGGTGGCCGTATCGATTGACGCCCGCAACCTGCCCAGCCACCTCTCCCGCTTCCCGGAGTTGCTCGAGGAAGTACGCGCCAAGCACATTCATTGCGACGTGCTGTATCTGGATGCCGACGAAGAGACGCTGCTCAAACGCTTCTCGGAAACCCGTCGACGTCATCCGCTCAGCAGCCCACATCGATCTCTGGCTGAAGCCATTGAGGACGAAACCACGTTGCTGGGGCCGATCATTGACCTCGCCGACCTGAAGATCAACACCACCAGCCTCAACCTGTACCAACTACGCGACGCGATCAAGCTGCGCCTGTTGAACCAGCCCGAGCCCGGCACCGCGTTTCTCGTGGAGTCGTTCGGCTTCAAGCGCGGCATGCCGGTGGATGCCGACCTGGTGTTCGATGTCCGCTGCTTGCCTAACCCCTACTGGAAGCCAGAGCTGCGCGACCAGTCCGGGCTGGATCAACCCGTTATCGACTACCTTGCAGCACAGCCGGATGTAGAGGATATGTTCCAGGATATCTCTACTTACCTGCTTAAATGGTTGCCGCGCTTCGCCGCGAGCAATCGGGCCTATGTCACGATTGCCATTGGTTGCACCGGCGGCCATCACCGCTCTGTCTATTTGACCGAACGACTGGGCCAGGTTTTGCAACACACCCTCAAGAACGTCCAGGTTCGCCACCGCGACCTTAGCTGAAAGGAACACCCCCGCGATGCCCGCTCTGGAAATTGAAATCATCAACAAGCTCGGCTTGCACGCCCGGGCTTCCGCCAAATTCGTCGGCGTTGCCGGGCAGTTCCCCTGCCAGATTCGCGCCGGCCGCACCCCGGAATCGATGGTCGATGGCAAAAGCATCATGGCCATGATGATGCTGGCTGCCGGCAAGGGCACCCGGATCCACCTGAAGACGGAAGGCGAGCAGGAACAGGAAGCGATGGACGCCTTGGTGAAGTTGATCAACAACTACTTTGATGAGGGTGAGTAAACCCACCCGTTGAAAACTGCGTGGAGCTGAAACGGCTTCACCCCAACGCAGTATCCATGACCATCATCAGGCAAAACCCGATACACAGCCCCAGGCTGGCGAGCTTTTCGTGACCATTGCGCCTCGATTCGGGGATCACTTCATGGGTTACCACCAGCAACATCGCACCGGCGGCCAACGCCAGCCCCAATGGCAACAGCACCTCGGCCAGGCTTACCAGCCATGCGCAAAGCACGGCAAAGACAGGCTCGACCAACCCGGATGCAGCACCGATCAAGAATGCCTTGAACCGTGACATCCCTGCCCCCGCTAATACCAGCGCTATCACCAGACCTTCAGGCACGTCCTGCAGGGCAATGCCCATGGCCAAACTGTCGGCATCGGGTACGCCACCCCCAGCGGAGACGCCCACCGCCATACCTTCCGGAATGTTGTGGGCAATGATCGCGAACACAAATAGCCAGATACGCGGCGGGATTACCGGCTTGTCCGGTGTCCCCACCAATATTTCGGGGCTGGCACCAGAAACCTTGCGATCAACCAGATACAGCCAGAAAGCACCCAGCATGATGCCGAAGCTGATCAATCCGCTCGCGCCCCAGGGCGATAGCCCGAGGTTCTGGGCGGCAGAGATACCCGGCACGACCAACGAGAACGCGGTCGCCGCCAACATCACCCCCGCACCAAATCCCAGCAGGGAATCACTCAGTGCGACCGGCATGCGCCGAATCACCAGCACCGGGACCGCCCCCAACGCCGTGCCAAGCGCACAGATCGCCCCGCCCTGCAGGGCACGCAGAATGCGTGGTTCCAGGCCCAGCCAGGCCAGCCCATGGGCCACCAGCAACGCAGTACCTGCCAATAGCAGCAGCGAGCCAAACGCATAGCGAAACAGGCGCCCGCTGCCGATCGTCAGTGTTTCAGTGCCCATTGGTCACCCTTGGATCTTGTTATAGGGAGGTGAGTGTCAGGCCAAGGCAGCCTGATAACGAGCGGCGACTTCCGGCCAGTTGATGACGCTGTAGAAGGCATTGATGTATTCCGGGCGACGGTTCTGATACTGCAGGTAGTAGGCGTGCTCCCAGACATCCAGGCCGAGGATCGGCGTATTGCCGCTCATCAACGGGCTGTCCTGATTGCCGCTGCTCTCCACCACCAGGGTCTTGCCTGGAGTGACACTGAGCCAGGCCCAGCCACTGCCGAAACGGGTCAGCGCGGCTTTGGTAAAGGCTTCCTTGAAACGCTCAAAGCCGCCCAATTGCTCGTCGATAGCCCGGCCCAGCACGCCCTCGGGCTGGCCGCCGCCCTTGGGTGACATCACTGCCCAGAACAGCGAGTGGTTGGCATGACCGCCGCCCTGATTGATCACTGCCGCGCGCAGTGTTTCAGGCAATTGCTGGACGCTGGACACCAGTTTCTCTACCGGCCAGCCCGCGAACTCAGTCCCGTCAACCGCCGCGTTGAGGTTGTTGATATAAGTCTGGTGATGCTTGGTGTAGTGAATTTCCATGGTCTGTGCATCGATATGCGGCTCGAGGGCATCGTAGGCATAAGGCAAGGCAGGCAAGGTGTAGGTCATATCAATGCGCTCCGTAATAAGGGTTGTTGCGGGTCGACGCATCCGGTTGCGTCGCAGCGCCGCCCAACAAGCGATGAGTACGTGGGTATTCACCGTGATCGCTGATGAAATTCAACAACTCGACATAGGTCTTGCTGCTCTGGCGCAGCGCCGCCTCGCGCAACTGCGGGCTCAGACGCGGGTCCTGCAGGGTCTGCAACAGGCGTTGGTGAATGGCGCAGAGGTATTCCGCGCTTTCTTCCGGCTGGTTCAGGCGCAGGTGCAGATCTGCCAGGTTGTGATGGGAAATGACGCAGGCCGCCACTGCTTCTTCGGCGTCCGCCCAGCGCTCAAACAGCACTTGAGCCAGGGCCAGGGCTTGCAAATAGGCCTCGCGAGCGTCGACCAACTCACCCTGCATAAAGCAGCGATTGGCGCGTTCGATTGTGCGTTTCCAGTGCTCCATGGTGAGCCTCCAAAGCAGAGTCGGTGATTACACGCCACCGGCCGTGAGTTTTTCCGGGTCCAGCAGCATTTCCAGCTGACTACGGGGCAAGTCAGTGTGTTCAAGGGCTACGTCAATCACCGGTCGGCCTTGTTGATAGGCTTTTTTGGCGATTTCGGCGGCCTTCTGGTAACCAATGATCGGGTTGAGCGCGGTGACCAGGATCGGATTGCGCGACAGCGCTTCCTTGAGCTTGGCCTCATTGACCTTGAAGCTGGCGATAGCTTTGTCCGCCAGCAATCGGCTGGAATTGGCCAGCAATTCAAGGCTGCTGAGCAGGTTCTGGGCGATGATCGGCAGCATCACGTTCAGCTCGAAGTTGCCCGACTGGCCGGCGACGGTAATCACCGAGTCATTGCCAATCACTTGCGCGGCCACCATGGCGGTCGCCTCCGGGATCACCGGGTTGACCTTGCCCGGCATGATCGAGGAGCCCGGCTGCAGCCCTTCCAGCTCGATTTCGCCAAGCCCGGCGAGGGGACCGGAGTTCATCCAGCGCAGGTCGTTGGCGATTTTCATCAGTGAGACGGCGGTGGCTTTCAATTGACCGGAAACGGCGACGGCAGTGTCCTGGGAGCCGATCAGGGCAAACAGGTTCTTGCCTGGCGTGAATTTCACGCCGGTCAAACCACTCAGTTGCTGGCTGAAACGTGCAGCGAACTCCGGGTGTGCGTTGATCCCGGTGCCGACAGCCGTGCCTCCTTGAGCCAGGGCCTGCAAGCTTGGCAGCAAGTCCTGCAAATGCCCGATATTGGCCTTGAGTTGCTGCGCCCAGCCGTTGAGCACCTGGCTCATGCGCACCGGCATGGCGTCCATCAGGTGGGTGCGGCCGGTCTTGATGAAGGGATGGACGGCTTCGGCCTTTTGCTCGATCACCTGAACCAGATGCAGCAGGGCTGGCAACGTTTGCTCATGCAGCACCAACGCGGCGCTGACATGGATAGTGGTCGGGATGATGTCGTTGCTGCTCTGGCCGCAGTTGACATGATCGTTGGGGTTGACTACCTCACCGAGCAAGCGGGTGGCCAGAGTTGCAATCACTTCATTGGCATTCATGTTGGAACTGGTGCCGGACCCGGTCTGGAAGATATCCACCGGGAAGTGCGGCATGAAATCACCTTCGAGCAAGCCTTGGGCGGCATCGACGATGGCCTTGCCCTGTGCTTCGCTGATCTGTTTGAGGTCGACATTGACCTTGGCGGCAGCCACCTTGGCCAGGATCAAGGCCCGAATGAATTGCGCCGGCATGCGCTGGTGACTGATTGGGAAATTGTTCACCGCGCGCTGGGTCTGCGCGCCATACAAGGCGTCGGCAGGCACTTGAAGTTCGCCCATGCTGTCGCGTTCGGTACGGGTGTTACTCATCGTTAGATCCTTGCACCAGGTCAGAGTGAGAAAGTGATGGCAGCAATTGGCAGGTCGCCAATTGCCAGGCAAAGGTCTGCCAGCGCTTGAGGCGGCAGGCGCAGCGGGAGAGTTTTTCCAGGTCACGCAATGGGCGCCATGCCTGATCCAGGCACAGGGATCGCCAGTGCCATGGCAAGGCGATATCACTGGCGGTATCGATCAAGAGACGGAATGAGGTTTCGGCGATCGTCCACGGATGGGTCGCAGTGCAGCACGCCAGGTATCGGCCTTCGCTGAGGTAATGTTCGATCAGGCGAGGCTCATTGGGATCAAGGCCGCAGCGGATCTGACGGCTCATCCAGCGCCAGCTTTCCAGGTACGGATCCTCATGCAGGACAGAACTCATGATCTACACTCGCTCGATAATGATATTCATTATTAAATGATATTAAGAATCAAAACAAGACGAGAAATTCAGTTCGACTTTTACATAGCCAAAAAAAAGCACGCCATCTTCGGGATGGCGTGCTTTTTTATGAAGCGTTGTGTGATCAGCTGCCGGCGACGGTCATCCGCTCGATCAGTACCGACCCCGTGCGAATGTTGCTGCGCAGCTCCAAGTCATTACCCACTGCCACGATCTGCTTGAACATGTCACGCATATTGCCGGCGATGGTCACTTCCTGGACGGCGAACTGAATCTCACCGTTTTCCACCCAGAAACCCGCCGCGCCTCGAGAGTAATCACCCGTCACCATATTCAAACCATGGCCCATCAACTCGGTCACCAGCAGGCCCCGGCCCATACGACGCAGCAAGGCAGCCTGGTCTTCGGCACCGTGAGTCACAAACAGGTTATGCACGCCACCGGAGTTGGCAGTACTCGGCAAGCCAAGCTTGCGCCCGGCGTAAGTGCCCAGCACGTAGGACACCAGCTCGCCCTTCTCGACAAACGGCTTGGCATACGTCGCCAGGCCATCACCATCGAACGCCGAACTGCCCATGGCACGCATCAGGTGCGGGCGCTCATCGATGGTCATCCACTCAGGGAACAGCTTCTGGCCGATTGCGCCTTCAAGGAACGAGGACTTGCGGTACAGGTTGCCGCCGGAAATCGCCCCCAGGAAACTGCTGAACAACCCCCCAGCCAGTTCCGCCGAAAACAGCACCGGCACTTCACAGGTCGGCACCGGGCGCGCACCCAGACGGCTGGCGGCGCGTTGTGCAGCGCGCTGGCCGATACTGACCGGGTCCGCCAGCAGATCGCCCTGGCGATTCACGTCGTACCAGTAATCACGCTGCATCTGACCATTGGCTTCGGCGATCATCACGCAGCTCAAACTATGACGGGTGGACGCGTAACCACCGATAAAACCGTGGCTGTTACCGTAAACGCGGCAGCCCTGATGCGTACTCAAGGTGGTGCCATCGGCGTTCTTGATGCGGGCATCAGCGTCAAACGCAGCCGCTTCGCACTTCAGCGCCTGCTCGATCGCTTGCTCAGGCGTGATATCCCAGGCATGGAACAGGTCGAAATCCTTCAAGTCCTTAGCCATCAACGCTTTGTCGGCCAACCCCGAGCTTTCATCTTCAGAGGTGTGCTTGGCGATGGCCAAGGCAGCCGCGACGGTCTCGCGAATCGCCTCCGGGCCGCTGGCCGACGTGCTGGCCGAGCCCTTGCGTTGCCCCACATACAAAGTAATGCCAAACCCCTGATCGCGGTTGAACTCGACGGTTTCCACTTCGCGCTGACGCACCGACGTAGACAGCCCTTGCTCCAGCGACACCGCCACCTCACAGGCGCTGGCCCCCTGGCGCTTGGCCTCGGCAAGGATCTGCTCGACTTGTTCCTGCAGTGCCGGTAAAGCTTGCGGACCGACGCTTTGGGCTGCACTCATGGTTTTCTCCACTCAAATTCTGCTTTCGGTTAAGGCCATCGAGCGACCGGGCCGGACAAGCGGCCCCCGACTGGTTATCATGGCGGCGTTTCTTTGCGGACTGCCACCATGGTTGATTCTTACGACGACTCCCTCGATGGGGAGAAAAGCAAATCCCAGGTCAAACGCGAGCTGCATGCTCTGGTTGACCTTGGCGAGCGCCTTACAACGCTCAAGAAAGACTTGATTGCGAAACTGCCACTGACCGACGAAATGCGCCGGGCGCTGGCGGATGCGCCCAAGCACACCGCGAATATCGCGCGTAAACGGCATATCGCGTTTATCGGCAGGCTGATGCGCGATCAAGATACTGACGCGATTCTGGCCTTGCTTGATCAAACCGATGCCTCCACTCGCCAGTACAACGAACGCTTCCATAACCTGGAACGTTGGCGTGACCGCCTGATATCGGGCGACGACGCCGTGCTGGAGAAATTCGTGGTGGACTACCCGGAAGCGGATCGCCAGCAACTGCGTTCCCTGATCCGTCAGGCCCAACATGAACTGGCGCACAACAAGGCGCCGGCCACCAGCCGTAAAATCTTCAAGTACATCCGTGAGCTGGATGAGACGCAGCGCGGCCTGCGCTGATCCTCTTCCCCGGGTGGCGATCTTCGCCACCCGAAGCTCCCCGGCTTACGACCCCGTACCCCCGACGGTAATCGCATCAATTTTCAGCGTGGGCTGGCCGACACCCACCGGCACCGACTGCCCATCCTTCCCGCACGTACCGACGCCACTGTCCAGCGACAGGTCATTACCGACCATCGACACCTTGCTCATGGCCTCCGGCCCGTTACCAATCAACGTCGCCCCCTTGACCGGCGCGGTAATCTTGCCGTCCTCGATCAGGTACGCCTCGCTGGTGGAAAACACAAACTTGCCGCTGGTGATATCCACCTGGCCGCCGCCGAGGTTGGCGCAGTAGATCCCACGTTTCACCGAAGCGATGATTTCCGCCGGGTCGCTTTCGCCTCCCAGCATGTAGGTATTGGTCATGCGCGGCATCGGCAGGTGCGCATAGGATTCGCGGCGGCCGTTGCCGGTACGTGCCACACCCATCAGGCGCGCGTTGAGTTTGTCTTGCATATAGCCTTTGAGTACGCCGTTCTCGATCAGGGTGGTGCACTCGGTCGGTGTACCTTCATCATCAACACTCAGCGAGCCACGGCGGCCGGCCAGGGTGCCGTCATCGACGATGGTGCATAGTTTGGAAGCCACCCTCTCGCCCATGCGTCCGCTGTAGGCGGAGCTACCTTTACGGTTGAAGTCGCCTTCCAGCCCATGGCCCACCGCTTCGTGCAGCAAAACCCCGGACCAACCCGAACCCAGTACCACCGGCAAAGTCCCCGCTGGTGCCGGAATGGCCTCCAGGTTGACCAATGCCTGGCGCAGCGCTTCCCGGGCGTAGCCCATGGCACGGTCGTCAGCCAGGAAATAGCGGTAGTCGGTACGCCCGCCGCCGCCATGGCCGCCGCGCTCGCGACGGCCGTTCTGCTCGACGATCACGCTGACATTGAAACGTACCAACGGCCGCACATCCGCCGCCAGCCCACCATCGGTGGACGCCACCAGGACGCGCTCCCACACACCGGCCATGCTCACGGTCACCTGCTGAATGCGCGGGTCCAGAGCTCGGGTGGCCGCGTCGACACGCTTGAGCAGCTCAACCTTTTCTGCACGACTGATGACTTCCAAAGGGTTATCCGGTGCGTAGAGCTGCGCCACATCCTGGGTGCTGAACGCCTGTACCGTGCCGTTTTGACCGGCACGAGAGATCGAACGCGCCGCACGGGCTGCCAGGCCCAGGGCTTCCAGGGTGATTGCGTTGCTGTAGGCAAAACCGGTTTTCTCACCCGATTGCGCGCGCACGCCGACCCCTTGGTCCAGGTTAAAGCTGCCTTCCTTGACGATGCCGTCTTCAAGAGCCCACGACTCGGAAATCTGCCCCTGGAAATACAGGTCGGCGGCGTCGATGCCCGGCCCGGCCAGATCGCCCAGCACGGTTTGCAAGCTTTCGATGGTCACGCCACCGGGTGCCAGGAGGTGTTCACTGACTGAGGACAACAACTCGCTCATAGGTTTGGCCTTAAATTCATCATTCTGAAGCAGGCCGCTGGGCGCCCTGCGAGAAAAAGCGCCGATGGTTCACCACCGGCATGCGCGCCCGTATCGACGCCTGTTCACTGCTATCGCGCTCGGCCAACAACACCGCTTCGCCTTGATCCTGTTGTGCCAGCACTCGCCCCCAAGGGTCGATAATCGCCGCATGTCCAAAGGTTTCCCGCGGCCCGGGGTGCACGCCGCCTTGTGCGGCCGCCAGCACGTAGCACTGCGTCTCGATGGCGCGTGCGCGAATCAATACGTCCCAATGCGCCGCTCCCGTCACCGCAGTAAAAGCCGAGGGTGCGCTGATCAGCTCTGCGCCCGCTGCGCGCAACTCACTGTACAGCTCGGGGAAACGCAGGTCATAACACACGGTCAGCCCCAGTCGACCCACCGGTGTATCCGTCACCACCACTTTGCCACCGAAAGCATAGTCGTCAGACTCCCGATAACGACCACGGGCATCGGCGACATCGACATCGAACAAGTGCAGCTTGTCGTAACGGGCGACGATCTGGCCCTGATCGTCGATCAGTAGCGAGCAGGCGTTGGGCTTGGCATTCGGCTGGCCCTCGGGTGGCAATGGCAATGTACCGGCCACTATCCATAAGGTGAGGTCGCGGGCTGCCTGTTTCAACCACGGCAGGATCGGGCCTTCACCCGAGGCCTCGGCGCGACCGATATCGGCCACATCACGACGCCCCATGGCCGCGAAGTTTTCCGGCAGCACGGCAAGCGTCGCACCGCCCATCGCCGCTTGTTCCAGCAAGCGTCGGGCCTGGATCAGGTTGGTCAGCACATCACTTTGGCTGACCATTTGAATTACCGCAAAGGACATGGGCCCACACTCCATGATTGGCATAGGGCCATGCTACTCCACAGTCTCTCAGTTTGGTTTTTCAAATGGTTTGTCGAACGTGATTTTCGGGTCTTTCCAAGGCCCTTCCACTTTGTATTGCACGCTGGCGAAGCGCGAAACACGGTCACCGATCAATTTGTCGATCAGAAACAACGCCCCCCCAATGGCCGGCGCACCGACAATCAGCGCCGCAATGGGCAGGTTGTTGGTCACAGGCAAAGTCACCAGCAACTTGGCGTCCACGCGGTCAGCCACCAGGTCCAGGGTGCCGTTGAGTTCCAGATTGGTCGACGGCCCGGTCATGGTGATCGGCTCACGGGTCACGAAGACTCCGTCACTGGCCGCCAGCAACCCCTTGACTCGGTCATAGCTCAAGCCCTTGCCGAGCAGGTCCGAGAAGTCCAGGCGCAAACGACGACCGATGGAGTTGAAGTTCAACAGGCCGAACACCCGCAACGCCTGGGCGCCGCCCTCCACTTCCACAAATTGACCTTTACGGAACGAGGCATCGAGGCTACCGGAGAAGCGCTTGGGCCCGACCCACGCCGGTGAACCCGGCCAACGGCCATCCACGTCCAGGTGGAAGTCCTCGCTGGTCACCGTCGGCGCAAAGCCCCAGCCCTTCAGCACATCGGCGATATTCTTGCCATCCAGGCGCCCTTTGTACCAACTGTAACTGGCCCCTGGCGCACCTTCCCAGCCACCGGCGCCCTTGAGCAGCATGCCCTTGAGGCCCAGATCCAGGTCGGTAAACGCCAGGCCCTTGGCGGTCGGCCGGATCTTCAGCGACCAGGCCCCCACGAGGTCCGGCCCCTGGAACAGCTTGTCGATGGCGATATCCAGTGCCGGAATATCCTTGGGATCAATATCAGCCAGCGGGTCAGGAGCGTTTTCGTCCGCCTGTACCGTTGGGTCCACCGCAGGCAATTTCACGTACTGCAGGCTGATCGCAATCGGCGCGCCCTTGGCGTCCGGCAGGTTCACCGTGCCTTTGGCCTGCTGGCTGTCGAGCTGCAAGCCCCACGCGGCGGGCTTGCGGTCGAGCTGCAGGCTGACTTGATCCAACTGGGAGCCAAGGCCGGTCAGCTTCCCCACCTTGAAATCGGCACCACTGAGCAGTTGCTTGGCACTGCCGCCCGGATCGTTGCCCGCGTAACGGTTAACCAGTTTTTTCCATGGGTCGATATCCAGTTCCGACAGCACCCCGCGAATGCGCAGGCCTTTGTTCGCGGGCAATAACGCGTTGCCATCGCCGAGGAACAACTCGCCGCGACCGTCATTGAGCTTGTCGGGTGGCGCCGCAAAAGTGAAATTCGCCAACTCGCCGTAACTGAACCAATAGCGGCGCTCGGCACCTTGCAAAGTCATGCGAAAGACGCTGTCACGGCCCTGGCTGGCTGGCATGCCAAAGGGGGCGGGCAAATCTACTGCAACGCCCTTCATATTGGAGCTGACCATGAGTTGGCTGTCAGCGCCGTCCAGGGTCAGCTGCAGTTGGTAAGGTATGTCGCCGGAAACCGGTAATGGCTGGCTGACCTTCAACCAATCCGTCAGACGCTTGACCGTGACCTGGCCTTTGGCGGTCACGCGGGTGCTGATATTGCCGGGCTTGCCATCGGCAACAATCTGCGCGGTGATGGGACGGTCGAACGCCTGCGCCGAAATGTTCTGGCCGCTCAGGCCCTTGGCGCTGTCGAAGCGGAAGTCACCCTTGAGCTGGGTCAGGTCCAGTGGCGGCTCGGCCAGTTGCAGGCGGGCCTTGTCGGTCTTGAAGTCCACCACGATCTTGGGGTCGGTCCCCTTGGCCAACGGAACATCCAGGTCCAGGCTGCCTTGCAGATCGCCCTCGCCTTTCCAACCGGCGAAGGTCGAGGCGGTGCCTATCGGCGCTTCCTGAAGGATTTTCAGACCATCACCCAGGCCACCGGCAAACCCTCCGGTCAGCAGCAGGTGACTGTCCTGGCCGGCAGGAGCGTGGGGAATATTGACATAGACATCCTTGACCTTGGTGTCGAGCAACTGGCCCTTGCTGGCCAGAATACGCACACCGCTCTCCTCGACGAACACTTCACCGTCGACCTTGCCCACATGAGGCCAGCCCGGCTGGAACGCCAACTCGGCATCATGCACCTTGAAGAACAGGCTGATATTGCGCGAAGCCGGCAGCGCGTCGTGGTTCAGCGAGCCCTGGTACTGGAAGAAACCCTGGTCAACCGCCCCTTTGAGAATCGCTGTGCGCAACCACTCATCCAGCGACGGGCTGAGTACGGCGGGCAGATACTTGGGGGTGAAGCGACCATCACCATCAACCATGCCGACCCGCAGGTCCATGTAGTCTTCCTGGTTATGGTCGAAATGCAGGCGAATCAGGAAGTCGGCAGCGATTTTGCCTTCCTCGCCCAGCACCTTGATGTAAGGCGCTATCAGGGTGAAGCCTTCTTTATCCAGCTTCCAGGTCAGTCGCGCATTGGCCTGGATGTACTGCCAAGGCTTGGCGAAGATCGGGTCCAGATGCAGGGAAAAGTCTTTGCTGTCCATGCGCAATTCGCCATGGCCCAGGTCGCCGCTGATACTACCGGACACGTTACGCGCGGCCGGCGCACCGAAATAAGCATCAAAGCCGATGCGCTCAAGGTTGGCGGCGAAGCTGACTTTCTGGTCGGTGGTGTCCTGGGGGCGCAGATCCACCAGTACATTACGCAGTACCCCCGTGGCCTTCAGATGCTCCAGGGTCTTGGCGAAGCCTTCCGGCAACGGCGCCAAGGCATTCAACAAGGGGGTGATAGGCGTCAGATCGAGGCGATCGGCCTGGAGCTTCCAGACCTCCTGGTCCTTGTCCGTGGCCAGGGTTTGCTGCAATTGCATGTGCGATTCCCAGCGGGTATCGCCCAGGTTCATCGCGAGCGAATCGAACAGCACCTTAAGGCCGCTATCACTGCGTTGCAGATAAGCGGTCAGGGCCAGATTTTCGATATGCACAGGCTTGCGATCGGCATAGCTGCCCTTCACTTGCGCAGAATTGAGACGCACAGCAGCACTTTGGACAGTACCTTTGCCCCAGCTCAACCAGAACTCACCGCCGGCCTGGAACTGCGTGAGCTTCCATTGCCGGGTCAACTTCGCGGGAATCCATTTGGCCCAGTCGCTCTGGGGCAGGCTGAGATAGGCTTCGACTTCGGCGTCTTGCCATTGGCTGGCGCGAATGCGGCTGCGCAGGCTGACGGCAAGCGGTTGACCATCAGGCAACGTCAAGCGTGCATCCAATCGTTGCCGAGTCATGCCGGTGTGCAGGCTCAAACCGACGTAAGTCATGGTCAGCGGCGCCTGATCGAACGGCTGGAGGGTGACCTGGCTATCCAACAGCGACACGCGCTTGACCATTTGCATGCGCGTCAACAACTGCCCGGGGTCCAGTGGCTGTTCATCCCGTACCGGCAGACCTTGCAAGGCCCAGTGACCGTCCTTGTCTTCCTTGACGCTCAATTGCAGCCCACTGACTTGCAGATGGGCGATGCGCACTTCAAGGGCCATCAGGCTGGCCCAGATATCCGGCACCACTTCGACCTGATCCAGGCGCAGGGCGCTGCTGCCCTCACCGACCATCACGTCGTGGGCCAGCAATACCGGGGCGAAGCCACTCCAGCGCCCCTCGAGGCTGCCAATGTGCAGGGGCATGTCAACCGCGGCCTGGGCCTTGGCCTCAACTTGCGCACGGTATTCGGCCACCAGCGGCGTCAGTTCACGACCCAGGCTCACGTAGACCGCCGCCATTACCAGCAGCAGCGCACAGAGGCCCAGGCCCCAACGGGTCAAAGCGGCAAAAAAGCGTATCAGACGCTCCATGTCAGGCGACCCTCAAGGCAGTTGGCGGACGGCAGATCATGGCCTGCCGGTCTCACGGAAAGAAAGCGAATGGGGATCAGAGCAGCACCACGTCGTATTGTTCCTGGGAATACATGGTTTCAACCTGAAAACGGATGGTGCGCCCGATAAAACCTTCCAGCTCCGCGACGTTACCGGACTCCTCATCCAGCAATCGATCGACCACTTTCTGGTTGGCGAGCACTCTATAGCCTTCAGCCTGGTAGGCTCGCGCCTCCCGTAAGATTTCCCGGAAAATCTCGTAGCAAACCGTTTCTGGAGTCTTCAACTTGCCGCGCCCCTGGCAACTGCTGCAAGGCTCGCACAGCACCTGCTCAAGGCTTTCACGGGTACGCTTGCGGGTCATCTGCACCAGGCCAAGCTCGGTGATACCGATGATATTGGTCTTGGCGTGATCGCGCTCCAGCTGCTTCTCCAGCGTGCGCAACACCTGACGCTGGTGCTCTTCGTCTTCCATGTCGATGAAGTCGATGATGATGATGCCACCGAGGTTGCGCAGGCGCAGTTGGCGGGCAATCGCCGTAGCCGCTTCGAGGTTGGTCTTGAAGATGGTTTCTTCCAGGTTGCGGTGCCCTACGAACGCGCCCGTATTCACGTCGATGGTGGTCATGGCTTCTGCCGGGTCTACCACAAGATAGCCTCCGGACTTGAGTGGCACCTTGCGCTCCAGGGCTTTCTGAATTTCATCTTCGACGCCATACAGGTCAAAGATTGGACGTTCGCCAGGGTAGTGTTCCAGGCGATCGGCAATTTCCGGCATCAGTTCGGCAACAAACTGCGTGGTGCGCTGGAAGGTTTCCCGCGAGTCGATGCGAATTTTCTCTATCTTTGGGCTGACCAGGTCGCGCAGGGTGCGCAGCGCCAGGCCCAGGTCTTCATAGATGACGCTTGGTGCGCCTACGGTCTTGATCTGCGCGCCTATCTGGTCCCACAAACGTCGCAGGTAACGGATGTCCATCAGGATCTCATCCGCGCCGGCGCCTTCGGCGGCCGTGCGCAGGATAAAACCACCCGCTTCCTTGATGCCCTCAGCGGCCACACAATCACTGACGACCTTTTTCAGGCGCTCACGCTCGGCTTCGTCTTCGATTTTCAGCGAGATGCCGACATGGGCAGTACGGGGCATGTACACCAGGTAGCGTGATGGAATCGATAGCTGGGTGGTCAGGCGTGCGCCCTTGGAGCCGATGGGGTCCTTGGTGACTTGCACGACCAGGCTCTGCCCTTCATGCACCAGAGCACTGATGCTTTCCACCGCCGGGCCTTCGCGCAGGGAAATTTCCGAGGCATGGATAAACGCAGCACGGTCCAGGCCGATATCGACGAACGCTGCCTGCATCCCCGGTAACACGCGCACCACTTTGCCTTTATAGATATTGCCGACGATCCCGCGCTTCTGGGTGCGCTCGACATGCACTTCTTGCAGAACACCGTTCTCTACCACCGCCACGCGCGATTCCATCGGCGTGATATTGATCAGAATCTCTTCACTCATGGCTGGGTCTCGTTCAGGCGTTTTCACAATAGTGGCCGATCGCTTAAGGCTGGGCGCTGGAGTCAAGCGATCAGCGCACGGTGAGGTTTTGCCAACAGGGTATGCCGAATTGGCCAAGCAGTTGCGCGGTTTCGCACACCGGCAAGCCGACCACGGCGGAATAACTGCCATTGAGACCGGTCACAAATACCGAACCCAACCCTTGAATAGCATAGCCCCCCGCCTTGTCCTGAGGTTCGCCACTGTGCCAGTAAGTTGTAGCCTCTTCGACAGAAACCCCGCGAAAACGTACACGGCTGCTTACACATTGGGTTACGCAGCGCAGCCCATCAGTAACAGCAATCGCGGTTAGGACTTCATGCTCGCGATCAGAAAGCGCCAGCAACATCGCCAGCGCATCGGCTTGATCCACCGGCTTGCCGAGGATCTGACCGTCGACGATCACAGCCGTGTCGGCACCCAACACACAAGCGCCGGAAGAATGTTCAAGCGCAGCAAAACCTGCCATGGCCTTGCCACGCGCAAGACGCTCGACATAGGCAACGGCGGGTTCGTTTGCAAGAGGGGTTTCATCAATGGCGGCGCTGACCACGGTGAAAGGCACACCGATCTGGGTCAGCAGTTCACGTCGCCTCGCAGAGCCCGAGGCCAGATAAAGCGAATTCATTCCAGACTCTCCCTGTAGAGTTCGATAACCAGGCAGAGCCTCGCAATCCATTCAATTGATTTTATAACGACGACGCAGGCCGCGCAGGCCGAAACTGATCCAGGGCCACAGTAGCGCACTGACCAGAGCCGGTAACACCAATGCCAGGGTTGGCTGGCGGTTACCGGTCAAGGCGCTGAGCCATAGTTGCACCAACTGCGCCAGGCCGAAGATCACCAGGATCACCAGGCACTGCTGCCACATCGGAAACATGCGCAGACGCTGTTGCAACGACAGCACCAGAAAGGTAATCAGGGTCAGGATCAACGCGTTCTGCCCAAGCAAAGTGCCATAGAGCACATCTTCCGCCAAGCCCAGAAACATCGCAGTGACCATGCCCACTTTGTGCGGCAGGTTCAGCGACCAGAAGGCCAGCAGCAATGCCAGCCATAGTGGGCGCAGGATCTCCATGAACTGCGGCAGTGGCGACACGCTGAGCAGCAAACCGATAGCAAAGGTTAGCCAGACGATCCAGCCATTGCGCGAATGAGTACCGGCCATTATTCCTCCCTCTGCCGCGTAGTTGCCGGGGTGGTTGCCGCCGGCCTGGCGGCTGGCGTCGCGGCCGGTGGTTTAGCTGCTGCCGGTTTGGCTGGCCGCGCACTGTGGGCGGCCGGCTTGGCCGGGGTTGCTACGGGCGCCGCCGGAGCGGCTGCCGGTGCAGGCGGCCCTACGAACGCGGGCTTCGGCACCGTCGCCGGAATGATCGGCGCCGTACCGTTTTGCTTGTCTTCCGCCTCTTGGGCCTGCGCGGCGTCATTGGCACGCTCTTCCGGCGTGCGGTTGTCACTGAAGACCAGCAGCAGGTAACGGCTACGGTTGAGGGCAGCGGTCGGCACGGCGCGAACAATGGCGAACGGCTGGCCGGAATCGTGGATCACTTCCTTGACCGTCGCCACCGGGTAGCCGGCGGGGAACCGCTGGCCGAGACCGGAGCTGACCAGCAGGTCGCCTTCCTTGATGTCGGCGGTATCGGCCACATGCCGCAGTTCCAGGCGCTCCGGATTGCCGGTGCCGCTGGCGATTGCACGCAAGCCGTTACGGTTGACCTGCACCGGGATGCTGTGGGTCGTGTCGGTCAGCAACAATACCCGCGAGGTGTAGGGCATCAGCTCAACCACCTGGCCCATCAAGCCACGGGCATCGAGCACCGGCTGGCCAAGGACCACACCGTCGCGCTCACCCTTGTTGATGATGATGCGATGGGTAAACGGGTTGGGGTCCATGCCGATCAACTCGGCCACTTCGACCTTCTCGTTGACCAGTGCGGAAGAATTGAGCAACTCGCGCAGCCGAACGTTCTGCTCGGTAAGGGCCGCGAGCTTTTGCAGGCGCCCCTGCAGCAGCAGGTTTTCAGTCTTGAGTTTTTCGTTCTCGGCAACCAGCTCGGTGCGGCTGCCGAATTGGCTGGCCACGCCCTGGTAGAGACGTTGCGGCAGGTCGGTGATCCAGTAGGTCTGCATCAGCACCAGCGACATCTGGCTACGCACAGGCTTGAGCAGCGCAAAGCGGGCATCGACCACCATCAGCGCGACCGAAAGCACGACCAGCACCAATAAGCGCACGCCCAATGAGGGGCCTTTGGCGAAAAGCGGTTTAATAAGCCGCTCCTCCCAGGCAAATGTTCTCTTTATTCATACGGCATCTAACCGGCCTGGATGCAGATTGAAGAAGATAAACGCCAACAGGCAGCACTGCAAAGTGCTGCCTGCCGACGAAGCATGAACCATCCTGGCGATCTTATTCGCTGGAGAGCAGGTCCATGGTGTGTTTATCCATCATTTCCAGTGCACGGCCACCACCGCGGGCAACGCAGGTCAGCGGGTCTTCGGCGACGATCACCGGCAGACCGGTTTCCTGGGCCAGCAACTTGTCGAGGTCACGCAACAACGCGCCACCACCGGTCAGCACCAGGCCACGCTCGGCGATATCGGAAGCCAATTCCGGCGGCGATTGCTCCAGGGCGCTTTTCACTGCCTGAACGATAGTGGCCAGGGACTCTTGCAGAGCTTCCAGCACTTCGTTGGAGTTCAGGGTGAAGGCACGTGGAACGCCTTCGGCCAGGTTACGGCCGCGAACATCGACTTCGCGCACTTCGCCGCCCGGGTAAGCGGTACCGATTTCCTGCTTGATGCGCTCGGCGGTGGATTCACCGATCAGGCTGCCGTAGTTACGACGTACATAAGTGATGATCGCTTCGTCGAAGCGGTCGCCGCCTACGCGCACGGATTCGGCATACACCACACCGTTCAGGGAAATCAGGGCGATTTCAGTGGTACCACCACCGATATCGACCACCATCGAACCGCGCGCTTCCTCAACCGGCAGGCCGGCGCCGATAGCGGCAGCCATAGGCTCTTCGATCAGGAACACTTCGCGGGCACCGGCCCCCAGGGCCGATTCACGGATGGCACGACGTTCCACCTGGGTGGACTTGCATGGAACGCAGATCAGCACGCGAGGGCTGGGCTGCAGAAAACTGTTTTCGTGAACCTTGTTGATGAAGTACTGCAGCATCTTCTCGCAGACGCTGAAGTCGGCGATCACGCCGTCCTTCATCGGACGAATGGCAGCAATATTGCCTGGTGTACGGCCGAGCATGCGCTTGGCCTCGGTGCCGACGGCAACGACACTTTTCTGATTACCATGGGTCCGAATAGCCACAACCGATGGCTCATTCAGGACGATACCGCGCTCGCGCACGTAAATAAGGGTGTTGGCAGTGCCCAGGTCAATGGAAAGATCGCTGGAAAACATGCCACGCAGTTTCTTGAACATGGGAAAGGGACCCTAGGCAACGCGTGGGTAAAAAAGTGCGGCAAACTCTAACAACGACAGGGATTTTGGGCAAGGCGCCAATGTGCTAAATTGGCCGACTTTCTGTGCACCAACCCCCACAATCGCGGCCATATGACCGTAGAAATGCGGTAGTGTTCCGACAATCTAACACACGGACGCCCTCCGTTCTGTTTTCCACTGGAGAATCCCATGGCGCTTGAACGCTCCGACGTGGAAAAAATCGCGCATCTGGCCTCGCTTGGCCTGAATGACGCCGATCTTCCACAGACCACCGCAGCCCTGAACAGCATTCTCGGGCTGGTTGACCAAATGCAGGCCGTGAATACCGACGGTATCGAGCCCCTGGCTCACCCGCTGGAAGCAAGCCAGCGCCTGCGCGCAGACGTCGTGACCGAGCGCAATAACCGCGAGGCTTACCAGTCCATCGCGCCAGCGGTCGAAAACGGCCTGTATCTGGTTCCGAAAGTCATCGACTAAAGGGAAAGAGCCTTTCATGCATCACATGACTCTGGCCGAGATCGCCCGCGGTCTCGCCGACAAAAAGTTTTCTTCCGAAGAGCTGACCAAGACCCTGCTGGCGCGCATCGCCGAGCACGATCCCAAGGTCAACAGCTTCATCAGCCTCACCGAGGAACTGGCCTTGAGCCAGGCCAAGGCCGCCGACGAGCGTCGCGCCAACGGTGAACAAGGCGCACTGCTGGGCGCACCGATCGCCCACAAAGACCTGTTCTGCACCCAGGGCATCCGCACCAGCTGCGGCTCGAAGATGCTCGACAACTTCAAGGCGCCCTACAACGCCACCGTAGTCGCCAAGCTGGCCGCCGCCGGGGCCGTAACCCTGGGCAAGACCAACATGGACGAATTCGCCATGGGCTCGGCCAACGAGTCGAGCTACTACGGCGCAGTGAAAAACCCGTGGAACCTGGAGCATGTGCCCGGCGGCTCGTCCGGGGGCTCGGCTGCGGCCGTCGCCGCACGTTTCCTGCCGGCCGCCACCGCCACCGACACCGGCGGTTCGATCCGCCAGCCTGCCGCGTTCACCAACCTCACTGGCCTGAAGCCGACCTACGGTCGTGTTTCCCGTTGGGGCATGATCGCGTACGCGTCCAGCCTGGATCAGGGTGGCCCGCTGGCTCGGACTGCAGAAGACTGCGCAATTTTGTTACAAGGCATGGCAGGCTTCGATAAACAGGACTCCACCAGCATCGATGAGCCAGTGCCGGACTACAGCGCCAGCCTGAATACGTCGATCAAGGGCCTGCGTATCGGCGTGCCGAAGGAATACTTCAGCGCAGGCCTCGACCCACGTATCAACGAGCTGGTGCACAACAGCATCAAGGAGCTGGAAAAGCTCGGCGCCGTGATCAAGGAAATCAGCCTGCCGAACAACCAGCACGCGATTCCGGCCTACTACGTGATCGCCCCGGCGGAAGCCTCCTCCAACCTGTCGCGTTTCGACGGTGTGCGCTTCGGCTACCGCTGCGAAAACCCGAAAGACCTGACCGACCTGTACAAGCGCTCGCGTGGCGAAGGCTTTGGCGTGGAAGTACAACGCCGGATCATGGTCGGTGCCTACGCGCTGTCGGCTGGTTACTACGATGCGTACTACCTCAAGGCGCAAAAAATCCGTCGCCTGATCAAGAACGACTTCATGAGCGCCTTTAATGAAGTCGACGTGATTCTCGGCCCAACCACGCCTAACCCGGCCTGGAAGATCGGCGCCAAGAACAACGACCCGATCGCCGAGTATCTGGAAGATTTCTACACCATCACCGCCAACCTCGCGGGCTTGCCTGGCCTGTCCATGCCGGCCGGTTTCGTCGACGGCCTGCCGGTGGGCGTGCAATTGCTCGCACCGTATTTCCAGGAAGGCCGCCTGCTCAATGTGGCGCACCAGTACCAGTTGAACACTGACTGGCACACTCGCACCCCTACCGGCTTCTGAGGAGAACACTATGCAATGGGAAGTTGTGATCGGGCTGGAGATTCATACCCAGCTCGCCACCCAATCGAAGATTTTCTCCGGTAGCGCCACCACGTTCGGCTCAGAGCCCAACACCCAGGCCAGCCTGGTTGACCTGGGCATGCCCGGCGTACTGCCGGTGCTGAACCAGGAAGCGGTGCGCATGGCGGTGATGTTCGGCCTGGCGATTGACGCCCAGATCGGCCAGCACAACGTGTTCGCGCGCAAGAACTACTTCTACCCGGACCTGCCCAAGGGCTACCAGATCAGCCAGATGGAACTGCCGATCGTCGGCAAGGGCCACCTGGACATTCCCCTGGAAGACGGCACGATCAAACGTGTCGGTGTAACCCGCGCCCACCTGGAAGAAGACGCCGGCAAAAGCCTGCATGAAGAATTCCCGGGGGCCACCGGCATCGACTTGAACCGTGCCGGCACGCCGCTGCTGGAGATCGTGTCCGAGCCGGACATGCGCAGCGCCAAGGAAGCCGTAGCCTACGTCAAGACGATCCACGCACTGGTGCGCTACCTGGGCATCTGCGACGGCAACATGGCCGAAGGGTCGCTGCGTTGCGACTGCAACGTGTCGGTCCGTCCAAAGGGCCAGGTCGAATTCGGCACCCGCTGCGAGATCAAGAACGTCAACTCGTTCCGCTTCATCGAAAAGGCGATCAACAGCGAAGTGCGTCGCCAGATCGAACTGATCGAAGACGGCGGCAAGGTCATCCAGCAGACCCGCCTGTACGACCCGAACAAAGACGAAACCCGCGCCATGCGCAGCAAGGAGGAAGCCAACGACTACCGTTACTTCCCCGACCCGGACCTGTTGCCGGTCGTGCTCGAGGACTCGTTCCTCAATGACATCCGCAGCACCCTGCCGGAACTGCCGCAGCAGAAACGCGAGCGCTTCCAGGAGCAGTTCGGCCTGTCGGTCTACGATGCCAGCGTCCTGGCGTCCAGCCGCGAACAAGCCAACTACTTCGAGAAAGTGCTGAGCATCGCCGGCGACGCCAAACTGGCGGCCAACTGGGTGATGGTCGAGCTGGGCAGCCTGTTGAACAAACAGGGCCTGGAAATCGACGAAGCCCCGGTCACCGCCGAGCAACTGGGCGGCATGCTGCTGCGTATCAAGGACAACACGATCTCCGGAAAAATCGCCAAGACCGTGTTTGAAGCCATGGCCGCAGGCGAAGGCAGCGCCGACGAGATCATCGAGCAGCGCGGCCTCAAGCAAGTGACCGACAGCGGTGCGATTTCCGCCGTTCTCGACGAAATGCTCGCGGCCAACGCCGAGCAGGTCGAACAATACCGTGCGGCCGACGAAGCCAAACGCGGCAAGATGTTCGGCTTCTTTGTCGGTCAGGCGATGAAAGCATCCAAAGGCAAGGCCAACCCGCAACAGGTGAACGAACTGCTGAAAAGCAAGCTCGAAGGCTGACAGCGACGAAGAGACCGGGTGAGCTCGGTCTCCTGTAGGAGGGGGCTTGCCCCCGATGAGGGTGTGCCAGTCAGCAATTTTATAGACTGACTCACCGCTATCGGGGGCAAGCCCCCTCCCACATTTGATAGGGGGATACCTGGAAATGAAGCGTCTATTCGGCCTCCTGGCCCTGTTCTCCCTGTTGACCGGTTGCGCCAGCGGCCTCATTGACCCCAACGGCTACGACGAAACCGGCACTGCCTCCTATTACGGTGCCAAGCACCATGGCAAAAGAACCGCCAGCGGTGAACCCTTCAACCAGAACGCCCTGACGGCCGCCCATCGGCGCCTGCCCTTCGGCACCCGGGTCAGGGTGACCAACCTCGCCAACGACAAGTCCGTGGTGGTACGCGTGAATGACCGTGGCCCGCATACCCGGGGGCGCTTGATCGATCTATCGCGCAAGGCAGCCGAGCAACTGGGTATGCTGGGCAGCGGCACCGCACGGGTTCGCGTGCAAGCCATGAGCAACTGATCGAGGCCGCCTTGAGTATTTTCGGATTGAACGCACTCTCGCCCTGGAGCCTGGCCGAACTGGTCAGCGGCCTGCTGCTGCTGATCGTCGGTGCCGAAATCCTGGTGCGTGCCGCCGTGCGCCTGGCCGCCAGCCTCAAGGTACGGCCGCTGATCATCGGCTTGAGTATCGTCGCCTTCGGCAGCAGCGCGCCGCAGATGACCGTCAGCCTGCAAGCCACCGTGGCCGGCAACACCGATATTGCCGTGGGTAGCGTGATCGGCAGCAGCATCTTCAACATCCTGGTGACCCTGGGTTTGTCCGCCCTGGTCATTCCATTGCGAGTGTCACGACAGTTGGTTCGCCTGGACATCCCGGTCATGATCCTCGCCGGGCTGCTGGTCTTTGCCCTGGCGGCCAACGAAGCGCTGACACCCTTCGATGGCCTGCTGCTGCTCGCCGCCCTGGCGGGCTATCTGGGCCTGTTGCATTACCAGACCCGCCACTCACGCCGCCCGCGTACACGGGATACCGTGGCCAAAGCGCCTTGGCTGAGTAGCGTATTGCTGATGCTGGGCGGGTTCCTGGTGCTGGTGCTGGCCGGGCATTTGCTGCTGGGCGCGGCGGTGGATGTGGCCGGTGACCTGGGCCTGTCGGAACGCATCATCGGCCTCACGCTGATCGGCGTCGGTACCTCTCTGCCGTGCCTGGCCACCTCGTTGATTGCAGCCCTGCGTGGCGAGCGGGAAATAGCCGTGGGCAACGTGATTGGCAGCAATTTGTTCAACCTGCTGGGCGTACTGGGTTTTACGGCGTTGATCGCACCGTCGCCACTGTCGGTGTCCCCCAACGCCCTGGACTTCGACCTGCCGGTGATGCTCGGCGCAATCACCCTGTGCTTGCCGGTGTTCTATACCGGTTACCGCGTCACTCGCGCCGAAGGCCTCGTTCTGCTGGGACTGTACCTTGCGTATGGCCTGCATGTGATGGCGTTCACCACCGGCATGCCCCTAGCCAATAAGCTCGAACAATTGATGCTGTACTACGTCCTGCCGGTGCTGGTGGCGTTGCTGTTGTTCACATCGCTACGGGCCTGGCGTCGTCAACACAAGAGGGAATCGCAATGACCGATGAGAAAAAGCCCGGGGTTGAAATGCGTCGCCAAGTCATGGGCGACGCGTTCGTCGAACGCGCCCTGGGCAATGCCACCGAATTCACCCAACCGTTGCAGGATTTCGTCAACGAGCACGCATGGGGCAGCGTGTGGAACCGCGAAGGCTTGCCCCTGAAGACACGCAGCCTGATCACCCTCGCCGCCCTGACCGCGCTCAAATGCCCGCAAGAGCTCAAAGGCCATGTGCGGGGCGCACTGAATAATGGCTGCACCGTCGAAGAAATTCGCGAAGCGCTGCTGCATTGCGCGGTGTATGCCGGGGTGCCGGCGGCGATCGATGCGTTTCGTGCGGCCCAGGAAGTCATCGACAACTACCAGAAGGAAGGTTAGATCCAGCCGCCTGCCTGCAATACAAAGATCCCGATATTCGTGGTTACCGCCGCCATCAGCGTGGTGATCACGATAATCGCCGCCGCCAGTTCATGATTGCCCTCGGCCGCCCTGGCCATCACGAAACTCGCAGCGGCCGTCGGCGCGCCGAAGTACAGAAACAGAATGCCCAGCTCCGGCCCCCGGAAGCCCAGTAACCAGGCGCCTAGCGTCGCCACCAGCGGCAAGCCGAGCATCTTTACCAGGCTGGCGCTCAGCGCCATGTTGCCACTCTTGCGCAGCGCTGCCAGCGACAAGGTGCCACCGATGCAGATCAGCGCCAGCGGCAGGGTCATGTCCGCCAAATACCGGGCGCAAGACTCCAGCCAACCCGGCAGGCCGATCTTGAACATCGCAAACGGCGCGGCCGCAATCACGCTGATGATCAACGGGTTGGCCAGCACACTTTTGCAGATGCTCCACGGGTCGGACTTGATCACCGGGCTATACACCGCCAGCACGATGGTCGACAGCGTGTTGTAGAACAGGATCACCAATGCCGCGAGGATAGCGCCCAGGGAAATGCCGTAGTCACCGTACATGCTGGCGGCCAACGCCAGGCCGATGACCCCGTTATTGCCACGAAACGCACCCTGGGTATAAATGCCCCGGTCTTCACGCGGGCAACGAACAATCGCCCAACCCCAGGCCAATGCAAAGCTGAGCAAGGTGGCAACGGCAAAGTAGATCAGCAAACCCGGCTTGAGCGCCGAATGCAGGTCGGCATGCAGGATGCCCAGGAACAGCAGCGCCGGCATGGTGACGTTGAACACCAGGGACGAGGCAGTGTGGATAAAGTTGTCGTTGATCCAGTTGATGCGCTTGAGCAGCACACCGAGGAACAGCATGGCAAACACCGGCGCCGTGATGGTGAGAGTGGTGAAGAAAATAGCCAGCATGCCGGGGAGAACCTTGGTCGACGTCGTCAGGTAGCCAATGATAAGCCACCACAGGCCACCCCGTCCGGTTGTAGTGAGCGGGCTCGCCCCGCGCTGGGTGGCGCAGCCGCCCCAACGAGCCCTCCCACGACGCTTCAAAAAGACCGCGGCGCCTGGGTTGAGGGCGAGGCAAGCCCTAATACCAGCCAGTCAAGGCTTAACACTGTCACTGTGGGAGGGGGCTTGCTCCCGATGGGCTGCGAAGCGGCCCTAATCCCAAGCGCTTCGGTCTTTCTGAAACACCGCGGCGATTGGGGCGGCTTTGCCGCCCAGCGCGGGTGTAGAACCGTAGACATCGTTTACATCTGAAACCGGGGACATCGTTTACACATTTGAAGCTTGGACGCGAGTCATTCCCCGTCCAAGCCTCCCCAAGGGATAGTCACACAGG